>NZ_NIBE01000016.1:33175-69098 GCF_002205115.1 Pseudomonas sp. DrBHI1
CCGACGTCGTATTGGCGCACGCGCTGGCGCAGCGCCAGGGCCAGGTCCTCAGGAACGGTCAGGACGCAGGTCTCGACACGGGTCTGGATCCCCTCGCCCATGCCGGCCAGCCTCGGCGGCGCCTCCACCCCGGCCAGTGCTTCGCGCAGGAACACTTCATGGCCCGCCTGCCGAGCCTCGTCGCGGCTCATGGCAACGTAATTGCGGTAGGGCACCGGCCTGGGCAATGTATGCCCTTCGTTCGCCATCAGTACCGCCAGTTCGGCCAGCAGCAGCTGCACCGATACGGCGTCATTGACCAGATGGTGGAAGTGCAGCAGCCCCAGCCAGCGCTGCCGCGCGCTGTCCTCGACGCAGGCCAGAGCCATCATCGGCGCCTGGCGCAGGTCCAGCCGCAGTCCCTCTTCGCGCAGCCGGGTGGCCGCGTCGCCCGGACCGGACGCAAGCACCCTCAACGGCAACCAGGCCTGGCGCCACACCACTTGCTGCGGCTGCGCCAAGCCTTCCCAAGCCAGGCTGGTACGCAGGATGTCGTGACGCTCGATGACCCCGGCCAAGGCGCGGTTGAACGCCTCCAGCGCAGCCTGGCTGGCGAAGGCGAACAGCGCCTGTTGCTGGTACGGGTCACGGTCTTCGGTGAGGTGGTGATACAGCAGCCCCTCCTGCAGCGGTGCCAGCGGGTAGATTTCCTGCACATTGGCCGCCCCGCCCGGCACCCTGTCGACGATGCGGTCGATGTCGGCCTGGTCGAGGTGGGTCAGGGCCAGCATTTCTGGGGTGATCCGCTGGCAACCCGGGGCCACGCGATTGGCCGCCACCGAGTGCACGGGGGCGCCGTCAAGCGACGCGGCCAGGCTCGCCAGGGTCGGTTGGCCAAAGAGGACCTGGGCATCGACCTGCAACCCCGCCTGACGCATGCGCTCGATCAAGCGCACCGCCAGCAGCGAATGACCGCCCAGTTCAAAGAAATGATCGTGCCGTCCGACCTGCTCCACCTCCAGCAACTCGGCCCACAGCGCGGCCAGGCGCTGTTCAAGCTCGCCTCGGGGCGGCTCGTGGGCGCGCCGTACCGTGGCCTCGTTGCCCGGCGCGGGCAACGCGCGGCGGTCAAGCTTGCCATTGGCGGTCAACGGCCAGGCCGCCATCGCCACATAAGCGCTCGGCAGCAAGGCGGCCGGCAGGCGGCTGCGCAGGTGTTCGTGCAACTGCAACGGGGTCGACGGCTGTTCGCCAAGGTACCAGGCCACCAGTTGGCCGTCGCGCAGCAGCACCAGCGCCTCGCGCACGGCTGGATGACTGGCCAGCGCGCTCTCGATCTCGCCCAGTTCGACCCGTACGCCGCGTATCTTCACTTGGTCGTCGCTACGCCCAAGGTACTCCAGGGTACCGTCGGGCAACCAGCGCACCAGGTCACCCGTGCGGTACATCCGGGCGCCATGCTGCAGGGTGAACGGGTCGTCGAGGAAGCGCTCGGCAGTCAGTTCGGGGCGGTTCAGATAGCCGCGGGCGACTCCCGCGCCGCCGATGTGCAGCTCACCGACAGCACCTATCGGCAGTTGCCGTCCCTGGGCATCGAGCACGTACAGCCGGGTGTTGGCCACCGGCGCGCCAATGTGCAGCACCTGGCCCGGGCGCACCTCGCCCGCGCTGGCCACTACCGTGGCCTCGGTCGGCCCGTAGTTATTGATGATCTGGCAGCCACGCTCTCGGGCCAGCCGGCGCAGGCGATCGCCGCCGACCAGCAAGGTGCGCAGAGTCGGATGTGGCGCGCCCTGGGCGAAGGCGTGCTCGGCCACCGGCGTGGGCAGGAAGCTGACCTGCAGCGGCTGGGCGCGCCACCAGCGCAGCAGCGCGTCGATGTCCTCGCCGCCCTCGCCCACCGGTGCCAGGTGCAGGGTGGCGCCAGCGCACAAAGCCGGCCAGATCTCCCAGGCCATGGCATCGAAGCCGAAACCGGCCAGGCTGGAGGTTGCGCTGCCAGGGTGGAGATCGAAGGCTTCGCAGTGCCAGTCGACCAGGTTGGCGAGCATGCGGTGCTCGATCATCACGCCCTTGGGCTGACCGGTCGAGCCGGAGGTGTAGATCACATAGACCAGGCTAGAACCCGACAGCCCCGGCACCTCGAGGTCGGCGAACGCCGTCGCGGGCAGTGGCAGGCGGTCCAGTTCGATCACCGGCACCTCGATGGCTGGCAGACGCTCGCGCAGGCCGGACTGGGTCAGCACCACCTTCGGCGCACAATCGTCGAGCAGGTAGCGCAGGCGCTCGTCCGGGTGCGCCGGATCGATCGGCACATAGGCGGCGCCGGCCTTGAGTACCGCCAGCAGGCCGACCAGGGTGTCCAGGCCACGGCGGGCGACCACGGCCACCCGTTGCTCCGGCACCACGCCCAGGGCCAGCAGTTGGGTGGCCAGCTGGTTGGCGCGGTTGTTCAGCTCGGCATAACTCAGGTGGCGCCCCTCGTGCACGGCGGCCGTCGCCTCGGCGCACAGCGCGGCCTGGGCCTCGATGCGCCGATGGATCAGGGCCGGGCCTTGGGCTGCGCTGGCGGTGGCATTCCACAGGCGCAGGCGCTGCTGCTCGTCAGGCAACAGCAGGTCGTAGTCGTCGATGCCCGCCTGCGGCCGCGCCAGCCCCTGGGCCAGCACATGCAGCAGGCGCGCAGTGAACACCTCGACCTCTTCGGGGGCCAGCCAGGCCTGGTTATGTACCAGGTGCAGCCAGGCCTTGCCATTGTGCGGGTTGCTGCGCAGGTAGATCGACAGCGGCGTCGGCTCGTGATCGTTGCATACCTTCACGCTGTGGGCGCCGAGGCTGCCATAGCGCAGGTCATGGCCCTCTTCCTCGTAGGACACGGTGATCTCGAACAATTGCCCACGGGCCTCCCGGGATAGCCCCAGCACCCGGTTGAGCTCGCTGAGCGGCAGGCGCTGGTGACGCAGGTCGCGCCGCAGGGCATCGCCGATACCGCGCACCAGTTCGGCGAAGCTCAACTGCCGACCGAAGTCCATGCGCAAGGCATTGACCTGGACGAACATGCCCAGGGTCGCCTTGGCCCGCGCATTGCCACGGTTACGCACCGGCAGGCCGACGACCCAGTCGTCCCGCTGCCAGGCCCGGGCACAGCACACGTGCAAGGCCGCCAGCAGCACATGGGCGACCGATCCCTGCAGCTCGTCGGCCAGCTGCCGCATGCGCGCCAGCAGGTCGCCGTCGAAACTGCGCTCCAGCGCATGGCTGGGCGTGGCACCTGGCGGCAGGGCCTGTTCCTTGGGCTGCAGCAGCGCATCCGGTAGTTGTGGGTAACGGCCTAGCCAATAGGCAAGATCGCGCTGCTGACGGGCCGATCCCTGGTAGGCCAGGTCATCCTCGATGAATGTTCGGTAGGACGGGGCCGTGTCCGGCAGTGCCAGGCCCTGCTCAAGCACACCGTAGTACTGGCCCAGCTGGTGGAGCAACTGCTCCAGGCCCCAGCCGTCGAGGATCAGGTGATGGGCCTGCAACATCAGCAGGCTGCGCCCGGCATCCACATGCAGCAATGCCATGCGCAGCAACGGTCCGGTTTCAAGGGCGAAGGGCTGTTGCAGCAAGGTCTTGGCCAGACGCTGCGCAGCGGCGAACGGCTCGGCCTGCCCGCGCAGGTCGTGCTCGTCCAGCGGCACCTGCAAACCGGCCACAAAGCGCTGGCGAGCGATGCCATCGTCCCCCGCCTCGCGCACCAGCACCGTGCGCAACCCGTCGTGGAGCGCGACCAGATGCGCCAGCGCGCGCCGCAGCAGACCACTGTTCACGGCGCCGTCGAATGCCAGATACCCACCGACGTTGTAGAGCGGCGAGTCACCGTGGCTGATCTGGTCCAGCCAGATGTCGCGCTGGGCGCAGGTCAGGGGGAAGCTATCGGCGACAGGCATGGGCGGGTCTTCCTTGAAACGGGATCGTCCGCGGATTCAAGCACCCACCCCGCGCCCTGTATGGCCCCCCAAACCCGGACATTGGCCAGTCCCTTATTGCTCCGCCTAAGTCCGCTGAAACTTTTGTAGGAAATTGACGATAGTCGGCAGCCGGTACCTGCCTACCCCCGCCAACCGACGGGGCAATCGCCGGCGATCTGGCCGGTTTCTGGCGCCAATTGTCCGACAATCCATCAATTAAGGCTGCATGAGCCCACGGAAATGCCGACTTTTCTTGTCGGATAATTTGACATTTCCTGTCCCCGCTTTCCGCTACAGACGCAGGCTCGGAGCCTGCTATTCAATAGCGCCAAGCCCCACCACAGAGAGGACTCGACCGCGAGACCCACCGCGTTACCGGATCAAGGAAGACGACGACATGAAGCTGATCGACAGCCTCGAACACCGCCACGACCCGCACCTGTACCTGCAATTGGGGGCACTGGTTGCCAGCACCGGCGATGCCACCTTCGCCGAACAGATGTTCCAGCTGATCGACGACCAGGTGCCGATCCATCGGCTCGACCTCAGCGAGTGGACCCTTGACAGCGACCAGGCCAACATCCGCCAGGTCAAGGTGCTGGGCAGCGCCGGCCTGCCCGAGGCGACGCCCGCGCAAGCGCAGCTGCGCCATCCCCTGCTGCAAAGCATCATGCGCATGGAAGACCCCTTGCTGATCCAGATAAACGCCCCCGTGCACCAGTGCAACCTGGTGTCGCGCAGCGGCGACCGGCGCTGGGTCATCTGCTGCCATCGCCAGCGCAGCGAGCGGATGTTCTCCCTGGCCGAACTGTCGCTGCTCAAGCGCCTGTCCGACACCCTGCTGCCACTGGTCGAGCACCATGCCCAGCTGTTCCTGCAGACGGCCCAGCGTCGTCCGGGCAGCGTGCAGGCGGATGAGGCCGGCTCGCTGCGCCAGGTCTTCACCGAGCGCCTGGAGCAGGAGGCAATCCGCCTGTCCACCCGCGAGCAGGAAGTGTGCATCGGCCTGCTCACCGGAGCCACCGTGCCGCAGATGGCCCAGCGCTTGAATGTGAAGAACAGCTCGATCGAGACCTACCTGAAACGCGCCACCGCCAAGCTCGGCGTCAGCGGGCGCCATGGCCTGGCCCGCTGGATGGCCGGCACCTGACCCCAGAGACCCTGTCATGCCGCGAATCGCCCTGCCCTTGCTTGCTCTCGTTCTGACCGGTTGCAGCCTCGCCCCCGACTACCAGCGCCCACCTTCGCCCAGCGCCGAGCAGTACCCTACGGGTGTCGCCTACCGGGGCGGGCCACCCGCCACGGACCTGACCGGCGACTGGCGCGGGGTGTTCCAAGACCCGGTGCTGCGCCAGTTGCTCGACACCGCGCTGGCCAACAACCGCGACCTGCGCGTGGCCGTGCTCAACGCCGAGGCCTACCGCGCCCAGTACCGCATCCAGCGCGCCGAGCTGCTGCCGAAGATCGCGGCCAACGCCCAGGGCACACGCCAGTACCTGCCACGGCGGCGCACCGGCGGCGAAGGCATGATCAGCACCCAGCAATCGGCCACCGTTGGCATCAGCGCCTATGAACTGGACCTGTTCGGTCGATTGCGCAGCCTCAGCGACCAGGCGCTGCTCAGCTACCTGGCCACCGACGAGGCCCGGCGTGGCGCCGAGCTCAGCCTGCTCAGCAGCGTCGCCGGCGCCTATCTGACCTGGCGTGCCGACCAGGAATTGCTGGCCCTGTCGCGCCAGACCCTGCAAGCCGACGAAAAGAGCCTGCGCCTGACCCAGCGTCAACGCCGCACCGGCACGCTGTCGGCGCTCGACCAGATCCAGGCCACCACCCGCGTCGACAGCACCCGCGCCGCCGTGGCGCGCTACACCCGCTTGGCCGCCCAGGACTTCAACCAGTTGCAGCGCCTGGTCGGCACGCAGATCGACGAACACCTGCCGGCATTGCCGCTGGCCGACGAACAGATTGCCAGGGTCCCCGCCGGCCTGCCCGCCGACCTGCTGCAGCGCCGCCCGGACATCCGTCAAGCCGAGTACCAGCTGCAGGCCGCCAACGCCAATATCGGCGCGGCGCGGGCAGCGTTCTTCCCGAGCATCAGCCTGACCGCCAACGCCGGCAGCAGCAGCCGCGAGCTGGCCGACCTGTTCGACGCCGGCACTGGCACCTGGCTGTTCCAGCCGCAGGTCAACCTGCCGCTGTTCAACGCCGGCAGCCTGCGTGCCAGTCTCGATTACGCCACGTTGCAGAAGGACATGCAGGTGGCGCGCTACGAGAAGTCGATCCAGACCGCCTTCCAGGAAGTGGCCGACGGCCTGGCGGCGCGCAGCACCTATCAACAGCAATTGCGGGCCCAGCGCGACCTGGTCGAAGCCAGCCAGCGCTACCACGACCTGGCCGAGAACCGCTACCGCACCGGTATCGACAGCAGCCTGACCTTCCTCGACGCCCAGCGCTCGCTGTTCAGCGCCCAGCAGGGCCTGATCAGCGACCGTCTGGCGCAGTTGCTCGCCGAGGTGAACCTGTTCACGGCCTTGGGTGGCGGCTGGGACGAGGCGCCGGGGCTGGCCTACCAGCGCTCCACGGCCCTGCCGAAGTAGACCGACGGCGATACCCCGAGGGTGCGGCGGAACATCGCGCTGAAGGCACTGGGGCTGTCATAGCCCAGGTCCAGCGCCACCTCCAGCACCGACTGCCCGGCCGCCAGGGCATCCAGGCTTGCCAGCAGGCGCATGCGCCGCAGCCATTGCACCAGGCTCAGGCCGGTCTCGCGCTGGAAGGCACGGGTCAGGGTGCGCGGGTTGAGGCCGCTGTGGGCCGCGGCACGGGCCAGGCTCCAGTCCTCGGACAGTGCCTGGCGCAGGGCCTCGCACAGGCCTTGCAGGTGCGCCGAATGCGGACTGGGCACATGCAGGGCGAATACCGGCAGCACGCGCAGTTCGTCGAGGATCAGTTGCATGATCCGCGCCTCGCGGCCCTGGGCCGGATGGTCGGGGGCGATGTCCATGGCGCGGATGATCAGCTCGCGCAACAGCGGCGAGATCTCGATCACCTGGCACTGGCGCGGCAGGTCCGGGCGCGCGTTGGGTTCGACGAACAAGGTACGCATGCGCACGACGCCGGCCATGCGCAGCTCGTGCTCGACCGCCGCTGGCACCCACACTCCACGCCCCGGGGGGACCACCCAGCAGCCTTCGCGGGCACTGACCGTGACCACGCCACTGATCGCGTGGATCAACTGGGCGCGGTCATGACAGTGCGGCGCGATGTGCTCGCCATGGCGGTAGTTCTCGGCGAGCGGCAGGATGATCGGACGCGGCATCGGTGCGGGTCTGGCATGGTTGAACGTAGATTATTGGCGATGCGTGGGGCTAAGGGGAACCCGGTGACTTGTGGGAAAAAGCCCCGATATCAGCACCCCTTGGCCGCTTCCTGCGCCGATACCGGCACATCGAAGACCTTGTCGAACCCCCACTGGAACACGAACGCATAGACGAAGAAGAACACGAACAACGCCAGGTTGGTCACCAGCGCCGCCCACAGCCCGATGTCCAGCCAGTACGCCACCAGCGGCAGCAGGATCAGCACCAGCCCGCCCTCGAAGCCCAGGGCATGCAGCAGGCGCCGCAGGAAGGTGCGGCTGCGCTGGCGCTGGCGCGCTTCCCAGCGCTCGAACGCCCAGTTGTAGGCCATGTTCCAGCTCATGGCGATGCCCGACATGAGGATCGACAGCACGGTGGACTGGGCCATGCCGGCGCCGAACGCCAGCTCCAGCGCCGGCGCCACGCAGGCCACGGCGATGGCCTCGTACAGGATGGCCTGGACGACCTTGCGCGCCTTGCCTTGCATGTTCTACTCCCTGAAGAAAAGACCTACAAAACTACAAGAAGAAGGCTGTAAGAAAAAGCCCGAAATACTTTATTGACTGACCGTTCAATCAAGAAAAACTAGCATAAACGTTTCCGCACCAACCCTCCCTGGCGTTCGGCCTCGACAGTGCCGACACGACCCTCGCCTCCATGGCACTTCCGCAAGCGCCTGCAGCGCACCGTCCGGCGCAGGCCGCGCATTGGACAACCCCGTGATCGACTGCTTGTATCTATGACTGGCAAGCGGCGACACGTCGTACAACTTCGTCCAGGGAATCGAACGAGGAACTACACGATGGCTTACACCGTGATGATGGTATTCGGTACCCGCCCCGAAGCGATCAAGATGGCCCCGCTGGCCCGCGTCCTGCGCGACTGGCCCGAGGTCGACCTGCATATCTGCTCCACCGGCCAGCACCGCGAAATGCTCGAACAGGTCCTCACCGCCTTCGGCCTCACGGTCGATCAGGACCTGCAGGTGATGACCCAGAACCAGACCCTCAACGGCCTGTCCCGCGACCTGCTGGACAAGCTCGACCGCGCCTACGAGCAGGTCAAGCCCGATATCGTGCTGGTCCACGGCGACACCACCACCAGCTTCATCGCCTCGCTGGCGGCCTTCCACCGGCATATCCCCATCGGCCATGTCGAAGCTGGCCTGCGTACCGGCAACCTGCAGCAGCCCTGGCCCGAGGAAGCCAACCGGCGCTTGACCGGCGTGCTCGCCGACCTGCACTTCACCCCCACCCGCGACTCCGACGCCAACCTGATCCGCGAAGGCGTGCCGCCCGAGCATATCGAGGTCACCGGCAACACAGTGATCGACGCCCTGCTGTGGATGCGCGACAAGCTGCACCGCGATAACTGGCGCCCCGCCCCCGAATCCCCGCTCAAGGTGCTGCGCGACAACCAACGCATGGTGCTGATCACCGGCCACCGCCGGGAGAACTTCGGCAGCGGCTTCGAACGCATCTGCCTGGCCCTGGCCGAACTGGCCTTGCGCTACCCGGACGTGCAGTTCCTCTACCCCGTTCACCTCAACCCGCAGGTGCAGCACGCGGTGTACAGCGTGCTGTCCGGGCGCGACAACATCCACCTGGTCGCCCCCCAGGACTACCCGCACTTCGTCTGGCTGATGAACCGCGCCCATATCATCCTCACCGACTCCGGCGGCGTGCAGGAAGAGGCGCCAGCCCTGGGCAAGCCGGTGCTGGTGCTGCGCAAGGTCACCGAGCGCCCCGCCGTGCTCAAGGGTGGCACGGTCAAGCTGGTCGGCACCCTGACCGAGCGCATCGTCCACGAGACCAGCCAATTGCTCGACGACCCGGCGGCCTACGCGCGCATGGCGCAGGTGTTCACCCCCTTCGGCGACGGCCACGCCAGCGAGCGCATCGCCGAACGCCTGAGCCGCTGGTTCGCCGAGCAATCCGCCACGCGGGACAACGCATGAGCCTGGCTTTCATCGACTTCCTCACCTATGTCCTGTTCGGCCTGAAGATCCTCGCCATCATCCTGGCGACACTGATGTTCGTGCTCGGCCTGGACGACCTGTTCATCGACCTGTGCTACTGGGGACGCACGCTGATCCGGCGCTTTCGGATCTACGACAAGTTCGACAAGGCCGACGAGAAACGCCTGTTCGAGGTGGCGGAAAAGCCCCTCGCGATCATGGTGCCGGCCTGGAACGAGGTCGGCGTGGTCGGCGAGATGGCGCGCCTGGCGGCCTCGACCATCGACTACGAGAACTACCAGATCTTCGTCGGCACCTACCCCAACGACCCGCAGACCCAGGCCGACGTCGACGCCGTCTGCCTGCACTACCCAAACGTTCACAAGGTGGTCTGCGCCCGCCCCGGCCCGACCAGCAAGGCCGACTGCCTGAACAACATCATCGACGCCATCCTGCGCTTCCAGCAGGACGCGCGCATCGAGTTCGCCGGTTTCATCCTGCATGACGCCGAGGACGTCATCTCGCCGATGGAACTGCGCCTGTTCAACTACCTGCTGCCGAACAAGGACATGATCCAGATTCCGGTGTACCCCTACGCACCGGAATGGAAAGGCTTCACCGCCGGCCACTATGTCGACGAGTTCGCCGAGAACCACGGCAAGGACGTCATCGTGCGCGAAGCGCTCACCGGCCAGGTGCCCAGCGCCGGGGTCGGCACCTGCTTCAGCCGCCGGGCGATCAGCGCCCTGCTCGAGGACGGCGACGGCATCGCCTTCGATGTGCAGAGCCTGACCGAGGACTACGACATTGGTTTTCGTCTCAAGCAGAAGGGCATGAAGTGCATCTTCGCCCGCTACTCCATCACCGACCCGGCGCTGGCCCTCAAGCAGGACTGGCGCCTCGGCATGAGCCGCGAATTCGCCCAGGTGATCTGCGTGCGCGAGCACTTCCCGCGGGACTGGCAGCACGCCATCCGGCAAAAATCGCGGTGGATCGTCGGCATCGTGTTCCAGGGCACCAGCAACCTCGGCTGGAGCCGCAAGGGGGCGCTCAACTACTTCCTCTGGCGCGACCGCCGCGGGCTGTTCGCCTACCTGCTGAGCTTTTTGGTCAACCTGTTGCTGCTGGTGCTGCTGGCGATGTGGCTGGTGACGGTGATCGCGCCGGAGTCGTGGCGCTTCATGTCGATCCTCAGCGACAGCAAGCTGCTGAGCACGCTGCTGTGGCTCAACGGCCTGCTGCTGTTCAACCGCCTGTTCCAGCGTTTCTGGTTCGTCACCCGCTACTACGGCATCTTCGAGGGCCTGCTGTCGGCGCCGCGGATGATGTGGAGCAACTTCGTCAACTTCTTCGCCAACCTGCGCGCCCTGCGCCAGGTGATGGAAATGGGCGATTCGCGGCGGGTGGCCTGGGACAAGACCACCCACGAGTTCCCCGCCCTCGCCGCGCCTGAGCGCACGCCGCTGGGCCAGCGCCTGGTGGAGAAAGGCTTGATCAGCCAAACCCAGCTGGAGCAGGCCATCACCAGCCCGGTCCGTCGGCGCCTGGGTCGCGAGTTGCTGCTGCACGGCTGGCTGAGCAGCGAGCAACTGGTCGAGACCCTGGCTGAACAGCTGGACCTGCCCTGGGCGCCGCTGAATCCATTCAAGATTGAACCTGCGTTGATCGCCAAGCTGCCGCGCAAGCTCGCCACCCACTACGGCGTGCTGCCGGTGGACGAGGACGGCGACACCCTGGTGCTGGCCAGCGAGAGTCCGGTCAGCCAGGTTTCGCTGGGCGTGATCAGTCGCCAGCTCAAGCGCCCGGTACGCGCCCGCCTGGCGCCGCAAGGGCGGGTCACCCTGGGCCTGCGCTACCACTACCCAAGCCCCTGGCAAAAGCCCGAGACCCGCGAAATGCTCGCGGTGCTCGAGCGCCATCAGGACGACGCCACCCTGCTGGAGCAGGTCGGCATCCACCAGGTGATGCTCGGCACGCTACTGCAGGTGCGCGGCATGGTGCCGGTGACCCTGTTCAACCAGGCGCTGATCGACTTCAACCCCGAGCAGCAGAGCCTGGGCGAGCACCTGATCGCCCGCGGCATCATTACCGAAGAGGTGCTGCAGCAAGCCCTCGCCGAGCAGGCCAGCGAACAGCAGGCCGCCTATGATCTGACCCGGGAGGTGGCATGACGCCCCGTCTTTCCCTGACCCTCGCCAGCCTGCTGCTGTGCTCTTCCACCCTGGCCGCGCCGACCAAGCCGATGACCGACTTCCAGCGTTTCACCAGCTACCCGTTCATGGAGCGTGGCTACCGGGAGGCGCAGAAGGACAACTGGGCGGAGGTCGAGCGCCTGACCCGCCACGTGCTGGGGCGCGTGCCCAACAACAACGAGGCACGCGCCCTGCTGGCCGAGGCCCTGGCCCACCAGCGTCGCTACAAGGAAGCCGAGGCCATCGCCGAGGACCTCGACGACAACCCCGAGCACGCCGACGCCCTGCTCGAACTGCGCCTGACCTGGATCGAGCAGGACCCGCCCGCGCAGAGCCAGGTTGAGGCGTGGCTGGCCGACAGCCAGGGCCAGCAGCGGGTGCGCCTGTGGCAAGCCTACAGCGTCAGCCTGGCCAAGTTCGGTGGCGCGGCCAAGGCCCTGGAATGGCTCAACCAGTTGCCGGTGCGCGACGACGGCATGGTGCTGCGCATGACCCGGGCCAACTTCGCCGAGCAACTGCGCAACTGGGGCGAGACCATCGACCAGTTGCAACCCCTGGCCGAAAAGAGCGAATTGCCGCCGCAGGACTGGCAGCGCCTGGCCAACGCCTATATCCAGCAGGTCGATGAAAAGGGCCTGAACAAACTGCTGGCCAGCGCGCCTTCCCAGGAGGCGGCGACCCATGCCCGCCTGGCCATGGCCAACCGCGCCATCGCCATGGGCCACAACCAGCAGGCCGAGCGTTGGCTGCAGAGCCTGCCCACCGATCAACTGCAGCATCCCGAACAGCGCCGGCAACTCTGGGAACTGGCCCGCGAGGGCGACGATGCGGCGCTGGTGCGCCAGTTGAGCAATGAATTGCAGCGCCCGTGCCTGGAGACCGTCGACTGGCTGTCGCACAAGGACCTGAAGCTGGCCCGCGAGCAGCTCGGCCAGTGCGAGGCCCGCGACAATCCGCGCAGCTATGCCATTCTCAAGCAACGCCTGTATGGCGACCCTGCGCAGCCGCCGCAACCACGCACGGCGGCTCAGTGGGAACAACGCTACCGCCAGACCGGCGACCTCGCGGCGCTGGAGCAAGCCACGTTCATGCTGCTCGAGCGAGGCCAGACCGAGCACGCCCGGCAGTTGCTGGAGAACGCCTACGACCGCCGCCAGGGCCGATTGACGCCCTCGCTGCTGCAACGCCTGGGCAACCTCTATGCGCGCAACGACGGTCCGCTGGACACCCCGCGCATGCTCGCCCTGGTGCCGCGAGTCGATGCCGCCACCCGCGGCCAGTTGCTCGCCCGCCTGGCCGAGGCCGGCCAGTGCAACGCGGTGCGCAAGGCGATCCCGGCCAACCCGAGCGAAGCCGGGCAGTATCGCGCCCTGGGCCGCTGCGCCATGCCCGACCGGCCCGGCGAAGCCGTGGTCTACTACCAGGCCGCCGAACGCCTGGGCGACACCGCCAGCCGCCTGCCCCTGGCCTACGCGCTGGAGGCCTCGGGCGACGCCGAAGCAGCGCTGCCGATCTGGAATAGCCTGCCGGCCGACGCCTGGACCGACAATGCTCGCCTGACCGCGGCGCGGGGTGCCTTGAACGCCGGCGATGCCGACGCCGCCCGCCGCCACTGGGACGCGGCCGCGCACCGCAACGCCGACGACTGGGCCCTGGGCGCGGCCATCGCCCAACGCCAGGGCGACGCCCAGCAGGCCCTGGCCTTCCAGCGCGAAGCCCTGCGCCACACCCCGCGCGCCGATCACTACTACGCCGCCGCCAGCACCGCCCAGCAGGCCGGCGACAGCGCCCAGAGCACCGCCTGGCTGGCCGAGGCCGTGCGCCTGGCGCCGGATCAGCCGCGCTACCGCGCCGACTACGGCATGCGCCTGGCCGGCTCGACGGACAAGCAGCAACGGCGCCAGTCCATCCCCTATCTGGAGCGCGCCACCCGCGACTTCCCCGAGGACTACCGCCTGGGCGAGACCCTGGCCCTGCGCTACGACGAGGCCGAGGACAGCGCCTCGGCCCGCCGCGAGTTGCGCCGGGTGCTGGACGTGGAGCGCAACCTGGTCGACGGCGACGACGAGTACGGCAGCCTGGAGGCGCGCAAGTACCGCCAGCGTCGTGCCCATGAAGCCCTGTCGCGCCGCGACAGCATCACCCTGGCCAGCACCTGGTCGCCAGCCGGTACCTCGACCAACGATAAGTTTCTCGACAACGGCGCGCGCGCCGGCAGCTCCCGCCGGGCACAATCGCAGAACGTGCAGCTGGCGATGTGGGACCACGCCCTGGGCGAGGAGCCCAGCCGCAACGGCAGCACCCTGTCGGTCTATGGCCGCGTGCTGTTCGGTGGCCAGAGCCGCACCGACTACGCCCAGAGCATGGGCACCGGCGTCGGCCTGCGCTACAAGCCGCTCGGACAGGCCAACCTCAACCTGTACGCCGAGCTCTACCACCAGCGCCAGATCGACAGCACGCACTACAGCGGCCTGAGCCTGGGCGAGCTGCTAAGCCCGGCCAAGATCGGCGGCAACTGGGGCGACCTGCGCCACAACGCCGAATCGAGCAACGACCTGCTGCTGCGTGCCACCGCCTCGTTCCTCGACCAGGGCCGGTACCGCAATGACTGGCGCATCGACGAAGACGACTGGGACGAGCGCTTCCTCTACCTCGACGCCGCCTGGTGGACCCGGGCGGGCGATCATGCCTGGCTGTCGCGCTTCCAGCAGGGCCATGCCTGGAAACTGCCAAGCCGGTCGCCGCAGACGATCATGCCCTACGGCTTCCTCGAGTTCTCAAGCCAGGACCCAAGCAACGACTGGCGCCAGGACGCCCGCGCCGGGGTCGGCCTGCGCTGGCAGTGGTGGTTCGACGACGACCGCTACAACGCCTACCGTGGCTCGCTGAAAGTGCGCGCCGAGTACCAGCAGGCGCTGGGCGGCAACCTCTACGAGCGCGCCAACGGCGTGCTGCTGGGTGTGGAGATGAACTTCTGATGCGTACCTTTCTGGCTCTCTGCCTGCTCGCCCTGTGCCTGCCGACCCTTGCCGACGAGCGCCTGTTCTACCAGCCGCTCAACCGTGATGCGAACGTCACGCCAGCCCAGTGGCAACAACTGTGGCGCGCCACCAGGGCCCAGGGTGGCACGACCCTGATCGTGCAATGGAGCGCCTACGGCGACAGCGACTTCGGCGGCGCCCACGGCTGGCTTGCCGGCAGCCTGCGCGAGGCGCAGGCCCAGGGGCTGGAGCTGGTGCTGGGGCTGTACATGGATCCGGCCTACTACCAGCGGCTCGAACAGCTCGACGGTGAAGGCCTGAACAGCTACTTCAAGTCGCAGTTGGGCCGCTCCCTCACCCAATACCAGCAGCTCAAGACCGACTGGGCGCTGCCGGTGTCCGGCTGGTACCTGCCGCTGGAGCTGGACGACCTGCACTTTCGCGATGCGGCCAGGCGCGATGCGCTCTACACACAATTGCAGGCGTTCAATCGGCAATTGGACAAGCCCTTGCATATCAGTGCCTTCAGCGCCGGCCAGCTGTCGCCACGGGTCAATGGTGCGTGGCTGGAGCAACTGGCGAACCTTGGCCTGAACGTGTGGTGGCAGGATGGTGCCGGCACCGGTCGCCTGCCGCCACTCGTGCGCCAGGGCTATGAACAGGCCCTGCCCTGCCAGGTGGGTATCGTGCGCGAGGCGTTTCGCCAGGTCAGCCCGCCTGGGCAACCGTTCCGCGCCGAACCGGCGCAGCCGGCGCTGAGCGGAGGCTGCCACGCCGAGGCTGTGTTCGCACTGCGCTACCGGCCCTGGGCCAAGGATGTGCTGCAATCAGGCTCGTTGTAGGAACAACTGTCTTACTCAACTGCTAAAGCTAGCGCGATCCCTGTGGGAGCGGCCTTGCGTCGCGAAAGGGCTGCGCAGCAGCTCCGGCAATTTTGAGGGTGACTTTAAACCTGGGGCCGCTGCGCGCCCCTTTCGCGACGCAAGGCCGCTCCCACAGGGGACGGTTCCCTGCGCGACAGCGTAGCCCGAAAGGCTGGGTGATCTCCTACAGAGACCTCACAGCCCTGGAAGGCATAACAGACAACAATGTCAAGGCCATCATCGCCTCCATGTACAAGACCCTCGAAGCCCACATTCGCCAACAGGTCGCCCCCGCCGCCCTGCGCGCCGAGTTCCGCCAGCACGAATTCGAGGCCATGCGCCGCTTCTGCCTGCTGATCTTCTGCATCGGCATCGCCATCTGGCTGATCTTCGACCTGATCGTCAGCTACCTTGGCGGCCAGGGTTTCACCTGGCTGTCGGGGGTGTTCATCGCCCTGTTGTGCAGCCTCTGCGTGGTCCTGGGCTTCACCCGCAAGAGCCAGCATTTCGACGTGCTCAACCTGTTGTTCGTGGCGGTGATCACCCTGGCCATGCGCCTGGTGATCGAGGGCATTCCGATCGTTCTGCGCCCGGTGTGGCTGGTGCTCGGAGTCTCGACGGTGCTCTACGCCGTCTCGCTGCTGCCGGTGCGGCGCTGGTCGTTCTTCTGCGCCCTGGGCATCACCTGGCTCATGCTCAACCCGTTCTTCCACACGCGTATCGAGGCCCTGGAGCTTGAGGGCGCGATGCTGATCAGCTACGGGGTATTCCTCAGCGGCCTGGTGACCTACAGCTACCTGCGCATCCGCCAGGCCAAGCTGCACAATTTCTACCTGACCAACGTGCTGCTGGAACAGGCCTACATCGACGCCCTGACCGAAATCCCCAACCGCCGCTCGTTCATGGCCAAGGCCGGAAAGCAGCTGCGCCAGGCGGATGCCGGACAGTTCCTGGCGATGATCGACATCGACAATTTCAAGCAGGTCAACGACCGCTTCGGCCATGACATCGGCGACGAGGTGCTCAAGCGCGTGGCAGCGCATATCAAGGCAGCGATGATCGGCTACGAGATCGCCCGGCTGGGCGGCGAGGAATTCGCGATCTTCTTCCAGGGGCTGGACGAAGCCAGCGCCGAGCAGCAGGTCGCCGCGCTGTGCCAGAGAGTGCGCGAGGACCTGTCTGCGCACCCGGTGACCATCAGCATCGGCCTGGCACGGATCGACAGCGGCGATACCCTGAGCCTGGCGCTGATCAGGGCGGACCAGGCATTGTACGAGGCCAAGCACACCGGCAAGGACCGCTTCGTCCTGTGGACTACCCGGCTGGCAAACGAATCCTGAACTGCGCCCCGCCCAGCGCCGACTGCGCCACGGTCAGCGTGCCGCCCTGCCCTTCGATGGCCCGCCGGCTGATCGCCAGCCCCAGCCCGAACCCGCCGGTATTACGGTCACGGCTGCGGTCCAGGCGATAGAACGGCTGGAAGATCCGCTCACGCTCCTCGGTTGGGATGCCGATGCCGTCGTCTTCCACGGTCACCAGGCAAGCGCCGTCCTCTTCCCGGCGCAGGCGCAGCAGCAGGCTTTCATCGCAGTAGCGCATGGCGTTGCGCACCAGGTTCTGCACGGCGCGGGCGGTCAGCCGCGGGTCGAGGACGAAACGCGGCAGGTCGGTTTCGCAGCGCACCTCCCAACGGATGCCACGGTTGTCGAGCTCCTCGGCGAAGCTGCCGAGCACGCTGTCCACCAGTTCCAGCAACGACACCTCGACCCGCTCGCGGGCCTGGTCGACGCTGTCCAGGCGGCTGTAGGAGAGCAGTTCAAGCACCAGTTCGTCCAGTTCGCGCACATGGCCCACCAACCCCAGCAGGCGTTTGCGGCTGGCCGGCGGCACCTCGTCGAACAGCAGCACCAGGCCGAAGTCCAGGCGGGTCAAGGGCGTGCGCAGCTCGTGGGAAACCGCGTTGAGCAGTTCGCGCTGCTGGTTGACGTGGCGTTCCAGATCACTGGCCATGGTGTCGAACACCCCGGCCAGTTCACCGATGTTCGAGCGAGGCGAGATATGCGTGCGCTCGGACATCTCGCCGCGCCCCAGGCGCCGGGCAGTGTCCTTCAGCCGTTCGAGGTCGCGCCAGTGCGGCCACACCCACAACAGCAGGCAGCCAAGCATGGCCGCGCCGATCAGCACGGTCACGCCCCAGGACAGCACGTTGATGTCCAGCGGGTCGTCCGGCGAATGCAGGCGCACCAGCCATTGCGAATCCAGCGGCGCCAGCACCGTTTCGTAGTAGCCCCAGTCGGCCATGCGCACCGCGTAAAGGCCATGTTCGAGCCGGGCTTTCTCCTCGCTGCTCAAGTCGGCATCGTCCATGCGCAACAGGCGCACTTGCAAAGGTTTGAACACCTCGGCCAGGTCTTTTTCCACTGCCGGCCACTGCTCCTGCGGCGCCTGCTGGAACTGGCGCACGATCAGGGTCTGCACGCCCTTGGCCTGCTCGAGGTTGTAGGCCATGAAGCGCTCATGGAACAACCCGACGATGGTGTCGGGGATCAGCGCGATCGCCCCGGCATAGGCGACGATGATCACCAGGTAAAGCCGCACCAGGATCTTGAGCATGGCCTGTCAGTACTCCCACTCGACCCGGCTGAACAGATACCCCTTGCCCCACACGGTCTTGATCTTGCGTGCTTCGCCGGCGCTGTCGTCGAAGCGTCGGCGCAGCTTGGAGATGGCCACGTCCACCGAACGGTCGGTGCCGTTGAACTCGATGCCGCGCAACTGCTGCAGGATACGGTCGCGGCTCATCACCTCGCCGGCGTTGCGCGCCAGCACCACCAGCAGGTTGTACTCGCCGCTGGACAGTTCCACCTCCTCGCCGCGCCAGCTGACCGTGCGCTCGGCCAGGTCGATGCGCAGGCCGCCGACCTGGATCAGGTCGCTGTCCAGGCGCGGCTCGTTGACGCTGCTGCGGCGCAGCAGGGTGCGCACCCTGGCCAGCAGCACCCGGGGTTCGCACGGTTTGGTGACATAGTCGTCGGCGCCCATTTCCAGCCCCAGCACCTGGTCGTGGCTGTCGTCACGGGCGGTCAACATGAGGATCGGCAGGCCCTGGCTCTCCTGGCGCAGCAGGCGGCACACCTGCAGGCCGTCGAGGCCCGGCAGCATCAGGTCGAGGATCACCAGGTCCGGTTTCTGCCGGCGGAACTCGTCCAGTACATGGTCGCCGCGGGCAATCACCCGGACATGGAAATCGTTGCGTTGCAGGTAGCTGGCGATCAGTTCGGACAACGCGCTGTCGTCTTCGACCAGGAGAATGTTCGGCATAAGGGGATTTGACGAAAGATTGAAGTAAGGCAGGATATAGAATCCCGCGCGGGCCACCGCCGATTGTTCACACTTTTTCACACACGCCCAACACAGCTTAACAGCCGCCACCCGAACGGCTGCTTTAGCATACGCTGGATCAAACCTGGAAGATCCGTATGTCCATTCCCTGCCCTTCGCGCCTGCGCCCCTTGGCGCTGCTGGCGCTGATCACCCTTTCCCTGGCCGGTTGCAACGACGCCGCCGAACAGGAAGAACAGGCCCCGCCTTCCCAGGTCCGGGTCGAGACCCTGGCCGTGCAGCCACTGGCGATCAGCACGGAACTCAGCGGCCGCCTCCTCGCGCCGCGTACCGCCGAGGTGCGCGCCCGGGTAGCCGGCGTGGTGCTCAAGCGGGTGTACCGCGAAGGCAGCGACGTCAAGCAGGGCGACGTCTTGTTCCTGATCGACCCGGCGCCATTCAAGGCCGACTTCGACAGCGCCCGCGCCACCCTGGCCAAGGCCGAGGCAACCCTGTACCAGGCCCGCCTGCAGGAACAGCGTTACCGCGAGCTGGTCGACGACAAGGCGGTCAGCCGTCAGGAGTACGACAACGCCCGCGCCGCCTTCCTCCAGGCAGACGCCGCGGTCGGCGAAGCCAAGGCGGCGCTGGAACGGGCGCGCCTGAACCTGGGCTACGCCACCGTCACCGCGCCGATCTCCGGGCGCATCGGCCGCGCCCTGGTGACCGAGGGCGCGCTGGTCGGACAGAACGAAACCACGCCGCTGGCCACCATCCAGCAGTTGAACCCGATCCACGCCGACGTCACCCAGTCGACCCGCGAGCTCAATGCCCTGCGCCGGGCCTTGCGCGCCGGCGAACTGCGCCAGGTCGGCCAGGACCAGGTCAAGGCCACGCTGATCCAGGACGACGGCAGCGCCTACCCGCTGGCCGGCAAGCTGCTGTTCTCGGACATCAGTGTCGACCCGAGCACCAACCAGATCACCCTGCGCAGCGAGTTCCCCAACCCCGACCTCGACCTGCTGCCGGGCAGCTACGTGCGCGTGCGCCTGGACCAGGCGGTGCAGCCCCAGGGCATCAGCGTGCCGCAACGGGCGATCCTGCGCGACAGCGCCGGCGTGCCCAAGGTGCTGCTGGTCGACCCGCAGAAGCGCATCAGCGAACGCCAGGTGGTTTTGGGCAGCGCCCAGGGTGATCGCTGGATCATCAGCGAGGGCCTGGCCCCGGGTGATCGCGTGGTGGTCGAGGGCCTGCAACACGTCAAGGCCGGCGACCAAGTCCAGGTCGACGAGCAACCGGGCGCCTCCGCGGTCGCCCAACACACCGGCCAATGAGGGCCTGATCCATGCCGCAGTTCTTCATCGACCGCCCGGTATTCGCCTGGGTGGTCGCCCTCTTCATCCTCCTGGTCGGCGCCCTGGCCATCCCGCAGTTGCCGGTGGCCCAGTACCCCGACGTGGCGCCGCCGCAAGTGGAAATCTACGCCGTCTACCCGGGCGCCTCGGCGGCGACCATGGACGAGAGCGTGGTCAGCATCATCGAGCAGGAGCTCAACGGTGCCGACAACCTGCTCTACTTCGAGTCGCAGAGCAGCCTGGGCAATGCCACCATCACCGCCAGTTTCCAGCCCGGCACCAATCCGGACATGGCCCAGGTCGATGTGCAGAACCGCCTCAAGGTGATCGAGTCGCGCCTGCCGCGCCCGGTGACTCAGCAAGGCCTGCAGGTTGAGAAAGTGTCCACCGGCTTCCTGCTGCTGGCCACCCTCACCTCCGAGGACGGCAACCTCGACGAGATCGCCCTGTCGGACATCCTCGCGCGCAACGTGATGAACGAGATCCGCCGCATCAAGGGCGTCGGCAAGGCGCAGCTGTACGGCTCGGAGCGGGCCATGCGCATCTGGATCGACCCGGCCAAGCTGGTCGGCTTCAACCTCACGCCCAACGACGTGGCCGAGGCCATCGCCGCGCAGAACGCCCAGGTCGCCCCCGGCAGCATCGGCGACCTGCCCAGCCGGCCGACCCAGGAGATCACCGCCAACGTGGTGGTCAAGGGCCAGCTGAGCACCCCCGAGGAATTCGCCGCCATCGTCCTGCGCGCCAACACCGACGGCTCGACCGTCACCGTCGGCGATGTCGCCCGGGTCGAGATCGGCGCCCAGGAGTACCAGTACGGCACGCGCCTGAACGGCAAGGCCACCAGCGCCTTCAGCGTCAAGCTGTCGCCCGGCGCCAACGCCATGGAAACCGCGGGCCTGGTCAAGCAGAAGCTCGACGAGCTGGCGCGCTACTTCCCGGCCGGGGTGAACTACGACATCCCCTACGACACCTCGCCGTTCGTCAAGGTCTCGATCAAGCAGGTGATCAACACCCTTGTCGAGGCCATGGTGCTGGTGTTCGCGGTGATGTTCCTGTTCCTGCAGAACTTCCGCTACACCCTGATCCCGACCCTGGTGGTGCCGGTGGCGCTGATGGGCACCTTCGCGGTGATGAACGCGCTGGGCTTCTCGATCAACGTGCTGACCCTGTTCGGCATGGTGCTGGCGATTGGCATCCTGGTCGACGACGCCATCGTCGTGGTAGAGAACGTCGAGCGGATCATGGCCGAGGAAGGCCTGCCGCCCAAGGAAGCCACACGCAAGGCCATGGGCCAGATCAGTGGCGCCATCGTCGGCATCACCCTGGTGCTGGTGGCGGTGTTCCTGCCGATGGCCTTCATGAAAGGCTCGGTGGGCGTGATCTACCAGCAGTTCTCGGTGTCGATGGCGGTGTCGATCCTGTTCTCGGCGTTCCTCGCCCTGAGCCTGACCCCGGCCCTGTGCGCCACCCTGCTCAAGCCATTGGAAAAGGGCGAGCACCATGAGCGCAAGGGTTTCTTCGGCTGGTTCAACCGCCGCTTCGAGGGCATGAGCAACGGCTACCAGCGCTGGGTGACCCACGCCCTGGCCCGCAGCGGCCGCTACCTGCTGGTGTATGCCGTGCTGCTGGCGGTGCTCGGCTACGGCTTCAGCCAGTTGCCCACCGCCTTCCTGCCCACCGAGGACCAGGGCTACACCATCACCGATATCCAGCTGCCGCCAGGCGCCAGCCAGGCGCGCACCATCGAAGTGGCCCGGCAGATCGAGGCGCACAACGCCGAAGAACCGGGCGTGGCCAACACCACGCTGATCCTCGGCTTCAGCTTCTCCGGCAGCGGCCAGAACGCGGCGCTGGCCTTTACCACGCTCAAGGACTGGTCCGAACGCGGTGGCGACGACAGCGCGCAGTCCATCGCCGACCGCGCCACCCTGGCCTTCACCCAGCTCAAGGACGCCATCGCCTACGCGGTGCTGCCACCGCCGGTGGACGGCCTGGGCGAGTCGACCGGCTTCGAGTTCCGCCTGCAGGACCGTGGCGGCATGGGGCACACCGCGCTCATGCAAGCCCGCGACCAGTTGCTGGAGGCGGCGCGCAAGAGCAAGGTACTGGTCAACGTGCGCGAAGCCTCGCTGGCCGAAAGCCCCCAGGTGGAACTGGAAATCGATCGGCGCCAGGCCAATGCCCTGGGCGTGTCGTTCGCCGACATCGGCGCGGTGCTGGACACCGCCGTGGGTTCCAACTATGTCAACGACTTCCCCAACCAGGGCCGCATGCAGCGGGTGGTGGTGCAGGCCGAAGGCGACCGGCGCAGCCAGGTCGAGGACCTGCTGAAGATCCACGTGCGCAACAACAGCGGCAAGATGGTGCCCCTCGGCGCCTTCGTCAGCGCCCACTGGCAGTCCGGTCCGGTGCAGCTGACCCGCTACAACGGCTACCCGGCGGTGTCGATCTCCGGCGAGCCGGCGGCCGGCCACAGCTCGGGCGAGGCCATGGCCGAGGTCGAACATCTGGTTGCCCAGCTGCCGGCCGGCGCCGGCCTGGAATGGACCGGCCTGTCGCTGCAGGAGCGTCTGTCTGGCAGCCAGGCCCCGCTGCTGATGGCGCTGTCGCTGCTGGTGGTGTTCCTGTGCCTGGCGGCGCTGTACGAAAGCTGGTCGATCCCCACCGCGGTGCTGCTGGTGGTGCCCCTGGGCGTGCTTGGCGCGGTGCTTGCGGTGACCCTGCGCGGGATGCCCAACGATGTGTACTTCAAGGTTGGCCTGATCACCCTGATCGGCCTGTCGGCGAAGAACGCCATCCTGATCATCGAGTTCGCCAAGGCCCTGGTCGACCAGGGCCACGACGCGGTGGACGCCGCGATTCAGGCCGCGCGCCTGCGCCTGCGCCCGATCGTGATGACCTCGCTGGCGTTCATCCTCGGCGTGGTGCCCCTGGCCATCGCCAGCGGCGCCAGCTCGGCCAGCCAGCAGGCGATCGGCACCGGGGTGATCGGCGGCATGCTCAGCGCCACTTTCGCCGTGGTGTTCGTGCCGGTGTTCTTCGTCGTGGTGATGCGCCTGGCCGGGCGCGGTCGGGCAAGGACGACCGAAGCAGCCACCCACGAGGCCTGACTGGACAAGCCTCGCGGTAAATGGGAGGGTTCCCGGCATTGACTGCCCGGAACCCTTTTTCATGCCTGACGCCCTCCCCCCCTGTTCCATCCTCATCCTCGCCGGAGGCCGTGGCCAGCGCATGGGCGGCCGCGACAAGGGCCTGGTGGCCTGGCGCGGCGAGCCGCTGGTGGCCCATGTGCAACGTGCCGTGCGGGCACTCAGCGATGATCTTGTGATCTCCTGCAACCGCAACCAGGCGGCCTATGCGGCGTATGCCGACCAACTCGTCAACGATGCCGATGCGGACTTTCCTGGTCCGCTGGCCGGGGTCATCAGCGGGCTCAAGGTGGCACGGCATGAATGGGTGGTGGTGCTGGCCTGCGATGCGCCGCTGATCGATCGGGCCTTGATCGAGAACCTGCTGGCCCTGGCGGTGGCCCACGACAGCCCGGCCATGGTGCGCCAGGGCGGGTACTGGCAGCCGATGTTCAATGTGCTGCCACGGCGGTTGCTGCCGCTGCTGGAGCAGGCCTGGCAGGCGGGTGAGCGGAGTTTGCAGAAGGCCTTGCTACAAGCGAATGTCCAGGGGCTGGAGTGTATAGAGGACGACCCGCGATTGAGTAACTTCAACAGCCCGGATCTGCTGCAGGATTAACACCTCGATCGCGGGGCAAGCCCGCTCCCACGAAAGCCCACTCCCGCAGAAATACGCGTGCTCTGTGGGAGCGGGCTTGCCCCGCGATTTCGTCGGCCCTGCCTACCCCATTCTTAGAGGCAAAAAAAGCCCCGGGCAAAATTCCCCGGGGCCAAGCGGTTGGAATCCCCAACCAAAGGAGTTTTTCAGCCCTTGCCCGGCCAACCACCGCCCAGGGCACGGAACAGATCGACCAATGCCAGCTGGCGTTGGGTACTGGCCTCGATGAACGCCGCTTCGTTGACATAGCCGTTGCGCTGCGCATCCAGGTAACGCAGGTGGCTGTCCACCCCGCCCTCGTAGCGCGCCTTGGCCAGCGCCACGGTCGCCCGGCTGGTGTCGGCCAGGGCCCGGCGCGCCGCTTCCTCGCGGCGCAGGGTGTCGGTGGCCGCCAGGGCGTCGGCCACTTCGCGGAAGGCGGTCTGGATCGTGCCTTCGTAGGCCGCCACCGCCGAATCCTTGCGCGCCTCGGCCAGGCTCAGGCCGGCCCTGTTGCGCCCGGCGTCGAACAACGGCAGCGACAGCTGCGGCATGAAGCTCCAGCTGCGCGAACCGCCGTCGAACAACCCGGACATCTGCGCGCTGGAGGTGCCGAAGCTGCCGGTCAGGCTGATCCGCGGGAAGAACGCCGCCCGCGCCGCGCCGATATCGGCGTTGCGCGCCCGCAGCCGGTGCTCGGCGGCGAGGATGTCCGGGCGGCGTTCGATCAGCGCCGACGGCGCGCCCGGGGCGATATCCTGCAGGACCAGCGGCGCCTCGCTACGCTCGGCCGGGATCGCCGTGGCCGCGTCCGCGCTGCCCAGCAGCAGCACCAGGGCGTTGTAGGCCTGGCGCTGCTCGCGCACGATGCCTTCGAGCTCGGCCCGCGACTGTTCGACCAGCCCCAGCGCCTCCTGGTGATCCAACGCCGTGGCCGTGCCGGCAGTGCGCCGCTGGCCGACCAGGGCCAGCGAATCCTCGCGGCTGGCCAGGGTCTGGCGGGTCAGCGCCAGGCGCCGCTCGGCGCCGTCCAGGGTCAGGTAGGCCTGGCTTACCTCAGCGATCAGGGCAATGCGCGCGGCGCGGCCAACTTCCTCGGTGGCCAGGTACTGCTCCAGGGCCGCGTCACTCAGGCTCTTCACCCGACCGAACAGATCGACCTCGTACTCCGGCAGCGACAGGCCCACCTGGTAAGTACTGCTCACACCCTCGCGACCGTTGCTCGACAGGTCCGCCGGCAAATGCTGGCGGTTGCCCGAAACCCCGGCATTCAAGCCCGGGAACCGGTCGGCACGCTGGATGCGGTACTGCGCGCGGGCCTGCTCGATATCCAGCAGGGTCTGGCGCAGCGAACGGTTGTTGTCCAGCGCGGTACCCACCAGCTGGCGCAGGGACGGGTCGACGATGAACCCCTGCCAGTCCAACTGCTCCACCGCCTTGCCGTGATGGCCGGCGGCATCGCCCCACTCGGCCGCCACCGGCGCCTCGGGGCGTTGGTAGGTCGGTGCCAGGGAGCAGCCGGTCAAGGTAACGGCCAGCGCGAACGAAATTGCGAGATTGCGCATGAGCATCACTGAGTCACCTCTATAGCGTGTTGCACGGGGGCCGGCTTGCGCTTGAGCAGCTTCAGCACGAAGACGAAACAGATCGGCACGAACACCACGCCCAGCAAGGTGGCGCTGAGCATGCCGCCGATCACCCCGGTACCGATGGCGCGCTGGCTGGCCGCGCCGGCGCCGGTGGCGATGGCCAGCGGCACCACGCCGAGGATGAAGGCCATGGAGGTCATCACGATCGGGCGGAAACGCAGGCGCGCGGCCTCGATGGCGGCGTCGCTCAGGCTGTAGCCCTTCTCCCACAGCTCCTTGGCGAACTCGACGATCAGGATGGCATTTTTCGCCGCCAGGCCAATGATGGTGATCAGGCCGACCTTGAAGTACACGTCATTAGGCAGCCCGGTGAGCATCACCGCCCACACCGCGCCCAGGGCGCCGATCGGCACGATCAGCATCACCGTCAGCGGGATCGCCCAGCTTTCGTACAGCGCCACCAGCAGCAGGAACACCACCAGGATGGCCAGGGCGAACAAGGCCGTGGCCTGGCCGCTGGAGACCTTCTCCTGGTACGAGAGGCCCGTCCAGGCGTAGCCGATGCCAGGCGGCAGCTCGCTGACCAGGCGCTCCATCTCGGCCATTGCCTGGCCGGTGCTGTGGCCGGGCGCGGCATCACCGGCGATGCGGATCGACGGGTAGCCGTTGTAGCGCACCAGCTGCACCGGGCCCTCTTCCCATTTCGTGGTGACGAAGGCGCTGAACGGCACCTGCTCGCCCTCGGCGTTCGGCGCATAGAGGCGCAGCACGCTTTCCGGGGTCATGCGCTCGCCCTGCTCGGCCTGCACCACCACGCGCTGCTGGCGCCCGGCGTTGGTGAAGTCGTTGATCACCACTGAACCGAAGGCGGTGGCCAGGGTGCTGTTGATGGTTTCGAAGCTCACGCCCAGGGCGCGGGCCTTCTCGCGGTCGATCTGCACGCGCAGCTGCGGCGCCTCGGCCAGGCCTTCCATCATCGCGTAGAGGATCACCGGGTTGCCGTTGGCACGGGCCAGCAGCTGGTCGCGGGCCGCCAGCAGCGCTTCGCGGCCCAGGCCGCCACGGTCCATCAGGCGCAGGGCGAAACCGCCGGAGTTGCCCAGGCCGTCGATCGGCGGCGGCATGACCGCGGTGATAGCGCCGTCGCCGTTGGCGGCGAACTGGGCGTTGATGGCGGCGGTTTCCGCCTCGGCCGATTGCTCGGGGCCGCGCAGGGACCAGTCCTTGTAGGTGGGGAACGCCAGCGCGGCGTTGTCGCCCTGGCCCGAGAAGCTGAAGCCGCTGACGATGACCGCACTGGCAACCGACTCGCGCGACATGATGAATTTTTCCAGCGCCTCGGCGGTGTGATCGGTGCGCACCCGGCTGGCGCCTGGCGGCAACTGGATATCGACGATGCTGTAGCCCAGGTCCTCCGACGGCACGAAGGCCTCCGGCAGACGCAGGTAGGAGTAGCCAAGCACCACCAGGATGCCGACATAGGCCAGCATCCAGCGGCCGGCGCGGGCCACCAGAGCGCTGTTCATCACCGAGTAACGCTCGGTCACGCGGGCGAAGGCGCGGTTGAAGGCACCGAAGAAGCCGCCCTTTTCATGGTGGCCATGGGGCACCGGCTTGAGCAGCGTGGCGCACAGCGCCGGGGTGAAGGTCAGGGCGAGGAAGCCGGAGAACAGGATCGACACCGCCAGCGACACCGAGAACTGCTGGTAGATCACCCCCACGGAACCGGACATGAACGCCAGCGGCAGGAACACCGCCGCCAGCACCAGGGTGATACCGATGATTGCCCCGGACACCTGCCCCATCGCCTTGATGGTCGCGTCCACCGGCGACAGGCCCTCCTCGGCCATCAGCCGCTCGACGTTCTCCACCACCACGATGGCGTCGTCCACCAGGATGCCGATGGCCAGCACCATGCCGAACATGGTCATCATGTTCACCGAGAAGCCGAGCAGCTTCATGATCATCAGCGTGCCCAGCAGGCACACCGGCACCACGATCGACGGGATCAGGGTGTAGCGCACGTTCTGCAGGAACAGGAACATCACCAGGAACACCAGCACCATGGCTTCGATCAGGGTGTGGATGACCTTCTCGATGGCCACGTCGACGAAGCGCGAGGTGTCGTAGGGCACCGAGTACTCGACGCCCTCGGGGAAGAACTGCGACAGCTCCGCCAGGCGTTCCTTGACCAGCGTCGCGGTCTGGATGGCGTTGGCGCCAGGGGCCAGCTGCACCGCAGCGGCCACGGCCGGGTGGCCGTTCAGGCGCGAGGACAGGTTGTAGTTCTCGCTGCCGATGGCCAGCCGCGCGACATCGCCCAGGCGCACGCTGGAGCCGTCGGGGTTGGCGCGCAGGACGATGCCGGCGAAGGCCTCGGGCGTATCGAGGGTGCCCTGCACCGCCAGGGTCGCGGTCAGCTCCTGTTCGCTGGCGCCCGGCGTGCTGCCGAAGCTGCCGGCCGGTACCTGGACGTTCTGGCCACGGATGGCATTGTTGATGTCGTCGATGGACAGGCCATAGCCCACCAGTTTCTGCGGATCGACCCAGACCCGCATGGCCGCTTCGGAGGCGAAGAACTGCAGCTTGCCCACGCCCGGCACGCGCAGCAGTTCGTTGTTGATATTGCGCGCGGCGTAGTCGGCCAGGGCCGTGGTGTCGCCGCGGTCGCCGGCCTTGCTGGTCAGGGCGTAGATCAGCAGGAAGCCGGAGCTGGCCTGCTCGACCTTCAGACCCTGGGTCAGCACTGCCTGGGGCATGCGCGCCTCGGCCTTCTTCAGGCGGTTCTGCACGTCGACCTGGGCCATGTCCGGCTTGGTGCCGGGCTCGAAGGTCACCAGCACCTCGGCGACGCCGTTGGAGTTGTTGGTGGACTCGTAGTACAGCAGGCCCTTGGCGCCGTTGAGCGACTCCTCGATGATGCTGGTCACCGACTCCACCAGCACCTTGGCCGAAGCCCCCGGATAGCTGGCGGTGATGGAAATCTGTGGCGGTGCCACGCTGGGGTACTGGGCCACCGGCAACGCCGGGATCACCAGCAGGCCGGCCAGGGCAATGAACAGCGCCACGACCCAGGCGAAGTTCGGCCGATTGATGAAGAACTTGGACATCTCGCTACCCTCGCCTTAGTGCGCCGCGACCGGCTGCGCCTGCGCTGGCACCACGGGCATGCCCGGGGCCAGGCCGGCCGGGCTGCCGACGATGACCTGGTCACCGCCGCGCAGGCCTTCGACGATCTGCCAGCGCGAACCGTGCATCCCGCCGGTGCGCACGCTGCGCACCTCGGCCAGGCTGCCGGTACCCACCACCATTACCCGCGCCTCGCCATCGCTGCCGCGCTGCACCGCCCGTTGCGGTACCAGGATCGCCTGCTGGTCGGTGCCCTGCGGGGTGCGCACACGCACGTACATGCCCGGCAGGAGAATGCCGTCGGCATTGTCGAAGCGCCCGCGCAGGGAGACCTGGCCGGTGCCGCGGTCGACCGCCACGTCGGTGAACATCAGCGCGCCCTGGCGCTGGTAGTCGGTGCCTTCTACCTGGGCCGTCAGCGCCTTGTCGTCGCCACCGGCCAACGCACCGTCCTTGAGCGCCTGGCGCAGGCGCAGGGCATCGGCGGCAGACTGAGTGAAATCGACATAGATCGGATCGAGCTGCTGGATGCGCGCCATCAGCGTGGCGTCGCCCTGCCCGACCAGCGCGCCTTCGGTGGCCAGGGCGCGACCGATGCGCCCGGAGATCGGCGCGGTGACCGTGGCGTAACCCAGGTTCAGGCGCGCGGTCTGCACGTCGGCCTGGGCCGAACGCACGGCGGCCTGGGCGCTGCGCAGCTCGGCGGTGGCGCTGTCGAAGTCCTGCTGGCTGACCGCTTCGATCTTCACCAGCGGCTCATAGCGTTTTACCCGCGCCTGGGCTTCCTGCTGCACGGCCTGGGCCCGGGCCAGGTCGGCCTCGGCGCGGGCCAGGGCCGCCTTGAACGGCGCCGGGTCGATCTGGAACAGGACATCGCCGGCCTTGACGTCGGCACCTTCCTCGAAACGCTTGTGCAGGACGATACCGGCCACCCGGGCACGTACCTCGGCCACCCGCATCGGCTCGACCCGACCTGGCAAGGTCGAGGCCAGGGCCAGTGGCTCGGCGGCCACGGTCACGATTTCCACCGGAAAGGCCGTTTCAGCGCCGGCCTGCTGTTCGTCGGCCGCCCCGCAGCCGGCCAGGGCCACAGCCACTGCCAGCCAGCTGGCCATTCCTATTGCACGCAAATTGCTCATGAACTCACCCGAGCCGTTAACTAAATTTGGCGCGAATGGTACTTACACATTCTATTTGAGTCAATTTAGTCTCATTTGAAGTTTTTGTGAAAAGCTGTAATGACCACCTCCGATCGTCGGCTCGTCGCAGTCCTGGCCCATGGAGGGCGTCAAATGAAACACAACGCCTGAGGAGATCCGCCATGACCCTGCACGCCGTGGCCAGCCTCGACCAGCTCGAGGAACACCGCCCCCTGCGCGTCCAGGCCGGCACCGAGGAGATCATCCTGGTGCGCCAGGGCGAGTTGGTGAAGGCCTACCTGGCCAACTGCCCGCATGAGGGCGCGCCCCTCGAACAAGGCGCGGTCTGTGCTGGGCTGCTGATCTGCCCCTGGCACAAGGCCGCCTTCGCCGTGGACGAGGGCGCGGTGTGCGAACCGCCGGCCCTGACCGGCCTGCGCCGCCATGCCGTGCAGCTCAGGGATGGCAAGGTCTGGGTCGACGACCAGCCACTGCCCGAAACCGAGGCACCGCGCCACAGCGACGCCCGCACCTTCGTCGTGGTGGGCGCCGGCGCCGCCGGCTCGGCCGCCATCGCCACCCTGCTTGAGCATGGCTTTGCCGGGCGCCTGCTGTGGATCGACCAGGAACAGCCGAACGCCTACGATCGCACCGCCCTGAGCAAGTTCGTCATCGCCGGGCAGATGCCGGTGGACGAAGTGCCGACCCTGCTGACCCCGGACGCCCTGCGCCGTGGCCAGCTGCAGCGTTTGCACGGCAAGGTGCGCGCCCTGGATGCCGACAAGCGCGTGATCACCCTGTCCGACGGCCAGAAGCTGAAATACGACGCCGCCCTGCTGGCCACCGGCGGCAAACCCAGACGCCCCGAACTCCCCGGCGTGCAGTTGCCCGGTATCTGCGTGCTGCGCTCGCGCACGGATGCCGCGCAACTGCTCGACCTGGCCGAACCAGGCCAGCCGGTGGTGATCGTCGGCGATGGGTTCATCGGCCTGGAGGCTGCCAGCGCCCTGCGCAAGTACGGCCTACAGGTGCATGTGGTCACGCGCCACGCCATCCCGCTGGCCCGACAGCTGGGCGAGCGCATCGGCCAGAGCCTGCGCGAGCTGCACGAGCGCAAGGGCGTGGTATTCCACGGGCCGACCGAGGTCAGCGGCTTCGAAGGCCGGGAGCGGGTCGAGGCCGTGTTGCTGGCCACTGGCGAGCGCCTGGAAACCCCGCTGGTACTGCTCGGCACCGGCGTCAGCCCGGCCACCGGTTATCTGCAAAACCTCCCCCTGGCCGAGGACCGTTCACTGACAGTGGACGCCCATCTGCAGGCCGCCGACGGCCTGTGGGCGGCCGGCGATATCGCCACTTTCCCTCTGGCCGGCCGCCCGGTACGCATCGAGCACTGGCGCCTGGCCCAGCAGCATGGGGTGATCGCCGCCGCCAACATGCTCGGCGAGCGCCGCCGCTACGACGACGTGCCGTTCTTCTGGACCTACCAGCACGGCCGCACCTACGAAGTGCTCGGGCATGCCAGCGGCTGGAACCGCATCGAATACGTCGGCACCCCGGAACAGGGCGACTTCATCGCCCTGCAGTGCCTGGACGACCAGGTCGAGGCGGTAATCGCCAAGGGCCACGCGCGGGCCATGGCGGTGCTGTCGCAGCGGCTGAAACGGCCGCTGTCGAGCCGCGAGGCGCGTGACCTGATCGATGCCTGGCCGGATTGAGACCTGGCGTTGCCCGGACAGTGGCAACCGCGCGCTCCTCACCGTACAGTACACCGCAGACTCGCCCCAGCGCAGGGAGATTGATCCAGTGCACTTCGACTGGCACGAACACCAGGCCCACCTCTTTGCCAGTACCCAGGCATTCAACAACCTGGCACGGACAATGCGCCGATGCCGACCTGGCAGCCACGCGCAACTCGCGCTTCGCTCTGCCACGGGAACCTGCACGATGTTGCGAGTTTCCTGTGATCGGCGAGAGGCGTTCCTGGCACTGAATGAAGACATGCTTCAAATCACCTTCACCGAAGCGCTCAGACAGCGGCTGGCCAACGGTTTTTCCATGCCTGCCGAAACTCGCCCTGGCTCACGATTCGTCATCAGCAGAATTCAGAGCGAAAAACTTGCGGGGTTACGTGAAGACTCGATCGAACTGGTATTGCATGTAGAGACGCCACAAGCGCACCCCTTGGCAGGCTACTTCAGCCATGACGACGGTACACTGCCGGAAATCGAGCTCTACTTTGCCCGGAGCGCGGACATGCCGAGCGCATTCGCACGCCTGTTCACCCTCGGTGCGAGGGTGGGCTGCGGCAGCTTATGGGACAAGGCAAGCGGGTGCGAAACGCCCTTTACCGGCCCACAGGATGCCTCACGTGTCAGTGACGGTGTCGTCGAACCGTTTCATGTACTGGCGAAGGGTATCAACACCGATGGCCAGCCCCTCCCTGACCTGGGCGTGATGGTCTGCAAGCACGGCCTGACACTGGACTATCGCATGGGGCCTGACTGGGATGCGCCTCGAATCGACGCCCTGCTGTCGTTGCTGCGCCAACTTCGGCAACAAGGCGGCCAGGTTCGCATCCCTTGGTGGCAGGCAGACGGCGAACAGGACTTTCTGCAGGCCCTCGGCCGCAGCGGGGCCGACGGATGAACTCGCGCTCCCTGGATATCCAGCGGTTGCTCAGGAAACGACAACTCAATGTGCAGGAGCAGAACCTGCTCACTGCCCATCGCATCAGAGAGTCGGCACGCCCCTGGCTCACCCGTGAGGTACCGCCTGCCCTGCTACGCGTCGCCGAAAGCCACGGGATCGACTGGACACGCTCCCTGCTGCTGGACCTTGAGTTCGACTTCCCCGGCATGGCCAGCCTGACGGGCAGTCTGTTGACCGATACCGAACGCTTCATAGACTTCGAGCTCGAGACCGACAGCAGTTACTGCCAGCTGCTGTCGATCGAATGCTGGGAAGACGTGACGGCCCAGCATGACCATGGGTTGCGCAACCGGGGTACCGGCAAGGGTTATGCAACCATTGCCCTGGAGACAAGGCGTGAACTGCTCGGCCTGCCGACGCCCTGAGCGCACGCCTTGCCTTAGCCACCGCGAGCTTTCAATACCGAGGTGAACTGTGTAAAACAAGCTCACCCACACTGTAAGGAAAGGATGACTCGCAATGATCTACCGCCCCCTCGGCCGCTCCGGCCTGCACGTCTCGACCCTCACCCTGGGCAGCATGATGTTCGGTGAGCAGACCAGCACCGAAGACTCGCTGCGCATCATCGACAAGGCCTGGGACCAGGGCATCAATTTCGTCGACACCGCCGACGTCTACAACGGCGGCCGTTCCGAGGAGATCGTCGGCGAGGCGGTGGCGCGCAACCGCCACGACTGGATCATCGCCTCCAAGGCTGGCTACGGCCCGGTCGATGGCGTGCCCAACCGCAGCGGCCTGTCGCGCAAGCACCTGTTCAACGCCATCGAGGCCAGCCTCACACGCCTGGGCACCGACTACCTGGACATTTACTACCTGCACCGCGAGGACCACACCGTACCGCTGGAAGAGACCGTGCGCGCCATCGGCGACCTGCTGGCCCAGGGCAAGATCCGCTACTGGGGCGTGTCCAACTTCCGTGGCTGGCGCATCGCCGAGATCTGCAACCTGGCAGAGAAGCTCGGCGTGGCCAAGCCTGTGGTCAGCCAGCCGCTGTACAACATCGTCAACCGCCAGGCCGAGCCCGAGCAACTGACCGCCGCCGCCTACCATGGCCTGGGCGTGGTGCCGTTCAGCCCGCTGGCCCGCGGCGTGCTCAGCGGCAAGTACGCGCCCGGCTCGACCCCGGACCAAGGCAGCCGCGCCGGCCGCCAGGACAAGCGCATCATGGAGGTGGAATGGCGCCAGGAGTCGCTGGCCATCGCCCAGAAGATCCATGCCTACACCGAGGCCAAGGGCGTGGGCATCGTCGAGTTCGCCATCGCCTGGGTGCTGAACAACCGCCTGGTCAGCTCGGCCATCGTCGGGCCGCGCACCGAGGCGCAGTGGGACACCTATGCCGGCGCGCTGGCAGTGAAAATCACGGCGGAGGACGAAGCGTTCATCGATTCGCTGGTGACACCGGGCCATGCCTCGACACCCGGGTTCAACGATGTGGCGCACTTCGTCAGCGGGCGCCTGCCGCGCTGACGTCTAGGTCTAGGTCTAGGTCTAGGTCTAGGTCTAGGTCTGGAGCGTAGAGCATAGAACGTGGGAGCGGGCTTGCCCCGCGATGAAGGTTGCACAATGCCCGGCACCCGCTTCGCGGGGCGCGTCGCATCGGCGCACCGCTGCTCCCACGCCGTCCCCAGCAGATCGACAGTTCATGTGCCAGCAAGCCCCCATGGCGGTCCGCCCTGATTGCTGGCATTGTTCGAATTTCCCCGCGCAAAGGACGCGCTCCCATGGCCCTGCACCTCTGGCTGACCTTCTCCTTCGCCTACCTGCTCACCTCGCTGATCCCCGGCCCCAACGTCCTGCTGACGGTGCGCAACGCCCTGCGCTACGGCCCCTCCGGCATGGGCATGACCCTGTTCGGCAACCTCACCGCGCAACTGCTGACGATCACCGCCGTGGCCATGGGCGTGGGCGCCCTGCTGATCTCGCTGCCCACGGCGTTCCTGGTGCTGAAGCTGGCCGGTGCCGGCTACCTGATCTACCTCGGCCTGCGCCAGTTGCTGGGTAAAGGAAGCCCCGTCGCCCCGGCGGCCCAAATGGTCGCGACGCCACCCCAGACGCAATGGCGGATCGCCGTGGAGGCCTTCCTGGTCTCAGCGAGCAATCCCAAGACCCTGGTGTTCTTTTGCGCCTTCCTGCCGCAGTTCCTCGAGCCCGGACGGCCGATCTTCGGCCAGTTCGCGGCGATGTACCTGAGCGGCGCACTGATCGTCTGCCTGGTGCATTCGTTCTACTGCTTCACCGCCTGGCGCTTCGGTCTTCGCCTGAAGGCTTCGCCCCTGGCCGCCTGGTTCAAGCGGGCCACCGGCGCGCTGTTCATCGGCCTGGGCGTGCGCCTGGTCAACACCCGGGCGGTGTAACGCTCGACTGCTCCCTCGCAAGGCCTGGGTGGTGATTCAGGACTGCCCCAGGTTGAGCACCAGCGCGATGAATGCCTGCTCGTCGAGCCACTCGTCCTCATACAGGTCGATGGCCCGGCGGGTGTCGCCCTTGAGACTGGCATTGAGCAGCCCGGCATGGTGGATCAGCGCCCTGACCCGGGACCAGGTGCGGACCACGCCGGTCGGCAAGGCTGGCGATGCGGGGGTCGATCTGCTCGCGGGCTTCGGCATGGGGGCATCCTCAGGCAGGTTCTCCCAAGAACTGTAAGCGAATGCTGCCAAATAGCCCTGAAAGGGAAAATCAGAGAAACGTCCTACGTGGTTTTGGGAAGCCCTGTCGACCACCCTCAATCCGCTCCTCGCTAGTGTTTCAGGTCTGCGTAACGTCGCCCGTGGCTGGCTGCAACAGCCACGGGCTCGGTACTAACACGCCTGCATGAACAGCTTCGCTGAGGACATCGGATGTTCGACTTCAACAAACTGCTCGAAATCAATCGGCAAGCCTGCGAGGCCCTGGAGGCCCCCTTCGCCAGCGGGCCCGCCGTCCATTGCACGCGCACCTTCACCATCCTGCCCCTGCGCTATGCGGCCGTTGCCGGCACTACCGGCCAGCGCCTGCGCTTGCCAACCCTGCCCGATCACCTGCGCCATCCCTACAGTGTTGCCACGCTCCAGCAGGCCGACTATGCCATTCGGCCACTGCGCCAAGGCTTCCTGTACGTCATGGAGAAACGCAAGCGCAGCGGGCAGCACAGCCTGCACCCGCCCTATCGCATTGCGGCGAACGGTTCTTTGTCGCTGGTTGCCCCCGGGCAGTCCGAGCCAGACGCCACAGATGTCCACACCCTGCGCGACATGATTCGCAACACGGCCTTGGCGTTCAACGTCCATGACCTCGAAGACCTGGCCGAGCTGCGCCTGTTCTACAGCCCCGACCCGTTGACCGAAGCGGCCCAGCAGCAACTGCTGCGTCGACGCGACAGGCTGCCGGCCGTGGATGTTGCCGCTTTCACCGGCCTTGGCTGCCCGACGCCCAGGCCCTATGTGCTGCGCCATGACCAACTGGACCTGGTCGCCGATTTCGCCGCCGAAACCGACAGCTCATTGCGCAAGCTGCTGGACAACCAGCTGTTCAGTGAAACCAGCGTCCACTCGCTAACGGCGGCCCGGTACATGCTGGGCCCGGTTGCCGGCAAACCCGAAGCCCGTGGTATCGCGGTGGTGGTGGAAGATGCCATCGGCATCACCCAGCAA
>NZ_NIBE01000124.1:0-12511 GCF_002205115.1 Pseudomonas sp. DrBHI1
TCTTCGGGGTAACGCTGACGACTCATGGCACCTCCTATTTGGGCCTCATTATGAGGCTTGGAGGTGTCTACGAAACCAGGGGCGATTCACTATTCCATGTGGAGCGATTCATGAAAAAGCTAGTCAAATCAGTATTTTAGGCTTTAATGGCCAAAAATTTTTTCCACTCATTTCATTGAACGATCAGGCCAGCTCAGGGCATTGGGTGTGCCGAAGCGCCCGGAATACAAGAGCTTGAGGCCGCCAGGGGGCGACTTTCCACTCAAAACGCGATTGGTGCACCACGGCAGACACCGGAAGCCCGACCTAGAGGCCTCGAGTGCAAAAAGGGGATGTAATGCAGGCGAGAGCTGCATGAGAATGCAACACTCCTGAAGCGTCCTGTCTTTAACATAATATACATTATGCGTAGATTCGTATTGAGCGTCATGCCCAGAGGGAGGCCAGATTTCAGCCTCCATCAAAGCCCGGTCCTCCAATCCAGCTCACTGGAACGTCAATTCCTTCGGCACCCCATACCGACCGCCGTGATACTCCAGGTTGAACGTCTTCGTCGTTGAACTGCGCTCGATTTCCTCACAGTCATCATCACCTTTAACAACGCTCTGACTTCCGGTCGAGATCTCGGTAACCCGCAACCTGCTGAAACCATCCTTGCCAGGTTTGCTAATCGCCAGTGTCCGCTTTGTCTCGTCGAATTCACCAGCGCAGACACCGTCCCATTCGCCATTGCTCTTGCTTACAACCAACTGCTCCATGATCTGACGCAACTGCGAACCGTCGTTCACAAAGAGACTCAGGGTTTCGCTGCCGAACGGATTGACCCGTGACGAGCCTGTATAACTGATGCGCACGCCAAATGCCCGCAGCCCAGGCGCAACCTGATAACGCGCCGTGTCCAGCATCAGGCCTGAAAACTGCACCGCGTCGGAGACGATCGCAGCCTCCTGGTAGCTGTGGGCTATGACCTTGCCGCTGGCGGCATCGGCCACCAGCACATCCAGGCCGTAATCGCCTTGCCCGTGTTCATCGACATTCACCATCAACGGCAAGGCTGCCAGCACCTGACTGGCGTCTGCCGGATTGACCTTGCAGACCGCAAATTCGCTGGCGAGCTCCAAGGTCGGATGCAGGTCCTGGGCCCAGGTTTGCAGGTGCTGCGTGCAGTCGCCCCAGGCGATCATTGGGGCAAGCAACAGCGGTAACACGGTGAATCGATGCATGGAGGTGTCTCATTCCTTTGATGTTTTTGCCAGGCTAAGTGAGTTGGGCGAGAACTTCACACGCTTGATAGATTCCTGCAACTCGCCCTGCGCCCTGCCCAGCCTTTTGATAACTATAAAATATAACTCAACTAAATATTCATTTAGTTGAGTTATATGCATAAGTCCAGGAGATTCTGAAACCATGACATGAGCCTACTGCCTACCCGCCTCCACAGACCTGTTCCGGCCGCCGAAATACCTCCAACCATCTATGCTCACCTGACCTACCCCACGGAGCCTGTTCGAAAATGGACATTCGCCAGAAAACCATCGGGTTCGGTCTGGTCAGCATCCTCGCCGCGCTGTTGCTCGGCGGTAGCGGCCTGCTCGCCGAGCATGACCAGAACCAGGCACTCAAGCGCAGCGAGGCCAGCATGGCCGCCCTACGCAATCACATGGAAGGCGACATGATGCACGACGCGCTGCGCGCCGACGTGCTGGCCGCCCTGCTGGTCAAGCCGGGCGACACGGACACCGCCAACCAGGTGCTGGCCGACCTCGACGAGCACGCCAAATGGTTCCGCAGTGTCGTGCAGAGCAACCTCGAACTGCCTCTGGATAGCGATCTGCACCAGGCTATCAGCGAGCTGGGCCCCCTCCTCGACCACTATATCGCCAGTGCCACCTCAATCATCCAGCTGGCATTGCAGTCACCCGAGCAGGCCCAGGCACAATTGCCGGCCTTCGTCGCGGCGTTCAAGGAGCTGGAGCAGCGCAACAGCACCCTCAGTGATCTGATCGCCGGCAACGCCGACAAGAGCCGCGAGCAGAGCACCGCCACTCTGCACCAGGGCGTCGCCGTGCTGGTCGGCGGGATGGTCCTGGCCGCCGTGGTGCTGGCGCTGTGCACTTTCCTGCTGTTGCGCTCGATCCTGCGCCCCTTGAGCCAGACCATGGCGGTGGCCGAACGCATCGCCCAAGGCGACCTCACCACCCAGATCCAGGTCCATGACCGCGACGAGACCGGGCACCTGCTGCGCTCGTTGGCCGACATGCGCGACAGCCTGGGCAACATGATCAAGGCCATCCATGAAGAGAACTTGCTGCTGCGTGAAGTGGCCGATGAACTGGGCCAGGCTTCCAGCAGCCTCGTACAACGCACCAGCCAGCAGTCCGACAGCGCCGTGAGCATGGCCTCGGCCACCGAGCAGATGATCGCCAACCTGGCGCGGATCGCCGACCACGCCCGCGATGCGCAGGCTATCTCCGGGCAGTCCGAGCGCCTGGCCAGCGACGGCGGCGAGGTCATCCTCAACGTGGTCGGCGGCATGCAGGGGATCGACGAAGCGGTCAACCGCTCCTCTGAAACCATCACCGTGCTGGGGCAAAGCTCGGAAGAAATCCACTCGATCATCCAGGTGATCAACACCATCGCCGAGCAGACCAACCTGCTGGCTTTGAACGCGGCCATCGAAGCCGCCCGTGCCGGCGAGGCCGGGCGCGGCTTTGCCGTGGTCGCCGACGAAGTACGCGGCTTGGCCGGGCGCACGGCGCAGTCGACCCGAGAGATCACCGGCATGATCGAACGCATCCGACAAAGCACGGGCAACGCCGTCGACAGCATGCAGACTGGCGTCACCCGGGTCCGCGCCGGCGTGGAGCTGGCCACCCAGGCCGGGGCGTCGATCCAGCAGATTCGTGAAGGCGCCCGCCGCGCCGCGTCGGTGGTCGAAGAAATCTCGCAGACCATCGGTGAGCAGACCCGGGCCAGCCAGGATGTCGCGCAACAGGTCGAGCTGATCGCCCGCATGTCCAGGGACAGCACCGACACCACGCGGCAGCTGGCGTCGGCGGCGCAGCGCCTGGGCGAAATCGCCCAGGGCATGCAGGCGAGCGTGTCGCGGTTTCGCGTGTGACTGGGCAGGCGCTTGCCGGCGCCCTGCCCTCGCCCGGTGCTACTGGCTCAGCGCCTTGGCCACTGCGTTGACGAACACCGCCTGCTCGTCATACAGCGAGCCGGGGCTCTCGGCGTTCTTCCAGGTCGACCACTGCACCACCACCAGGTGCTCCGCCGGGTTGATGGCGATGCTCTGGCCGAAGATGCCCAGCGCCCAAAAGGTCTTGTCGCTGTTGGCGGTGCGCTTGGGCTCGGCATCGCTGTCCGGGGCCGGGGCGTTGTACCACCACTGGTAGCCGTACTGGCCGTTGGGCGCTGCGGCCGTCACCGATCCCTTGGCTTGGGTCCAGTGGGTCGAACGTGCTACCCAGTCGTCCGGGAGCAGCTTTTCGCCATCCGGCAGCTGGCCGCCGCTCTGCACAAACTGGCCGAAGCGCCCCCAGTCGCGCAGCGTGGCATTGAAACCGTGGCCGCCCATGTCCACCTTGCCCGGCACCAGGGCGTGCCAGACGCCGGCCTGTTGCATGCCGTAGCGGCTCCACACCCGAGTTTGCAGATACTCGGCGATGGTCATGCCGGTGGCATTCTCCAACACCCGACCGACCAGCCAGGCGCCACCGGTGTTGTACGACCAGACCTCACCCGGCTTGACCCCGGGCTTGCGCTTGACCGACCTCACCAGTTCGAGCACGCAGTGATAGGGATCAGCAGTGGCCTCGCACTGGGTCATGTGCGAAAAGTCCGAATCCTTGGAAGCGTAGTTCTCGTCCCAGATTACGCCCGAGGTGTGTTGCAACAGCTGGTGCAAGGTCACGTCCTGCCATTCGGAACCTTCCAGCTCCGGGACATAGCGGCTGATCCTGTCATCCAGCGACTGGATCTTGCCCTCCTTGACGGCGATGCCGACCAGCACGCTGACCACCGACTTGGCCACCGAGCGGGACGTCCACAAGGTCTGTGGCGTGTTGCCCTTGCCGTAGTATTCGTAGGCGATCTTGCCGTCCTTGAGCACCAGCAGGCCGGTCACGCTCTGGTTGGCCAGGTACTGCGCCAGGTTGTGCGTCTTGCCGCCCAACTGATACTGCACGTCGGTCAGCGCGTGGCTGGCCTGCGGCAAGGGAAATGGCGTGGCGCCGTTCGGGGCGAAGACATCGCCACCGTAGAGGCGGTAAGTGTTGCGAAAGCCCACGACCCGGGTGGCCTGGTCCCAGGTGAGCATATCCCTGGCAGCCGGCAGCACCTTGTCGAACGGCTGCGGACAGGGTTCAAGCCCTGGCACGCCGCAGGCCCCCTTGTTGTCGGCCGCCTGCGCCACACCCGCCAGGGCGGCGAGCGCCAGGGCCAGGATGGAAAGACCGTTGAACGACTTCTTTATTGTTGTTGGCCGCATCGGAGGGCTCCTCGTAAAGCGCGGAAATACGCTGCCCCGAGTGTCGGCAACTTGAACGGGCGGGAAAAGCACAATAAATTTGCCTTCACTATTAAAAAAACTAACAGCCAGGAGCGTGTCCATGGCCGAAGACCGCCTGCCCCCGCTCAACGCCGTGCGTGCTTTCGAGGCCGCCGCCCGCCTGGGTAGCTATGTCGCCGCCTCCCAGGCGTTGCACGTGACCCAGCCGGCGATCGGTCGGCATGTAAAGAACCTCGAGGCCTGGCTGGGCGTGCGCCTGCTTGAGCGCTCCCCCCGCGGCGTGAGCCTCACCCTGCCCGGCGCCCATTACTACAAGGCCGCAGCCGAAGCACTGCAGATCCTCGCTGATGCCGGTGCGCGCCTGGCACAACGGGGAGACGAGCGCTGGCTACGGATCCTCTGCGTGCCGGCGTTCGCCTCGCGCTGGCTGACACCGCGCATCGACGCCCTGCGCAGCCTGCGCCCGGACCTGAGGATCGCCATCGAGCCTAATGCCACCTTTACCAGCGTGGATGCGCGCCAGGCGGACCTGGGCATCGCCTTCGGTCTGCCGGGTGAGCTGAGCGGGGTACGCGAGGTGTTGATCCGCCCGAAGGTGTTCGCCGTCTGCGCGCCGAGCTACCTCGCGCAGTTGCCTGCGAGGCTAAGCGCTGCGGACTTGCCCGGATGCAGGCTGATCCATGTCGATGACGGCACCTGGTGGAACAGCTGGTTCGCCGCCAATGGCCTGAGGGTGCGGGTCAAGGCCGACACTTCGCATATCAGCAACGATATCGTGCTGAACCTGGCCCAACGCGGTCACGGCGTTGCCCTGGCCACCGAGGTACTGGTGGGGCGTGAGCTGCGCGAAGGCAGCCTGGTGCGCTGCGTGGAACAAGCCGTGGCGCTGGAAAGCTACCAGTTGCTGACGCCAGCGCAGCCGCCGAGTGCCGATGCGTTGTGGTTCATGGGTTGGTTGGGTGACAGCCTGCGTGAGGCATATCCGGACGCGGTGTGAATCTGGCACCGGCTGGCCGGTGATCAGGGGGCAAGTCGTATTGGTGCACCATCCCTCCCACGCAGCCAGCGCTGGTCTGGCTAGAAGTCCACCGAGGTAGAGAACAACACCGACCGCGGCGTGCCCAGCCCACCGGACAGGCCACTGCCATCGCCGCCATTCCACGAACCGATCCAGTAGGCCTTGTTGGCCACGTTCTGCACGGTGGCGCGGAAGGTCACCGGCTTGTCCGAGATCGTCAGGCTGTAGCGGGCGCCCAGGTCGAAGATCGTGTAGGACGGCAGCGACAGGTTGTTGGCATCGGTGGCGTAGCGCCGGCCGGCATAGTTGGCGTTGCCGATCAGGGTCAAGCCCGGAAGCTCACGCAGGTCGTACTCGACGCCGAGCTTGGCCAGCACCTTGGGCACGCCCGTGGCCTGGTTGCCTTCGTTCTCCTTGCGTATCGATTTCGTCAGCTCGGCCTTGGTGTAGGACGCTCCGCCCAGCAGGCGCAGCCCCGGCTCGAGCTCGCCGAAGAACGACCATTCCAGGCCACGGTTGCGCTGCTCGCCGTACACGCCGTAGACCTGCGTGACCGGGTCGGTATAGGCGCTTGGTTTCTTCACCTGATAGACACTGACCGTGTGCGCGAAGGTGCCCAGGTCGAGCTTGGCGCCCAGTTCGTACTGCTTGGTCTGGTACGGCGCCATGATCGCACCCGCGTTTCGCGCGTTGTCCGGCGCGATACCGCCCTGGCTCAGGCCTTCGATGTAGTTGCCGTACAACGACAGCTCGTCGGTGACCTTGACCAGCAGGGCCGTGGCCGGCGATACCCGGCTTTCATCGTAGGGCTTGGAGGTGCGCTGGTGGTTGCCGTTGTAGTTCGACGCGCGCACGTTCTGGTGGCGTGCACCGACGGTCCACTGCACCTTGTCATCGAGGAACGACAGGGTGTCGAGCAAGGCTTCGCTGCTCAGCCGGGCACGCATGCGCGAGGTGACGTTGCCGTACTCGCCGATCTCCGGGCGCGGGCCGTAGTCCAGGTTGTAGTAGTTGGTGCGGATGGTCGACGACAGGCGCTTGTCCTTGAAGCTGTTCTCGGAGTCGTAGCGGGTGGCCGCCAGCGACCAGGCGTGATCCACGGGCCCGGTGGCGAAACGCCCGCGCAGGCCGACTTCGCCGGATTTCTGCTCGCCATCGCGGGCCGAGCGGATCGGCGTGGCGGAGATGTCGCCGGCATCATTGAGCAGCATGCCGCTGGTCATCAGCGCGTTGTAGCCGCCTTCCCTGTGGCCCCAGCCGGCGAATGCGGTGAGCGAATCGTTGAGGTCGTACTCACCGCGCAGCACCACGGTGTCGGTGTCGTTGACGGTATAGCCCCACTCCGGGGCCAGCGAATGATCGCCCTTCTTGGCCTTGGGCAGGTGGGTCACCCCGGGGCTGATTGAGGAGATGCCAAAATAGTTGACCCCGTCCATGCGCTCGCGCTGGTGGTAGTAGTCCAGCGACGCCCTCGCCCGCTCGCCGCGCCAGTCCAGGGCCAGCGACGACAGCTGCATGCGGTGCTGCTGGTCGTCCACGGGGGTGTCGCCGTCGCGGTAGACGCCGTTGAAGCGCACGCCGAACTGCTTCTGGTCGCCGAAGCGGCGGCCGATATCGGCATGCATGCCGGCCAGGCCATCGGACTCGTACGAGGCGGTCAGCCGGGCCAGGGGCTCGTCGCCGGCACGCTTGGGCACGATGTTGATGCTGCCGCCGACGCTGCCGTCAGGCGGCATGCCGTTGAGCAGCGCCGACGGGCCCTTGAGCACTTCGATGCGCTCGGCGAGCTCGGTGGAGCCGCGCATGTTCGGCGCCATGCTCGGCAGGCCGTTGAAGGTGATGTCGTTGCCGGTGCTGTAGAGGCCTCGGATGAAGAAGGTCTCGAAGATGCCGCGCTTGCTCGGCACGTACACCGACGGATCGGTGGCGCCGATCACCGAGCCGATGTCCTGGGCCTGGCGGTTCTCGATGTATTCCTTGGTGTAGCTGATGGCGTTGAACGGCGTTTCGCTGAAGTCCTTGTTGCCCATCAGCCCGAGCCGGCTGCCCGAACCGACCTGGCCACCGGCATATTCCGGTGGTGGGGCGCCCAGCGAATCACGGGTGTCCTGTACCAACGTTTCCGGCAGGGTCAGGCCCTCCTCCTTCACATCGGGGGTCTGTTGCTGCGCCGAGGTGGTGGAACGTGGCGGTTGCGCGAAGGCGTTGCCGGCGATGGCGGCCATGCCCAGCAGTACGGCCATGAACAAGGCCCTGCGGGGCAGGTTCGGGGCCTGGGGATGTTGCAGTGGAAGCATGAGGGATTCCTTTCGGGACGAAATGGTAATGTTTCTCATTAGTCATTCCGTACGAGTCGGCGAATCCCTCAACAGAAATTACAGTCATTTGGCCACTATCGGCTGAGCAACCCATTTCGTGTAGGAGATCGGCCAGCCCTTTGGGGCTTCGCTGTCTTGCAGGGAACTGCTGTCTCTGTGGGAGCGGCCTTGCGTCGCGAAAGGGCTGCGCAGCAGCCCCAGCAATTTTGATGGTGTTTCGGAATCTGGGGCCGCTGCGCGCCCCTTTCGCGACGCAAGGCCGCTCCCACAGGAATTACGTATGACCTGAATGCAGGATTAGCCCTGATACCCCTTCACCACCTCGTCCGCCACCCGCTCCAGGCAGGTCACGCTGGCGGTGCACAGGTACCAGGTCTGTGGATCGACGAACACCACATGGCCGTTCTTCCACGCCTTGGTCTGGCGCAGCAGCGGGTTGTCCAAGGTCTCGCGGTCCAGCGCGGCCCGGCGCTCCATCACTGCGGTGCGGTCGATCACGTAGAGGATGTCAGGGTCGGCCTGGTGAATGAACTCGTTGGAAATCGGCTGCCCGTGCAGGCCTGCCTGCATGTCGTCACTGGCCGGCTTGACCCCGAGGGTGTCGAAGATGAAGCCGTAGCGCGAGCGCACGCCATAGGCGGTGAACGCGCCGTTGTTGTGCAGCACCACCAGCGCCTTCTCCGGGCGCCCGTCGGTCACCTGGCGCACCTGGGCCACCTTGGCGTCGATGCGCGCGGCGGTTTCCCGGGCCCGGTCTTCCTTGCCGAGGATCCGTCCGACGGTCAGCAGGTGCTGCTTGGCGGTGTCGATGACGTTGCCCTGGCGGTTGTCCATGTCGATGTCGTAGTGCACCGTCGGCGCGATCTGGCTCAGTTCCTGGTAGCTCTGCGCCTGCAGCGGCGAGATCAGGATCAGGTCGGGCTTGAGTGCATGCAGGCGCTCGAGGTTGGGCTGGATGGTGGTGCCGACATCGGCCACCTTGGGGTCGTCGCGGTACTTGGCCAGGAAGCCCGCCACATAGTCCTTGGCGATGCCGATCACCGGCGCGCCGAGCTGATCGAGGGTGTCCAGCTCGCTCATGTCGAAGGCCACCACGCGCTGCGGCTGGTGTTCGACCACCGTGGTGCCCAGGGCGTGCTCGACCTTCACCGGGGCGTAGTCGGCGCTGGCAGCGCGCGCCTGGGCCGGCGGGGCCTGGTCGCAGCCCGGCAGCGTGGCCGCCACGGCGGCGGCCAGCAGTATCTTGCAGATTCCGTTCATACCAGCTCTCTCGATAGTGATGGGTTGAAGTAGTTGCAGACGAAACCGTGCGCGCTGGGCAGGATCTCGAAGGCCAGGCCGAACAGCGCGCGCAGGTTGGCCTGGGTGACCACCTCGGCGACCGGCCCGTGGCTGTGCACGGCGCCGCCCTTCATGGCGACGATGTGGTCGGAGTAGTTGGCGGCGAAGTTGATGTCGTGCACCACCAGGATCACCGTGCGCCCCTGCTCGTCGCTGAGCCTGCGGATCGCCTGCATGATCTGCACCGCGTGCTTCATGTCGAGGTTGTTCAGCGGCTCGTCGAGCAGCAGCAGCTCGGTGCGCTGGGCGATGGTCATGGCCAGGAAGGCCATTTGCCGCTGGCCGCCGCTGAGTTCGTCGAGGTAAGCCCCGCGCAGAGGCTGCAGCCCCAGGAAATCCAGCGACTCGTCGATCACCTGCTGGTCGTCGGCCGTCAGCAGGCCACGGCTGTAGGGGAAGCGGCCGAAGGCGACCAGTTCCTCGACGGTCAGGCGCAGGTTGAAGTCCAGCACCTGGCGCAGGGTGGCCACGCGGCGGGCGTAGTCGGCGATGGCTATGCGGTCGATGTCCTGGCCGTCGAGCAGGATCCGCCCGCGATTGGCCGGCAACAGCCGGGCGATGCACATCAGCAGCGTGCTCTTGCCGGCGCCGTTGGGGCCGATCAGCGAAGTGACCTGGCCGGCGGGAAACGCCAGGCTCACGTCATCGAGCACGGTCTTCTCGCCGTAGGCCTTATGCAGGTGTTCGAGGGTGATCATGGGGTGCCTCGGGTTCGGACCATCAACGCGAGGAAGTACGCGCCGCACACCAGGTTGACGAGGATGCTCACGCTGGTCCGGTAGTTGAACAAGTGCTCGACCAGCAGCTGGGCGAGCAGGAACATGCCGATGGCCACGGCGCAGGCCAGTGGCAGGGTGACCTGGTGCCGGGCGCTGCGCGCCAGGGCGTAGGCGATGTTGGCGACGAACACACCCATGAACGCGGTCGGCCCCACCAGGCTGGTGGACACCGCCACCAGCACGGCGATCAGCGCCATCTGCAGGCGCAGGCAGCGGCCATGGTCCAGGCCCAGGGCGATGGCCTGGTCGCGCCCCAGCGCCAGCACGTCGAGGACCCGCGTGCCGCGCGCCATCAGCAGCGCCACCGCCGCCACCAGCAAGCCCGAGTACAGCACCTGGGTCGGCTGGGCGCGGTTGAAGCTGGTGTAGCCCAGGCTCTGCAGGATGGAGAACTCCCCCGGGCTGGTCTTGAGCTGGATGAACTGGGTGAAGGTGCCCAGCACCATGGTCAGCACCAGGCCCAGCAGCAACAGGCGGTAGACATCGCCGCGCCCCTCGCGCAGCAGCCAGCGCTGCAGCAGCCACGAGTAGCCGAGCATCAGCGCGATCGACAGCAGCGCGTTGCCCTGGGCGCCCAGCAGCGCCACGCTGGCGGTGCCCAGCCACAGCACCAGCAGGGCCTGGAACAGCAGGTAGATGCCTTCGTAGCCCATGATCGCCGGGGTCAGCACGCGATTGCCGGCCAGGGTCTGGAAGATCACCGAGGACAAGGCGATGCACACCCCGGCGACAACGATCGCGCCCAGGCGCACCAGGCGCTTGGGGATCACGTAGCTGAAGTCCAGGCCCGAACCCAGCAACAGGAACGCCAGCGCCAGGGCCGGCAGCAACAACCAGGCGGCGCGGCGCATCATTTGCACTTCCACAGGATCAGCAACAGGAACAGCACGCCGCCGACACTGCCGGCGGTCAGGCCAATGGGTACCTCGTAGGGATGGATCAGCAGCCGGCCGAGGATGTCGCAGGCCAGCAGCAGCGCCGCGCCGCACATGGCAACGATGGGCAGGGTGCGCTTGAGGTGCTCGCCGTAGCGCAGCGCCACCAGGTTCGGCACCACCAGGCCGACGAAGGGGATCGCGCCCACGGTGATCACCGTGGCCGACACGGTCACCGCCACCAGCACCAGGCCGAGGATGGCGGTGGCCGCGTAGTTGAGCCCGAGGCTGGTGGCCATGCCCTCGCCCATGCCGAGCACGGTGAAACGCTGGGCGTACAGGTAGGTGAGCACGACGATCGGCAGGATCAGGTAGATGATCTCGTAGTTGCCCTCGATCACCCGCGAGAAGTCCCCCAGCAGCCAGCCCTGCATGCTCTGCAGGATGTTGTGGCGGTAGGCGTAGAATTCGGCAATAGCGCTGAGCAGGCTGCCGTACATCAGGCCGATCACCGGCACCAGCACCAGGTTGGTGAAGCGGATGCGGCGGATGATCGCCACATACACCAGGCTTGCCAGCAGGCAGAACACCAGGGCGAACAGCATGCGTCCGCTGGCCCCGGCTCCGGGCAGCACGGTCAGGGCCACCAGGATGCCCAGCTTGGCCGCGTCGAGTCCGCCGCAGGTGGCCGGCTCGACGAAGCGGTTGCGCACGATCTGCTGCAGGATCACCCCGCAGATCGACAGGCCGACCCCGGTCAGCACCAGCGCCGCCAGGCGTGGCAGGCGGCTGGCGGTGAGGGTCAGCCAGGCATCGTCACTGGCCGACCACAAGGCCGACCAGGACATCTGGCTGGCCCCGACCATCAGTGAAACGCCACACAGCAGCAACAACAGCGTTGGCAGCAGCACCCGACTCAAGCGGTCACTCCATCGCCTGCCGCCTCGCCGATGCGCCAGCCCTTGGCGGCCCGACGCTGCTCGAGGAAGTGCGCGTACAGCCCACCCTTGGCGGCCAACTGGGCATGGGCGCCCTGCTCGCGGATGCGCCCTTGGTCCAGCACCACGATCTGGTCGGCCATGGCCACCGTCGACAGCTGGTGGACAATGACGATCAGCGTGCGCTTGCCGCGCAGCCGTGCCAGTGCCTCGGCGATGGCCGCCTGGTTCTCGGCGTCCAGCGCCGCGGTGGCCTCGTCGATCAGCAGGATCGGCGCGTCCTTGATCAACGCACGGGCGATCGAGATACGCTGGCGTTCACCGCCGGACAGCCGTGCACCGCCCTCGCCCACCGGCGTGTGCAAACCTTCGGGCAGGCGTTCGAGGATCTCCTGCACCCCGGCCAGCCGCGCCGCCTCGAGCACCTCGGCCTCGCTGGCGTCAGGTTTGCCGAGGCGGATGTTGTCGGCGATGCTGCCCTGGAACAGGTAGGCGTCCTGGAAGATCTGGCTGATCTGCCCGGCAAGTTGCTCGGCGGACATCTGCCGCACATCCACCCCGCCAACCTTGACCCGGCCCTGGGTGACATCGAAGAAGCGGGCGATAAGGCGTACCAGGGTGGTCTTGCCCGACCCCGACGCGCCGACCAGCGCGGTCATGCTGCCGGGCGCGATATCCAGGCTGACCTCGCGCAGCACTTCGGGTTGATCATCGCCGTAGCGGAAACCG
>NZ_NIBE01000124.1:12546-13760 GCF_002205115.1 Pseudomonas sp. DrBHI1
CCTCGCTGTAGCCGGCCACATCCAGCAACGGGTCGATGAAGCGGGTCGCCAGCACCAGCGCGACCAGGGTGGCGATCACCGCCGCGCTGTCGAAGGCGGCACCGGCCTGCTCGCCGAGCCACAGCGTGGCGGTCACCAGCAAGGCGGCGAAGCTGGCCTGCACCGCCCAGACATTGAGCACCGACGACAGCGCCGAAAGCTGGATCAGCTTGCGCGCGGCCTGCTGTTGCTGGGCCACGGCCTGCTCCAGGAAACGCGTGCCGCCCTGCTCGCCATTGAAGGCGCGCAGCACCGACTGCGCCTGGGCGAACTCGACCATGCGCTGGCTGGTCTGCGCGGTGTCGCGCTGGTAGCGCTGGTCGGCGCGCTGGCCAAGGTGCATGGTCGCCAGCATCACCAGCGCCAGCAGCGGCAGGCTGACCAGGGCCACCAGGCCCAGGCGCAGGTCGACCAGCAACAGCGCGACGAGGATCACCAGCGGCGTCACCACGCCGGTGAACAGCGGCGTGAACACATGGGCCGGCAGTTGCGCGATCTCCATCATGCCTTGGGTGGTGACGTGGCTCAGGCGCGCGGTGTTGGCGGCGCTGAACCAGCCCACCGGCAGCGTGCCGACATGCTCGCCCAGGCGCTGGCGGCCACCGCGCAGCACCGCGATGCCGACGGCGATGCCGGCCTTTTCCACCCGCCGGCGCAGGTACCAGCACACCACCACGCCCAGGGCCAGCAGGGCCAGCCACTGGCCGGCGGCTCCCAGCTGGTTGCCCAGCAGGTGGCGCAGGATCGGCACCAGGGTGACGATGGTCAGCCCGCAGAGCACGCCATACACCAGCGCCAGGCGCAGGTAGCGGCGCAGGAACACGGCGTCGGCGCCGAGCAGTCGAACGAATATCCCCAGCATGATCAGTGCTCCTCCACCTGCGCGGTCGCCCGCGCCTTCGCATAACCCCCGGCAGCCCACAAGCGGGCGTACAGGCCGCGCCGAGCCAGCAGTTCGTCGTGATTGCCGCGCTCGGCGACCGTGCCCTGGTCCAGCACCAGGATCTGGTCGGCATGCATGACCGTGTCCAGGCGGTGGGCGATCACCAGCAGCGTGCGGCCCTGGGCGAAGCGCGACAGTGCCTGTTGCAGCTTGACTTCGTTCTCGGCGTCGGCCGCCGCGGTGGCTTCGTCGAGCACCAGCACCGGCGGGTCGAGCAGCACGGCGCGGGCGA
>NZ_NIBE01000124.1:13786-66260 GCF_002205115.1 Pseudomonas sp. DrBHI1
GCCGACCCAGGGCGATGTTCTCGCGCACGCTGGCATGGATCAGCCGCACGTCCTGCAGGACGAAGCCGATGCGTCGGTACAGCTGGGCGCTGTCGATATGGCGCAGGTCGACGCCGCCCAAGGTGATGCGCCCGGCGCTGGGGTCGAAGAAGCGCAGCAGCAGGCGCGCCAGGGTCGACTTGCCAGCGCCCGAGGCGCCCACCACCGCGGTTACCGTGCCGGGCTCGAGGGTGAACGACACCTCGCTCAGCACCGGATTGCGCGGATCATAGTGATAGCCCAGGCCCTGCACTTCGATCCGCGCATCGACCGGCAGCTTGCCGGCGCCCTGGCCGTCTGTCTCCAGCACCGGCGTGCGCAGCAGCGCCTGCACGCGCTGGGCGGCGCCGGTGGCGTTGTTCAGGTCGTGGGTGATGTAGGCCAGCAACAGCAGCGGCGCGCAGATGCCCGGCGCCACCAGGGCGAACGGCAGCACCTGCACCGGGGTGATCCAGCCCAGGCCGACGAACAGCGTGCCGAACGCCAGCACCACGCCGAGCACCGACACCGGGGCGATCATCGCATTGGCGTTGGCCATGGCGCTGACCAGCGGCCGGGTGAAGTCGGTGAAGGCTGCGGCGAAGGCGTCCACCGCCTCGCGGTAGCTGCCATGGGCCTTGCGCTGGCCACCGAAGGCCTTGACCACCGGGATGCCGTTGACGAACTCGACCACCGCCTGGTTGATCCGCCCCATGCCGGCGCCGAAGGCCTGCATGTTGCGGGCGCTGGCCTGGTGGGCGCGGGCGAAGAACAGGAAGAACAGCGGGAACGGCAGCATCGACACGATCGCCATGCGCCAGTCCATGGCGAACAGGTAGACGATCGAAGCCAGCACCGCCCCGGCGCTGCGCCCCAGGGTGGTATAGAAGTGCGCGGTGAGGCTGTGCAGGATGCCGATATCGTCCTGCATGGCCTGCTTGACCTCGCCCGAGGCGCGGCTGGTGAACCAGCCCAGCGGCACCCGCGCCAGGCGGCGGATGATCGCCAGGCGCAGCGTGCCGGTGATGTGGTTGTCGGCCAGGTGCGCGACCAGATCGCCCAGCGAGATCAGCGCCATGCCGGCGAACAGGCAACCCAGCCCCATGGCGATGACCGGCCAGGCCTGGTCGAGGCCCTGCCCGCCGGCCAGGGCCAGGCGGGCGACTTCGGCGATGGCCGCCAGCGGCGCCAGGGTCAGCATGGCGCCCAGGGCGGCGAGCAGCCCGGCAACGATCAATCGGCCGCGTATCGGCGCAAGCACCGCGGCGACCGGTCCACGGGCGGACGGGTCCGCCACCCCTTGTTCAACACTCATGAATGCTCCTTTTCAGCACGAGGCGCGGGCCGGGCCGTCCCAGGGGCGCCCTGCCCGCATGTCCTTCTCAACCTGTATTCCGCACGAGGCGGGCAAACCCGCAAGAAAATCTGCGCGCCCTCAGGCGCCGCCCAGCCGATAGCGCCTGCAGGTGCGCAGGCCGGCGGCGATGTACTTTTCCACCGAGGACACCGAGACCCGCAGCTCGTCGGCGATGGCGCGGTGGGCCATGCCGTCGAGGCGGCACAGCAACAGGGCCTGGCGCGCCTTGGGCGAGTGCCGCTGCAGGGCCCTGTCGATCGCCCCCAGGGCCTCGATCACCAACGCCCGCGCCTCCTCAGAGGGCACCCACGGCTCGGGCTGCTGGCCATGGTCTTCGAGGTAGCGTGTTTCGCGCTGGCGACGGCGGTACAGGTCGATGACCTTGCCGTTGGCGATCTGCGTGAGGTGGCAGCGCGACTGCTCGGCGCTGGGCACCTGGCCCTTGTTCATCAGGTGCAGGTAGATGTCGTGGGCCAGGTCCGCCGCATCCACCGAGTTGCCGAGCTTGCGCCGCAGCAGGTCGCACAACCAGCCGTGATGATCCTGATACAGCTGGTGCAGTTGCTGACGAAGCGCGAACGTTCCGTTGTCCACGGTACCTCTCCCTGAGCGTGGTGCATTCCAGACGGCTTGCTTTGACGTACGCCAATCTAGATGATAATTATTTGCATCTTTCACACCATAACGAATCCCTTGGATTCACGCAATGCACCCCGGTGGTGCACCCCCTCTGCGCGGCCACTCACCGCGATCCATGGATGGCAGTGAAGGCCGACGCGGGCCTTGAACGATCGAACAGCAGGAAGCTAGCTATGTTGGAACGCAACACCACCCCACCCTCGCCCCAGGCCCTGGACGAACACGAGGAACTCGCCTGGTTCGCCCAGCAGCAGCAACCCGAGCAGCTGCACCGGCAACTGGGCGCCTGGCGCCTTGGCCCCCAGGCCAACCTGTCGTTGCTGGCCCTGGCCGTGCAGGCGGTGGTCGAGGCCACGCCGGGCCTGAACAGTCGCTACCACTTCAGCGACGACGGCGACCTGTACAAGACCCTGGCACCCGGCTGGTACCCGTGCCTGCGCATCGAGCACAGCGCCGCCGAGGGCATGGACGCCCTGCTGCGGGCGCGCCAGGCGGCGCCCTGGGATTCCACCACACAGCCGCCGTTCGAGGCCCTGCTGCTGGCCGGCGACCAGCAGGCCGCCCTCGGCCTGCTCTGCCATGCGGTGCTGCGCCAGTCGCCGCAAGCCCTGCTCGAACGCATCCGCGCCGAATACGACGCCCTGGCCGGCGACCAGCCACTGCAGCTCGAGCCGCTGTCCCAGGCGCCCTCGACGGACATCGCGCAACGCATTCTCGACGCGTTCCGCCAGGCCCTGGCGGAGCCTGGCATGACCCTGGAGGATGATTTCTTCGACATGGGCGGCCACTCGCTGCTGGCCACCCGGATCATCGGGCGCCTGCAGGGCGAGCACGGCATCGAACTGCGCTTCAGCGACTTCTTCGCTTCGCCCAGCGCATCGGCGCTCGCTACCCGTGCCAAGCTGAGCCAAGGGCAAGCCAGTCAGGCCAGCGACCAGCCCGGTGAGATCCAGCAGGCACCGATGGCCCTGGCCCAGGCGTCGTTGTGGCGCGCCTGCGCGGCGTTCGACTACGGCACCCTTTTCAACCTGCCCTTTGCCCTGGACTTCCACGACCCGGTGGACGAAGCGCTGCTGCAGCAAGCTTTCAGCGACCTGCTGGAGCGCCACGCCAGCCTGCGCACCACCTACCATGGCGAAGGCGACAGCGCCTGCCAGCGCATCGTGCCGCTGGCCGAACTGGGCCGCTACAAGTGGTTCTGGACCAGCGCCGAGAGCACCGGCGCGAGCCTGGCCAGCGAGGCGAAGCACCGCTTCGACCTGGCCCGCGAACTGCCACTGAGGCTGCGCCTGCTGCGTGACCCGCACAGCGGCCACCAGGTGCTGTCGTTCCTGGTCCACCACATGGCCATCGACGAGTGGTCGCTGAACGTGATCATGGCCGAACTGGCCGAGGCTTACCTGGCCCGCGCCCAGGACCGGGCGCCGCAATGGTCGGCGCCGGCGCGCACCTTCCACGAATTCGCCCTCGCCCAGAGTGCCCAGGGCCCGAGCCCGCGCCACCTGGCGTACTGGACCGAACTGCTGCGCGACGCCACCCGCGGTCTTGCCCTGCCCGCTGACGCCACGCTGCTGCCCGCCGACCAGGCGACCACCCGTGCGCGCTGGCTGGAGCTGCGTCCTGAGCCCGGCGTGCTGGAGCAACTCGGCGCCAGTGCCCGGCAGCACCAGTCATCGCTGTTCAGCGTGATCTACACCGCCATCGCCCTGTCGCTGCACAAGCTCGGCAACCTGTCGGACCTGGTAATCGGCACCTCGGCCTCGGGGCGTACGGATCCGGCGTTCTTCGACACCGTTGGGTACTTCACCACCATGGTCGCCCACCGCGTGCAGTTCGTCCCGGAACAGTCGCTGGGCGAGCTGCTGGGCGATGTGACGCGGATGATCAACGACTCTATGGCCTACGCCGACGTGCCCATGGAGACCATCCAGCAGGCGCTGGGCATGACGCCCGCCGAGGGCCTGATGTTCGATGTGTACGTGCAGATCCACGCCAACAATGCCCTCAATGGCGCCCTGCACACGCCCGAGGGCCAGGCCATTCGCTACAAGCAGATCGACCCGGACAAGAGCGAGTCGATGTTCGGCCTGCAGTTCGAGATCATGGAGGATGTGTTCGACGGCCAGCGCTCGCTGCGCCTGGTGGTCACCTACCGCAGCGATCGCTACAGCGCCGCCCAGGTCGAGCGCCTGTGCGCGATGATTTCCGCAGCGTTTGGGGTATTTGCCGAGGTGGATGCCGGCCGGCGGGCGCTGGCTGAGGTGGTTTTATAGTTCAACGTGGGCGGCGCTCGATCTCATAGGCGCAACATTCCTCACGGCGAAAACTTTGCAGACCAAACGCCCATCACCCCTGCGGCAACCCATACCGCTGGAACGATGACCGCTGCGGCACACGATACTGCGCCCGGCCCAGCAACTGGTTGAGGATCACCGCATTGCGCACCGGCCCCAGTCCCAGGTCCGGCGAGCCGACGCCATGCTGGAAGATCTCCGCATTCTGCACGAACACCCGGCCACTGCCGCCATCGCAGCGCTGCGCGGTGAAATCCTCGCCGACGATGCAGTCGCCGTGCGCGTCGGTGGCCAGCACCGTGCCCTTGAGCTGCTCGAACCACTGCGGCCAGGCATGGGCATAGCCGGTCGCCGCGACGATCGCATCGGTTTCCAGGGTCGCCCGCTGGTCCAGCTGACGGTGGTGGAAAGTCATGCGCAGGCCCGCCGAGCCCAGGTCCTCGACCGTCTCCACCTCGCAGCTGGACAGCAGTGTCAGCCCCGGTTCGCGCCCGCCGATGGAGCGTTCGTAGATCAGGTCGTAGATCGCGCCGATGGTGGAGAAACTGATGCCTTTGTACAGCAGGCCCTGCTCGGCCACGATCTCGCGGCGCTTGTCCCGGTCGAGTGTGTGGAAGTAGTTCATATAGGCCGGGGTGAAGCATTCCTGGCCGAGCTTGGAGTACTCCATGGGATGGAAGCCCCCTGAACGGGTGATCCAGTGGATCGAAGCTCCCGCCTCCACCTGCTCCGGCGTCAACGCATTGAACAAGGCCAGTACGCACTCCGCCGCGCTCTGCCCTGAGCCGACCACCACCACGCGCCGGCACTGCTCCAGTTCGCCCTGGCGCTTGCCGAACTCCGCCGAGTGCAGCACCGGCGCCTGGCTGCGGGTGCGCGCCCAGGCCGGCAGCCACGGCCGGGTGCCGAGGCCGATGGCCAGGTCCCGGCTGCTGTAGCGCCGCTCCAGGCCCGACACCGACACGCTGTCGATGACGAAGCGCTCGCTGCCGCCATCGTAGCGCACGCCGGTGACCTCTTCGCCGAAGTGGCAGGTCGGCAACTGGCGCGCGGCCCAGCGGCAATAGTGATCGTATTCACGCCGGGGCACCTGGAAGTGGTCGTAGTAGTAGAACTGGAACAAGCGGTCGTGCTGGTGCAGGTAGTTGAGGTAGCTCAACGGGTGGCACGGGTCGGCCAGGGTCACAAGATCCGCGAGGAACGGCACCTGCAAGGTGGTGCCCGGCAGCAGCAGGCCCTCGTGCCAGCGAAATTCCGCCTTGCGCTCAAGGAACGCGCAGCGCAGGTCCGGGTGGCGCGACAGCAGCGCGGCCAAGCCCAGGTTGAACGGTCCGATGCCGATGCCGGCGATGTCTACGGTTGCTATGTCCATATGCTCGATGATTTCCCAAAAACTACGGATGGCGCCCCGGGCCGGGCCCAGGGCGGTTGATTCAGGCAGGTGTGGCGGCAAGCAGGCGCTCGACGTCTTCGACCGTGCGGCACGCCAACAACTGTGCGGGCGACAAGCGCACCGCGAAGGCTTCGCCCAGTCGTGCCGCCAGGGGCTTGAGGTGCTGCGGCCGCAGGCCCATGGCGAGGAAGTCCCGGGCCGGCTGCGTGACGCCGAGCACCTGCTGATAGATCGCCAGCACCTGGGCGCAACGCTGCGGGTCACTGGGCGTCGCTGCCGGCGGCTGCTCGGTTTCGCCTTCCAGCAACGTGCGGGCTCGGCGGCGGTCCGGCTTGCCATTGGCCGTCAACGGCAACTCGGCCACCTCGACGAAGCGCGTGGGCACATGGGATTGCGCCAGCAACGCCCGGGCATGCTCGCGTAGCGCCACGGCGCCGGGTGGCGCGTCGTGGCGGCGCACATAGAGGGCGCCGATGCAGGCCTCGCCCTGTTGCGTATCGCCATAGTCCACCACCAGCACCTGCTGCACCGCCGGATGGCGGATCAGCTCGATCTCGACGTCCGGCAGCGATACGCGCACGCCGCGCACCTTCACATAGCCATTGACCCGACTGTCGAACAGCAGCACCCCGTCCTCGCGGTAGCGACCTCGATCGCCGGTACGGAAGGCCCGTACCGATGTCCCCTGCTCGTCGAGCACGCTGACGAAGTCGTTCTGCAGCAGCTCACCCTCCTGCAGGTAGCCCAGGGCCAAGCCCACGCCACTGGTGTGGATACGCCCGGCGACGCCCTGCGGGCAATGCTCGCCGTGTTCGTCCAGCAGCCAGTAGCGGTTGCCCGGCAATGGGCGTCCATAGGGCACCCTGGCGCGGTCCTGGTCGCCGATCTCGTGCCAGATGCTCCAGATGGTGGTCTCGGTCGGCCCGCCCAGGGACACCAGCCGCGCCGCCGGCAACAGCTCGCGCAATTCGGCGATCACCGCCGGCTTGATGTAGTCGCCGCCCTGGGCCAGCAGGCGCAGGCTGCGCAAGCCATCGCCCTGGCGGCAGGCCAGGAGCATTTCGAGGATGGCCGGCACCGAGCACCACAGGCTCACGCCGTGCCGCCTGACCAGCTGGTTCCAGCGCAGCGCGTCCTTTTCCTCGCCGGGCTCGGGCAGCACCAGCGCCGCCCCGGCGCAGAGGCTGCCGAACACGTCGAACACCGACATGTCGTGGTGCAGCGGGGTCACCGAGATGAACACGTCATCACGGCTGACCTGCCACTGCGCCAGGGTGCTGCCGATGACGTTGGCCGTGGCGCGGTTGTTCAGCACCACGCACTTGGGCTTGCCGGTGGTGCCGGAGGTGTAGAGGTAGTAGGCCGGCGCGGTGCTGACCGACAACGCCGCCAGGCCTGTCAGGTCCAGGGCGGCCGGCGGGCTGGCCAGCAGTGGCGCGGCGCTATCGACCACCAGCGCCGGCTGGCAGTTGTCCAGCAGGTAGCGCAGGCGCTCTTCGGGCGCTGCCGCGTCGATCGGCACCCAGACCAGCCCGCTCAGGGCGCAGGCCAGGGTCGCCATGCTGTGCTCGGGACCGCGCGGCAGGCAGATCGCGACCACCTGGCCAGGCTGCAGGCCCCGGGCCTTGAAAGCCTGGGCGATGCGGGCGACGCCCTCGCCCAGTTCGGCGTAGCTGATCCGCCGCTCGCCGTGCAGCAAGGCGATGCGTCCGCTGTCCGGGCCGAACAGGTTGTGGGCGATGCGGCCGAGGAAATCGACAGGTGCGGCCTGCGCCTCGCTGCTGTTGAGGCGGTAGTGGCCAAGGTCGATGAACTGCCGTGCCTGGACTTCGAACGCGCCCTGCCCGGCCAGTTGCGCCACCGCCTGGCCAAAGGCTGCGAGCAGCTGCCCGACCCAGCGGCCATCGACCGCTTCGCGGGCATAGTCGATCTCGAACGCCAAGCCGCCCTCGGCGGTGTTGCAGAAACGGATGTCCATGGCCACCTGGGGCGTCTGGGTCAGGCCCGCGCTCAAGGTCATCGGACCATCGAGCGCGCCCACCGGCCAGGACAGGCCATTGGTCAACACCACCGGCAATGCCGGGCCCGGGCCGTTGCTGTCGTACAGCAGGCGGGCCAGGTCCACGCCGGAAAACGCCAGGTGCTGCAGGCCCTCCAGCACATCGGCCTGCAGGCGCTTGGCGCGCTCGGCGAACGTGGGCAGTTTGTGTTGCCAGTCGAGGGCGATGAAGCTGGAACGGTTGGCGAACGCGCCGTCCTGGGGCGGCGCCACCGGCACCGCCACGCACAGGCTGCCCTCGTCGAGCCAGTGGCCGAGCACTTCCAGTACCACGGCCATGATCGTCGAGTTCTTGAACAACCCCTCGCGTGCGCCGGCGCGGCTCAATGCCTTGAACGCCGGGGCCGGGATCACTTGACGCTGGCGTGCGTATCGGGCCACGCCGACCTTGTCCAGGGCGCAGCGCCACGGTAGCCGTGGCGCGCCATCGACCTCGGCCAGCTTTGACTTCCAATACTCGGTATCGGCCTTGCGCACCTCGCTCTGGTCGTCGACAGCCGCCGTCGGCTCGCTGGTGGTCAGCGGCTGGCAGTGCCCGTCGAACAGTTCGACCATCAGGGTGGCGATGGCGCGTCCATCGAGGATCAGCGCATCGAAGCGCACGAACACCACCAGCTCGCCCTGCGGCAGCTGGAAGGCGGTGACATTCCAGGGCGGTCCAGCCAGGTCGAACAACGCGTGGGCATAGGCCTCGCGACGGACCTCGAGCTGCGCCTGGGCTTGCTCACCCGTCAGCGCGCGCAGGTCGATCACCTCCAGGTTGACCTGCACCTGGTCGCTCAACGACTGGGTCAGTGCCTGAGCATCGATGCGGGTGCGCAGGCTGTCGTGGCGGCGCACCATGTCCGTGAGGCGGCTGCGCAGCAGCGCCAGGTCCATGTGCCCGCGGTATTCGCGAAACTCCTGCATGGCCACGCCGCCCAGCGGCAAATGCTCGCCACGCCCCAGCAGGTAGGCCTGCTGCAGGGCGTTCAAAGGGCGATCCCGGCTGGCCGCGATCGTCAAAGGCTGGTGCAGCGCGCCCATGTCGGCAGCCACCGCGACGGCCAGGGCAATGAAGCGCTCGAACAGTGCCTGGACCCAATCCGCCGGCAGTGCGTCCAGGCGCACATCCCAGTTGACCAGCAGGCCGCCATCGACCTGGGCCACCTGCGCGTCCAGCGCCACCTGCGGACCCTGGGAGATCACCCAGTCCATCGGCCCGAACACCCGGCCCACGCGCTCGGAGAACAGCTCGCCACCGGGCAGGTCCAGCCCTGCGGTGAACACCACCGGCGCCAGTTGCGGCGTGCCGTGATGGCGCGACAGGTCGCGCATCAGGTCCACGCCTGGATAGGCGCTGTGCGCCAGGCGTTCGACCAATTGCCGGTGCAGGTCCTGGCACAGCGCGGCAAGGCTGGCGACGCCGGTGAAGTCGACATCGACCAGCACCAGGTTGGCGAACTCGCCGACGATCCGTTGCACCGGTTCCAGCACCGGCTCGCGCCAGAACACCGGCACGTTCAGGCGCAGGCGGCGGTCCCCGGTGTGCTCTCCCAGGGCGGTGGCGAACAGCCCGAGCAGCAACGCCGACGAAGTGATCCGCTGCGCCCGCGCCGCCTGTTGCAAGGCGCGGTACTGCTCGGGTTCGAGCCGGGCGGCAAAGCGCTCGCTGCGCGCCGGGCCCGGGGCAAGCAAGGGCAACGTCGGCGCCGGGGCGATCTGCGCCAGGCGTGCCCGCCACCAGGCACGGTCGCGGCTGCGAGCGTCGCGCAGGTCGGCATCGGCACGCACCTGGTCCAGCCAGTCGAAATAGCTCGGCGTGGTCGGCAGCACGGTTTCAGGGGTGTCGTACAGCCGGGCCAGGTCTTCCATCAGCACCCGGAAGCTGGACGGGTCCACCGCAATCATGTCGGTGTCCACGTGTAGCCGAGCGGCATTGCCCGGCAACAGGCTCAGGCCGAAGCGCGCACCCTGGCCAGCGCCCAGGTCCAGGCGCTGGTGACTCCACTGGCGACGTTTCTCCGGCAGGCGCCGCTCCACGGTGGGCCCGTCCAGATCGCTGAAATCCTCCAGCTCCAGCTGGGGGCGCAGCGTCTCGTCGATGCTCTGCCGTCCCTGTCCGTCGATGCGCAGCTTGAGCATCGGGTGCGCCCGGTACAGCCCCTCAAGTGCGACTTCAAGGCGCGCCACATCGATGGCCTGGCCATCGAACTCGGCATACAGGTGAGCGCTGACGCCACCCAGTGCCGCATGTGCATCCCGCCCGATCCAACAGGCGGCCTGCATCGAAGTTAACTCTCTCATCGCTTACCCGCGTAGTTGACAAATCCATGTGTTTCGCGTCCTCATATTTACTAACGAGAATGATTATATTTCAAGGTTTTCTTTCTCACCCATCGGCCAAGGAGGCTACCCATGAAGACAGGCACCCTGCGTTTGCAAGACAGGGACACCGTGCCGCTCAGCCAAGAGGACTCGAGCTTTTCATTCACATCCGGCGACCGCGAGCTGAGCGTCAGCGGCCTGCGTGAGCGGATCGACACCCCGGCCCACGGCAGCCACCTGGCCGGCGGCGCGCTGCGGCGCAGCATCGACCAGGCCTTCGAGCGCGCCCGCCAGGCCGGGCAGGACAACCCGATCGTGGTCGGCGCCATCCCCTTCGACACCACTCAGGCATCCAGTCTGTACGTTCCCCAGGCCTATGCCTGGCAGCAACGCACCGCGGCGCCCGCCCAGGCCGGCGCGCTGCCGGCGCTGCTCAGCCAGGCCAACATCCCCGACGAACACGGTTTCAAGCGCGCCGTGCGCCATGCCATCGTCAACTTCCAGCACAGCGATGTGCGCAAGGCCGTGCTCTCGGTGCAGCGCGAACTGCACTTCGCCACGCCCGTGGACCCGGCACAGGTGCAGGCCAACCTCAAGGCGCTGAACCGTGAGGGCTACCACTTCCGCGTGCCCCTGGCCAACGGCGCCACCCTGCTGGGGGTGAGCCCGGAGCTGCTGGTGCACAAGCAAGGCACGGCCTTCGTCAGCAACCCGCTGGCCGGCTCCGTGCGGCGCATGGCCGACCCCGAGGCCGACCGCGCCAATGCACAATGGCTGGCGACGTCGGAGAAGGACCACTACGAGCACCGCCTGGTCACCGAGGACATCGCCCAGCGCGTCGGCGAACTGTGCAGCCGCCTGCAGGTCCCCGAGCGACCGTCGCTGATCAGCACCGCCGCGCTGTGGCACCTGTCCACTCGTATCGAGGGCGAACTGGCCACGGCCGATATCGACGCCCTGCAACTGGCCTGCCGGCTGCACCCGACTCCCGCCGTGTGCGGCTACCCCACCGAGCGGGCTCGGCAACTGATCCGCTTCGTCGAGCCCTTCGAGCGCGGCCTGTTCACCGGCATGGTCGGGTGGTGCGACGCCCAGGGCAACGGCGAGTGGGTGGTGACCATCCGCTGCGGCACCTTCAGCGGCCAGCGCGTGCGCCTGTTCGCCGGCGCCGGCATCGTCGAGGCCTCCAGCCCCGACACCGAATGGAACGAAGTGCAGACCAAGCTCGGCACCATGCTGCGTGCCTGCGGCCTGGACCATTGACCTCAAACCCGTTTTCCGAGATGCCCATGACCATCGAATTCACCCCCTGGCCCGCGGACCGGGCGCAGCGCTATCGCGCCGCCGGCTACTGGAACGACCAGCCGCTCAGCCAACTGCTGATCGAGCGCGCCGCCGCGCAGCCACAGGCCCCGGCGATCCTCTGCGGCGAACGCTGCATCAGCTACGGCGAACTGGACCGGCGCGCTTCCAACCTGGCCTCGCGCCTGGCCGCCCACGGCCTCGGCCAGGGCGACACGGCACTGGTGCAGTTGCCCAACGTCGCCGAGTTCTACATCGTGCTGTTTGCCCTGTTCAAGGCCGGCATCGCCCCGGTCAACGCGCTCTACAGCTACCGCCAGCACGAGCTGGGCGCCTTCGCCCGGCAGATCCAACCCGCCTTGCTGATTGCCTCGGCCGAGCATGAGGTGTTCCGCAACGACGCGTTCCTCGACGACCTGGCCAAGGAAGGCCTGCGTCCGAAGCTGACGTTGATGCTCGATGCTCTCGACGAATGGAGCGCCAGCGCCGATGTGCGCGGCACCCACTACGCGCCCAGCCCGGCCGGCGAAGTGGCGCTGTTCCAGCTGTCCGGCGGCAGCACCGGCACCCCCAAGCTGATCCCGCGCACCCACAACGACTACGCCTACAGCGTGCGGGCCAGCGCGCAGATCTGCGCCCTGGACAGCGCCACGCGCTTTCTCTGCGCCCTGCCCGCCGCGCACAACTACACCCTCAGCTCCCCCGGCGGCCTGGGCGTGCTGCACGCCGGCGGCTGCATCGTCATGGCGGCCAACCCGGAGCCGCTCAACTGCTTCGCCCTGATCGAGCGCCACGCGGTGACCATGGCCGCCCTGGTGCCCAGCGCCGTGGCCCTGTGGCTGCAGGCCGCGCCCGGGCACGCGGCCAAGCTGCGCAGCCTGCGCCTGCTGCAGGTCGGCGGTGCGAGCTTCGCCGAGGCCCTGGCCCGCCAGGTCCCTGAGGTATTGGGCTGCCGCCTGCAACAGGTGTTCGGCATGGCCGAGGGCCTGGTCAACTACACCCGCCTGGACGATAGCGACGAGCAGGTGTTCACCACCCAGGGCCGGCCGATCAGCGAGCTGGACGAAGTGCGCATCCTCGACGAACAGGGCCAGCCGGTCGCCGACGGCGAGCCAGGCATGCTCGCCACCCGTGGCCCCTACACCTTCTGCGGCTACTACCAAAGCCCCGAGCACAACGCCCAGGTGTTCGATCAGGACGGCTTCTACCACTCCGGCGACATCGTCCAGCGCAGCGCCGATGGCAACCTGCGAGTGGTCGGGCGGGTCAAGGACCAGATCAACCGCGGCGGCGAGAAGGTCGCCTCGGAGGAGATCGAGAACCTGATCGTCATGCACCCGGACGTGACCCATGCCGCCCTGGTGGCGCTGCCCGACGAACTGCTCGGCGAGAAAAGCTGCGCCTTCATCGTCTCGCGCAACCCGCAGCTCAAGCCGATCGCCCTGCGCCGCCACCTGATGGGCCTGGGTATCGCTGAATACAAGCTCCCGGACCGGATCCGGCTGATCGACGCCATGCCGCTGACCGCGGTGGGCAAGATCGACAAGAAGCAACTGCGCGCGCTGCTCGCCGTCGCCCAGACCGCCTGACCGTCCAAGGACCCGACATGACCATTCCAACCATCCACGACTATGCCATGCCGCTGCGGGCCAGCTACCCGGCCAACAAGACCCAATGGCAACCCGACCCGGCCCGCGCCGTGCTGCTGATCCACGACATGCAGCGCTACTTCCTGCGCTTCTACCAACCCGACGGCGCCCTGCTCACCGCCCTGGTGGACAACCTGTCGCGGCTGATCCACTGGGCCCGCGAGCAGGGCATCCCTGTGGTCTACACCGCCCAGCCCCATGAACAGCCACCCGCGGACCGCGCCCTGCTCAACGCCATGTGGGGCCCGGGCCTGCCGGCGGCCAGCCCCGAGCAGCAACCGATCATCGACGCCCTGGCGCCGCAAGCGGGCGACACGGTGCTGACCAAGTGGCGCTACAGCGCCTTCCAGCGCTCCGACCTGCTCGAGCGCATGCGCACCTGGCAACGCGACCAGCTGCTGATCGGCGGCGTGTACGCCCATATCGGCTGCATGATCACCGCCGCCGACGCCTTCATGAACGATATCCAGGCGTTCCTGGTGGGCGATGCGGTGGCCGACTTCTCCGAGGAGGAGCACCGCCTGGCCCTGAAGTACGTCGCCACCCGCTGCGGCCATGTCACCGACACCACCGCCCTGTTGACCCAACCCGCGGGCGAGACCACACGCGACTGGCTGCATGGCCGGGTGCGCCAGATGATCGAGGACGACAGCGACCTCGACCCGCAGGAAAGCCTGATCTTCTACGGCCTGGACTCGCTGCAGGTGATGAAGCTGGCCGCCGAGCTCAAGCAGCGCGGCATCGCCGTCAGCTTCGAGGAGCTGGCCAACGCGCCGACCCTGGATGGCTGGTGGTCGCTAATGCAAGCGCGGGGGGCCGCCTGATGGCCATGGCCCGCTTCACCGGCCGGCGCGTGCTGGTCACCGGCGCCGCCAGCGGCATCGGTCGCTGCGTGGCGCAGCAGTTTCTCGAGGAAGGCGCCGAGGTCATCGGCCTGGACTGCGAGGAGGCCGACGTGCCCTTCGCGCTGCTGCATGTCGACCTGACCGATCCCGCCGACGTGCAACGGGTCTGCGACCGCCTCAAGGAGCAGGCGCAGTACCTCGACGTGCTGGTCAATGTCGCCGGCGTGCTGCGCCTGGGGCGCAGCGACGAGGTGTCCTGCGAAGACTGGCAGCGCTGCCTGGATGTCAACGTGAGCGCGCCGTTCTACCTGATGCGCCAGTGGACCCCGGTGTTCCGCCGCCAGCGCCGCGGCGCCATCGTCAACGTCGCCTCCAACGCCGCCCACGTGCCGCGCCTGAACATGGCCGCCTACTGCACCTCCAAGGCCGCACTGGTCAGCCTGAGCCACTGCGTGGGCCTGGAGCTGGCACCCTACGGCGTACGCTGCAACGTGGTGTCGCCAGGCTCGACGCGCACGCCGATGCTCGCCGGCATGCTCGGCGACCCGGCGGGCGAACGCCAGCTGGTCGACGGCCTGCCCGGGCAGTACAAGCTCGGCGTGCCGCTGGGCAAGATCGCCACGCCCGACGACATCGCCAATGTAGTGCTGTTCCTGGCCTCGGAGCAGGCCGGGCACGTGACCCTGCAGGATATCGTGGTCGACGGCGGCGCCACCCTGGCCGCCTGAGCCTGATGCGGCACTGACAAGGACTTTCACCCGCACCGCGCTCGGCCCTGGCCGGCCGAGCGCGCACCATGGAGCTGGACATGACATTCTCACCCGCCGACCACAAGCGTCTCGAGGCCTTCTGGCAGTACTGCCTTACCCACCAGTACTTCAATGTCGGCTACCCCGAGTCGGCCGACTTCGACTACAGCCTGCTGCACCGCTTCATGCGCTTTTCCATCAACAACTGCGGCGACTGGAACGAGCCCAGCAACTACCTGCTCAACTCCTTCGACTTCGAGCGCGAGGTGATGCGCTTCTTCGCCGAGCTGTTCCACATCCCGTTCGAGGACAGCTGGGGCTATGTCACCAACGGCGGCACCGAAGGCAACATGTTCGGCTGCTACCTGGCCCGCGAGCTGTTTCCCGACGCCACCCTCTACTACTCCAAGGACACCCACTACTCGGTGGCCAAGATCGTCCGCCTGCTGCGCATCAAGGCCCAGGTGGTGGAATCCCAGGCCAACGGCGAAATGGACTACGACGACCTGGTCGCGCGAATCACCGCCGACGGTGAACACCACCCGATCATCTTCGCCAATATCGGCACCACCCTGCGCGGTGCCACCGACAACATCGCCACCATTCAGCAACGCCTGGCCCAGGCCGGCATCCGCCGCGAGGACTACTACCTGCATGCCGACGCGGCCCTCAGCGGCATGATCCTGCCCTTCGTCGATAACCCCGAGCCCTACTCGTTCGCCGACGGCATCGACTCGATCTGCGTCTCCGGGCACAAGATGATCGGCTCGCCGATGCCCTGCGGCATCGTCGTGGCCCGGCGCCACAACGTCGAGCGCATTTCGGTGGAAATCGACTACATCAGTGCCCGCGACCAGACCATCAGCGGCTCGCGCAACGGCCACACGCCACTGATGATGTGGGCCGCATTGTGCAGCCGGTCGCGGGAGGACTGGCGCGCACGCATCCAGCGCTGCCTGGACCTGGCCCAACATGCGGTGGACCGGCTGCGGGCGGCCGGCATCGAGGCCTGGCGCAACCCCAACTCGATCACCGTGGTGTTCCCCTGCCCCTCGGCCAGCGTGTGGAAACGCCATTGCCTGGCCACCTCGGGCGACACCGCGCACCTGATCACCACCGCCCACCACCAGGACAGCACGCAGATCGACGCGCTGCTCGACGAGCTGATCGCCGACCTCAAGGCCCGCACCCGATACCCGCTGCAGGCGCCCCTGGTGGAGGGCCTGGGCAGTCGTACCCGGGTCTACAGCACGGCAGGACATCCTCGGCCGGAGCCGCTGCCGGGCCATCCCAGACTCGCACGTGACAGCGGCCTTGCCCGCCTCAAGGGCAGCGATATCTGAACACCGAGTCGTCTTTACAGCCATTTACATGTAAGCCTGTTCCTACAGCGTGTTGCTCCGGGACCTGGCGTACCGAAAAACAGGGGCGGGCCTGCCCGCCCCCTCGGCACCTTGACCGCACAACACGTTGCAGTCTCCTGCCGATGGCCGTTTGACGGCCCATCGCGTGACTCTATAGTCCGTTTCCTGGCAGCGCCAAGGAGTTGCGCTGGCCTTGGACAAGAACCCGCCATGTACAGGAGTCGCATGATGGCCATGCTCACGGATGACGCACTCTCGCCTCACCCTTCACACACATCACCCAGCCGCGCCGACCTGCGACGACATCTCCGTCACTGACCCCAGCCCCGTCACGTGCCCGTGACCTGCCCTGGGCGGTCACTGCCTTCGTTCGCCTTCAATAAAGACAAAAGGTGCGTCATGACTGCGACCCGTTCGCCGCAAACGGCCGTTGCGCCGTTGCCGGAAACCGAAACACTGCGCTGTCGCCCGGCCAGCCCCGCCGATATCGAAGCCCTCGCCGCGCTGTTCCAGCAGGTCTATGGGCAGACCACCCACCCTTGCCAGAGCCCGGACTATATCCGTCACTCGCTGCGCAGCGGGCAGCAGCAGTGGTTTGTCGCCCAGGCCCAGGGCCAACTGCTCGGATGCTGCTGCATCGCCCGCCGCCCCTGGAACCGCTCGTGGGAAGTCTGCCACGGGGTGATCCACCCCGATGCACGCAGGACCGGCGCCATCTCCAGCCTGATCCGCCTCGGTTTCGAGACCCACCGGCCCGAACCCATGGAGCTGGGCTTCTACATCACCCGCAACATCGCAAGCCACAGCGTCATGAACAAGATCCGCCCCGCCGTGCTGGTGGGGCATGACGGCGGCCCGGACACGGTCGACGGCCTGCGCGAATATCACCTGACCGCCATCCAGCCGGTGCTCCAGGCCGGCTTTGTCCATGTGGCGCCCTGGTACGTGACCGCCCGCGCCGCCGAATTCGTCCGCCGCCTGCTTTACCCCGCCCTGCGGCTCGGCGTCACTCCCGGCAGCTACCCGGACACCTTTCTGAGCGGTCCCACCGGCGCCGAACGCCATGGCCAGCTCAGCTACACCCACGATCCCCAGGTCGGCGCGCTGATGCTGTCGGGCCAGTGCGGTCGCTACCTGTCAAGCCAAGCTGTGCTGGCGGAGCTGGGCGCGCTGCTGCGCCAACATGCGCAGGCGGAGTACGTCAGCCTGGTGATCCTGGCAGACAAGCTGGAGCTGCTGGCCAGCCTGCGCCGCCTGGGTTTTGCCATCACCGCCTACCTGCCGGCCTGGCACTTGGAGAACGGCGTGCGCTACGACTGCATCCAGCTGGTGTTCCAGGACTTCGCCGTGCCCCCGCGCAGCCACGGCTTCGACGACGACATCGCCCGATTCGACCTGGCCTACGCGCACCTGGCCAACAACCTTTGCAGCCTTCCCGCCGACCCGGCTTCCCGGGCCGCCAGCTAACCGATCGGAGTTTTTGCAAGTGACCAAGGACCAATGGCTTAGTGTAAGAAAACAGATCCCCGACGGCGCCCGGGAACCCTGGACCGTGATGCTCTGGGTCGCCGACCTGCTGTTGTTGGCGGTGGCCTGGAACCTGTGGCTCGCCGACTCCACCGCCTTGCAGTTGCTGGGCCTGGCGCTGGCAGGCCTTGCCACCGTGCAGCTCTACCTGATCATGCACGAGGCGACCCACGGCGCCGCCTCGGCCAACCGCCGGCTCAACGATTTCATCGGCCACTGCGACGGCTGGCTGATCGCCTTGCCGTTCCTGGTCCGCCGGCGCTTCCACATGGCTCACCACACCTGGACCGCGCACCCGGTGAACGACCCGGAGAACCGCGGCATGATCGAGCGCTTCTCGGTGATGACGAAAAAACAGGAGCGCACCCTGGAGTTCGTCTGGAAGCACTGGATCCCGATGATCGCCGCCAACCATTTCCTGCTCAACTGGCGCGCGCCGTTCATTGCCCGGGCCAAGGGCGACAGTTCGCCGAGGATTCTCAAGGAGATCCGCTTCGCCCGCCTGTACCTGGCCGGTTACCTGGCGGCGGCCGTGCTGGCCTGGAGCCTTGGGCACCTGCTGGACCTGGTGCTGTTCTACGGGATCACCTGGGTGTTCCTGTTCTTCATGGTCGAGCTGCTCAACCTGCCCCACCACGCCGAGGCGCCGTTGCTGCCAAGGGACGCCGACCGCCTGCAGTTCTGGGAGCAGGATGGGGTGTCCCACGACTGCAAGGACCTGCCGCTGTGGTCGCGCTATGTGATCCTCAACTTCAACCTGCACATCGTCCACCACGCCTTCCCCTCGGTGCCGTGGTACCGGTTGGCCCAGGTGCAGAAGCTGCTGAGCGAACATGAGGTCGGCCATGCGCCGTCGCAGACCCATGAGTGGGCGTTCGCGGTGAAGAACCGGCGACGGCCGTTGTTGCAGCTGATGGGGCATTTCTTCGATCAGCGGGGTTGAGGGGCGGCGGGGAGGTGGCGGTGCTCGATGGGTTGCCCTCGGACGACAATAGACACCCGCACTCGTCTCACAATACTGGCAGGTGAAGCCGAGCCGGGCGGCGCTCTGACTATTGTCGCCATAGCCGGTGTATCAATTTGGCTGGTCATTGGAGAGCAGGATCGAACCTTGCCGATCTGTGGCCAGAATCGAGGAGATGCTATGGGAGTGCCGCCACCGTGCCCGACTCATATTAGAAGTGCCGCCTGCCATGAATACGCAGGCAATCCTTGCAACGGATCGCAATGCCGCCAACTGGCAGAATTACCAGGTCGCCAACGCCCTCAAATCAACCAAGCCCACCAAAGCGCTTGAAGTAGCTCTCGTTGGCATCCGGCAAAGGCCCATCCGCCGTCTCCAGCGCGCTGGCCAGGTACTCCTCCGCCCTGCCCTGCACCAGCCGGTACAGGTTGCGGCACAACTGCCGGGCCGCGCGCCCTTCCCAATCCCCCGGCAACAACTCGTCCGGCAGTTGCGGATCACGCAACAACAGGCGGCGGTATTCGTGGATCAGCAGCGTGCGCGCCAGGAAGCAGTCCTGCGGGCTCGGCGCCTCGAGGTCCTTCATGGCTTGCCACAGTGGGCGGAACAGGCGGATGAACTCGCTGTAGTGCTGGCCCAGTTCCTCGATGTTCCAGCTTTCCCGTACCTGGGCGCGCAGGGCCTTGGAGGCCAGCACTTCCTGGGCGTGGGTTTCGAAGACGATGCAGTCGTCCTCGGCGTCCTGCTCGCGCAGGGTCGCGGCGAGGTCGGCACGGTCGGTGCGCGGACAGCCCAGCAGGTTCGTGCCCATGGCGCCAAAGCCCTGCCATTCGAGTTCCTCGCGCACGGCCTTGCGCTTGCCGGCGTCGAGTTGCGACAGCAGCACCAGGGTCCAGGCGCCGTTCCAGGCCGGTAGGCTGGCGCTGTAGACGCGCTTGAAGGCTTTCTCGAAACGCCGCCGGCCGGTGCCGGTCAGGCTGTAGTAGCTGCGCCGGCCGACCTTCTCGGCGGTCAGCCAGCCTTCCTTGGTCAGGCGGAAGATCGAGGTACGGATCAGCCGTTCATTGATGCCCATCGGTTCCAGCAGGTTGATCAGGCTGCCCAGCCAGACCGTGCCACCATGGGGTTCGATGGCATCGCCATAGAGGGTGATGATCAGGGAGCTGGCGCGGATCGGCGTCTGCTCCTGGAAACGGGTGATCAGGTGATTCAGGGGGGCAAGGCTGCTCATGAGGGAACGAGGCGCGGCTAAAGCCTCGACTATACCTGCCTGCCGCGACCGCGCAAGGCTCATGCACCGCCCTCGGCCTTGGGCCTGAAGCCGGAGTCGCCCATGCGTGGGCGGTCCGCCTCGGGCGCGGTCAGCGGCGGGCACTCCACCAGCGCGGTCATGCAGCGCCGGGCCAGGCTGTGGTATTCGGCGGTGCCGCGCTGTTTCCAGGCCAGCTCCTGGTCGCTGAGCGGGCGCTTGACCTCGGCCGGCGCGCCAACCACCAGGCTTTGCTCCGGGCAGGTGAACCCCGCCTTGACGAAGGCCGTGGCGGCGACGATGCAGCGTGGGGCGATATGCGCGCCGTCCATGACCACCGCGTTCATGCCGACCAGGGCGTCCTCGCCTATCCGACAGCCGTGCAGCACCGCGCCATGGCCAATATGGCCGTTGCGCTCGACCAGCGTGTCGCCGCCGGGGAAACCGTGCATCACGCAGGTGTCCTGCAGGTTCGCGCCCTCTTCCAGGATGATTCGCCCGAAATCGCCGCGCAACGAGGCCAAAGGGCCGATGTAGCAGTTGGGGCCGACCAGCACGTCGCCGATCAGCACGGCGCTGGGGTGTACATAGGCGCTGGGATGAACCACTGGGGTGAGGCCTTCGAGGCGATAGCAGGGCATGGGCTGGGGCTCGATATGATTCAGAAGACCAAATGATCCTGTATCAGATCAAATCACTTAGTCAATGCCAACCTGATGTATCGCTTTCTTCACAAAGCTTCAGGACAGTGATGACCTAATTGCTGCGCAAGCTAGCTCCCACAAATGGCTATAGCAGCGAGACAGCGTGGGAGCGGGCTTGCCCCGCGATAGCGTCACTCGCCTCAAATACAGATACGCAATTACAATTTCAATGTTGATTTTGCGTATCGCTTTGTACATATACTTGCACCAGCACCACGAACAATTCCAAGAAAAGCCGGCCCCAGCCGGCGCCGAACGTGCAGCCTGAGGTACCCCCATGCCAAGCAACCTCATCGTGCAGGCCCCGGCGGACGGCGTCCGTCTGATCACCCTGCACCGCCCGCAAGCCCTCAACGCCCTGAACACGGCGCTGCTGGAAGAGCTGGCCGCAGAACTGGACGCCGCCGACCAGGATCCAGAGATCCGCGCCGTGGTCATCACCGGCAGTCGCAAGGCCTTCGCCGCTGGCGCCGACATCAACGAGATGGCCCAGCGCGATCTGGTCGGCATCCTCAACGACCCACGCGTGGCCCACTGGCAGCGCATCGCCGGCTTTGGCAAACCGCTGATCGCCGCCGTCAACGGCTTTGCCCTGGGCGGCGGCTGCGAACTGGTGATGTGCGCCGACATCGTCATCGCCGGCAGCGACGCCCGTTTCGGCCAACCGGAAATCAACCTCGGCATCATCCCCGGCGCTGGCGGCACCCAGCGCCTGCTGCGCGCCGTGGGCAAGCCGCTGGCCATGCAGATGGTCCTTGGCGGTGAAGCCATCGACGCCCGTCATGCCCTGCAGGCAGGCCTGGTCGGCGAAGTCACCCAGCCCGAACTCACCGTCGAGCGCGCCCTGCAGGTGGCCACCGCCATCGCCGCCAAGGCACCGCTGGCGGTGCGCCTGGCCAAGGAAGCGCTGCTCAAGGCCCAGGACATGGACCTGGCCTGCGGCCTGCGCTTCGAACGCCACGCCTTCACCCTGCTGGCCGGCACCGCCGACCGCGACGAGGGTATCCGCGCCTTCCAGGCCAAACGCCCGGCCCGATTCCAAGGGCTGTAAGCCTTCCACCGACTGACGGAGCGAGCCAGTCATGTCCTTCCAGCACATCTTGTTTTCCATTGGCGACGACGGCGTCGCCCTGCTTTCGCTGAACCGGCCCGAGCAGCTCAACAGCTTCAACAGCGCCATGCACCTGGAAGTGCGCGAAGCGCTGAAGCAGGTGCGCCAGAGCGAAACCGCCCGGGTGCTGCTGCTGACCGGCGAAGGCCGTGGCTTCTGCGCAGGCCAGGACCTGGCCGACCGCAACGTCGCGCCCGGCGCCGAGCTGCCGGACCTTGGCCAGTCCATCGAACAGTTCTACAACCCGCTGGTGCGCAGCCTGCGCGACCTGCCGCTGCCGGTGATCTGCGCGGTCAATGGCGTGGCCGCCGGCGCCGGCGCCAACCTGCCGCTGGCCTGCGACCTGGTGCTGGCGGCGCGCTCGGCAAGCTTCATCCAGGCGTTCTGCAAGATCGGCCTGGTGCCGGACTCCGGCGGCACCTGGCTGCTGCCGCGCCTGGTCGGCATGGCCCGGGCCAAGGCACTGGCCATGCTAGGCGAGCGCCTGAGCGCCGAGCAGGCCGAGCAATGGGGGCTGATCCACCGGGTGGTGGACGATGCCGCGTTGCGCGACGAAGCACTCAAGCTCGCCCGCCACCTGGCCACCCAGCCCACCTATGGCCTGGCCCTGATCAAGCGCGCTCTCAACCAGAGCTTCGACAACCGCTTCGACGAACAACTGGAACTGGAGCGCGACTTGCAACGCCTGGCCGGGCGCAGCGAGGACTACCGCGAGGGTGTCGGTGCCTTCATGAACAAACGCACGCCTGTATTCAAGGGGCGCTGACCATGGCCGCACTCGACAACGACGCCCTGGTGGCAGTGATCGGCGCTGGCGCCATGGGGGCTGGCATCGCCCAGGTGGCGGCCCAGGCCGGCCACCCGGTATGCCTCTATGACAACCGCCCCGGCGCCGCTGCGCAGGCCATCGAGGGTATCGACCGGCAGCTCGGCCGGCTGGTGGAAAAAGGCAGGCTCACCCCTGACAACCGCAGTGCCATCCGCGCTCGCCTGCAACCGATCGACAGCCTCGACGACCTGGCCGATGCCCGCCTGGTGATCGAGGCCATCGTCGAAAGCCTGCCGATCAAGCAAGAATTGCTGCGCCAACTTGAAGCCCGGTGCGCCGACGACTGCATCCTGGCCAGCAACACCTCTTCGCTGTCGATCACCAGCCTTGCCGCTGGGCTCCGACACTCGGAGCGGGTGATCGGCATGCACTTCTTCAACCCGGCACCGCTGATGGCACTGGTGGAAGTCGTGTCCGGGCTGGCCACGGCGCCGACACTGGCGACCATCCTGTACGACACCGCCCGCAACTGGGGCAAGCAACCGGTGCACACCCGTTCGACGCCGGGCTTTATCGTCAACCGCGTGGCTCGGCCCTTCTACGCCGAAAGCCTGCGCCTGCTACAGGAGGGGGCCGCCGACTGCGCCACCCTCGATGCCCTGCTGCGCGACGCCGGAGGCTTTCGCATGGGCGCCTTCGAGCTGACCGACCTGATCGGCCATGACGTCAACTACGCGGTGACCTGCTCGGTGTTCGAGGCGTTCTATGGCGATTTCCGCTTCCAGCCATCGCTGGTGCAAAAAGAGCTGGTCGACGCCGGGCGCCTCGGGCGCAAGACCGGCCAGGGCTTCTATAGCTATGCCGAAGGCGCCGAGCGGCCACAGGCCGCGACAATCACCAGCCAGGCGCCTGTCGAGCGCTGCACCGTGGAAGGTGACCTCGGCGTCCTGCAGCCCCTGGTCGAGCGCCTGCGCGCCAAGGGTATCGGCGTCACCGAGCGCGCTGGCAGCGGCCTGCTGCGGGTAGGGGACGCCACCCTGGCGCTGTCCGATGGCCGCCTGGCCAGCCAGCGCGCCCGCGAGGACGGCTTGCGCAACCTGGTGCTGCTGGACCTGGCCCTGGACTACGCCAGCGCCACGCGCCTGGCCATCAGCCACGGCGCCGAGTGCAGTGCCGAGGCCCTGGACCAGGCCGTCGCCCTGCTCGCCCGGGCCGGGCTGAGCGTCTGTCCGGTGGCCGACCTGCCCGGCCTGGTGGTGCTGCGCACCGTGGCGATGCTCGCCAACGAGGCCGCCGACGCCGTGCTGCAGGGCGTCGGCACGCCCGGCGACATCGACCTGGCCATGCGCGCCGGGGTCAACTACCCGCGCGGCCCGTTGGCCTGGGCCGACGACCTGGGGGTCGGTTTCACCCTGGACGTACTCGACAACCTGCAACGCAGCTACGGCGAGGAGCGTTACCGCCCGTCACTGCTGCTGCGCCGCACCCACGCCGAAGGAGGCCGTCTGCATGGCTGAACAATCCGCACACACCCTGGCCCGCGCCTGTGCCCAGGCCATGTTCGCCCGCGACGCCGCCAGCCAGGGCCTGGGCATCGAGCTGCTCGACGCCGGCCCCGGCAGCGCCCGACTGGGCATGCGCGTGCGCGCCGACATGCTCCAGGGCCACGGCACTTGCCACGGCGGCTACCTGTTCGCCCTGGCCGACTCGGCCTTCGCCTTCGCCTGCAACAGCTACGATGAAGCGGCCGTGGCCCTGGGTTGCAGCATCGACTATGTGGCGCCGGCACGCCTGGGCGATCAGTTGCTGGCCACCGCCGACGAGCAGAGCCGCAAGGGCCGCACCGGCAACTACGACGTGCGCATCGAGAACCAGCAGGGCGAGCTGATCGCCCTGTTCCACGGCAAATCCTACAAAGTGCGCGGCACCGTGCTGTCGCCGGAGACTTCAAATGACTGACGCCAGCCTGCCTCACGCACTGATCATCGATGCCGTGCGCACCCCTATCGGCCGCTACGGCGGCGCCCTGTCGAGCGTGCGCCCCGACGACCTCGCCGCGGTGCCGATCAAGGCGCTGATGGCGCGCCATCCCGAGCTGGACTGGGCGGCCGTGGACGATGTGATCCTCGGCTGCGCCAACCAGGCCGGTGAAGACAACCGCAACGTCGCGCGCATGGCCGGCCTGCTGGCCGGGTTGCCGATCGAGGTGCCCGGCACCACGATCAACCGCCTGTGCGGCTCGGGCCTGGACGCCATCGGCAACGCCGCCCGCGCCCTGCGCTGCGGCGAGGCCGGGCTGATGCTGGCCGGCGGCGTCGAATCGATGTCGCGGGCGCCCTTCGTCATGGGCAAGTCGGAACAGGCCTTCGGCCGCAGCGCGCAGCTGTTCGACACCACCATCGGCTGGCGCTTCGTCAACCCGCTGATGCAGGCGCAATACGGCATCGACTCGATGCCCGAGACCGCCGAGAACGTCGCCGAGCGTTTCGCCATCTCCCGCGAGGACCAGGACGCCTTTGCCCTGCGCAGCCAGCTCAAGGCCGCCGCCGCCCAGGCCAATGGCCGCCTGGCCCGGGAGATCGTCGCGGTGGATATCCCCCAGCGCAAAGGCCCGGCCAAGCGCGTCGAGCACGACGAACATCCACGGGGCGACACCACCCTTGAGCAACTGGCGCGCCTGGGCACGCCGTTCCGCGACGGTGGCAGCGTCACCGCCGGCAATGCCTCGGGGGTCAACGACGGCGCCTGCGCCCTGCTCCTGGCCAGCCCCGCGGCAGCCCGGCGACATGGCCTCAAGGCTCGCGGCCGGGTCCTTGGCCTCGCCGTGGCGGGCGTCGAGCCGCGACTGATGGGCATCGGCCCGGTGCCGGCCACCCGCAAGGTGCTGGAACTGACCGGCCTGTCCCTGGCCGACATGGACGTGATCGAACTCAACGAAGCCTTCGCCGCCCAGGGCCTGGCCGTGCTGCGCGAGCTGGGCCTGGCCGACGACGATCCCCGGATCAACCCCAACGGCGGCGCCATCGCCCTGGGTCACCCGCTGGGCATGAGCGGCGCACGGCTAGTCACCACCGCCCTGTACCAGCTGGAGCAGACCGGCGGCCGCTACGCCCTGTGCACCATGTGCATCGGCGTCGGCCAGGGCATCGCCCTTGTGCTCGAACGCCTCTGATCAGCCGCCAGAGACGCCACGCGACGCGGGCAGTATGCTGCCTGCCATGACACTCAGGGCTTCGGCCCACGACAAGAACAACTCGAGTGAAACCATGAACCTCTACCACGATGCCGACCGCGCCCTGCTCGACCCGATGGAAACCGCCAGCCTCGACGCGTTGCGCCAGCACCAGCTGGAACGCCTGCGCTGGAGCCTGAACCACGCCTACGCCAACGTGCCGCTGTATCGCCAGCGCTTCGACGCCTGCGGCGCCCACCCCGATGACCTGAAGTCGCTGGACGACCTGGCGAAGTTCCCCTTCACCGGCAAGAATGACCTGCGCGACAACTACCCCTACGGCATGTTCGCCGTGCCCCAGGACCAGGTGGTGCGCCTGCATGCCTCCAGCGGCACCACCGGCAAGCCGACGGTGGTCGGCTACACCCAGAACGACATCGACACCTGGGCCAACGTGGTGGCGCGCTCGATCCGCGCCGCCGGCGGGCGCCGTGGCGACAAGGTACATGTGTCCTACGGCTACGGCCTGTTCACCGGCGGCCTGGGCGCGCACTACGGCGCCGAGCGCCTGGGCTGCACGGTGATCCCCATGTCCGGCGGCCAGACCGAGAAGCAGGTGCAGCTGATCCGCGACTTCCAGCCAGACATCATCATGGTCACGCCGTCCTACATGCTCAACCTTGCCGACGAGATCGAGCGCCAGGGCATCGACCCGCACGACCTCAAGCTGCGCCTGGGCATCTTCGGCGCCGAACCCTGGACTGACGAACTGCGCCGCTCAATCGAGCAGCGCCTGGGCATCGATGCGCTGGACATCTACGGGCTATCGGAAATCATGGGCCCGGGCGTGGCCATGGAATGCCTCGAGACCAAGGACGGCCCGACCATCTGGGAGGACCACTTCTACCCCGAGATCATCGACCCGGTCAGCGGCGACGTGCTGCCGGACGGCCAGCTTGGCGAGCTGGTGTTCACCTCGTTGAGCAAGGAGGCATTGCCCATGGTGCGCTACCGCACCCGCGACCTGACCCGCTTGCTGCCCGGCACGGCACGGCCGATGCGGCGCATCGGCAAGATCACCGGGCGCAGCGACGACATGCTGATCATCCGCGGGGTCAATGTGTTCCCGACGCAGATCGAGGAGCAGGTGCTCAAGATAAAACAACTTTCAGAGCTGTATGAGATTCATCTGTATCGCAATGGCAACCTCGACAGCGTCGAGGTGCATGTGGAACTGCGCAGCGACAGCCAGTACCTCGACGAGAGGCAGCGCAAGCAGGTGGTGGGCGAGCTGGCGCGGCAGATCAAGACCTATATCGGTATCAGCACGCAGATCCAGTTGCAGCCTTGCGGCACGCTGAAGCGTTCGGAGGGCAAGGCTTGTCATGTGTATGACAAGCGACTTGCTGGCTGACGGCAAGCGCTGAGAATGGAGCCCCGGCATGGTCCGGGGCTTTTTTTGCCTCGAGAAAGCCGGGGGCGCTTTGGCCCCTTTCGCGACGCAAGGCCGCTCCTACAGGGGTTCGCGTTCCCCTGTAGGAGCGGCCTTGCCGAGGCGTCGGACCGGTCGGATAGGGCTGCGCAGCAGCCCCGGCAATCTTAAAGCGATACATAAGTCATAACCGATACATCAAATACTGTTTGATGTTGTGTTTTGTATCGCTTATAAATGACCCACGCCCCAAGCAGCCCACAACCGGGAGCCTGAACATGTACGCACAGCTCGTAGAAACCGGCGTCAAGCGCCTCAAGTCCCTGGAGGAGATGTCGCCCGAAGAGCGCGCCTTCCAGGAGAAGATCGACGCCGAGATCAAGATCGAAGCCAAGAACTGGATGCCCGAGGCCTACCGCCAGACCCTCATCCGCCAGATCTCCCAGCACGCCCACTCGGAAATCGTCGGCATGCTCCCGGAAGGCAACTGGGTCACCCGCGCCCCATCGCTCAAGCGCAAGCTGCAACTGATGGCCAAGATCCAGGACGAAGCCGGCCACGGCCTGTACCTGTACAGCGCCATGGAAACCCTCGGCGCCGACCGCGACGAAGAGATCGCCAAGCTGCACAGTGGCAAGGCCAAGTACTCGAGCATCTTCAACTACCCGACCCTGAGCTGGGCCGACATGGGTGCGGTGGGCTGGCTGGTGGACGGCGCGGCGATCGTCAACCAGGTGGTGCTGCAGCGCACTTCCTACGGCCCCTACTCCCGCGCCATGATCCGCATCTGCAAGGAAGAGAGCTTCCACCAGCGCCAGGGCTACGAACTGCTGCTGACCATGATGCGCCACGGCACCCAGGCGCAGAAGGACATGGTCCAGGACGCCATCGACCGCCTGTGGTGGCCGGCGCTGATGATGTTCGGCCCCAGCGACGAGCACTCGCCCAACAGCGCCCAGTCCATGGCCTGGAAGATCAAGCGCCAGACCAACGACGAACTGCGCCAGCGCTTCATCGACCAGACCGTGCCCCAGCTCGAACTGCTCGGCTGCACCGCGCCAGATCCGGCGCTCAAGTGGAACGAGGCCCGCGGCCACTACGACTTCGGCGAGATCCAGTGGGACGAGTTCTACGAAGTGATCAAGGGCAACGGCCCCTGCAACCAGGAACGCCTGGCCACCCGGCGCAACGCCATCGAAAGCGGTGCCTGGGTGCGCGAGGCCGCCATGGCCTATGCCCGCAAGCAACAGAACAAGAACGCCGCCTGAAGCGGCGAATGATGCGGAGATACCCCCAATGTCTGTCTGGACCCTGTTCGAAGTCTTCGTGCGCAGCAAGCACGGCCTGAACCACAAGCACGTTGGCAGCGTGCACGCCGCCGACGCCGCCATGGCCATCGAGAACGCCCGCGAGCTGTACACCCGCCGCAGCGAGGGAGTGAGCCTGTGGGTGGTGCCCTCGGCGCTGATCACCGCCTCCTCCCCCGACGAGAAGGACCCGCTGTTCGCCCCGGCCGATGACAAGGTCTACCGCCACGCCAGCTTCTACGAGCTGCCGGCCGAAGTCGGACACATGTGAGGCACGCCATGCACAAGCAAGCACTGATTCAATACCTGCTGCTGCTCGGCGACAGCGCCCTGGTCCAGGGCCAGCGCCTGTGCGAGTGGTGCGGCAAGGCCCCGGCGCTGGAGGAAGAACTGGCGCTGATGAACGTCGGCCTCGACCTGGTCGGCCAAGCCCGCAACTGGCTGGACTATGCCGCCGAATTGCAGGACGACGGCCGCGATGCCGACGCTCTAGCCTTCCGTCGCGACGAGCGCGCCTACCGCAACCTGCTGCTGGTCGAGCAGCCCAACGGCGACTATGCCGTGACGATGCTCAAGCAGTTCCTCTACGACGCCTGGCACCACGCCATGCTCGATGGCTTGAGTGCTTCGGGCGATGAGCGTATCGCCGGCATCGCCGCCAAGGCCCTGAAGGAGGTGACCTATCACCTGCGCCGTTCCGGCGAGTGGGTGCAGCGCCTGGGTGGCGGCACCGAGGAAAGCCGTCGACGCATGCTCGAGGCCATTCCGATGCTGTGGCGCTTCACCGTCGAGCTGACGGTCGCCAGCGACAGCGAAGTACAGTTGGCCCACGCCGGCATTGCCGCCGACCCGACGCAGGTCGCCCAGCGCTGGCACGCCGCTGTGGAGGCAATCTTCGCCTCGGTCGAGCTGCCGCTGCCCAACGCCGCCAGCCACTTCTACCTGGACGGGCGCAAGGGCCTGCACACCGAGCACCTGGGCCTGCTGCTGGCCGAGATGCAGTTCTTGCCGCGAGCCTACCCCGATGCGACCTGGTGAACTGATCGTGGGTGACCGCGGCGCCCGCGCCCTGCGCGACGGCGACCTGACCCAGGCCTGGGCGGTGCTGGCCGAGGTGATGGATCCGGAGGTGCCAGTGGTCAGCGTGGTCGACTTAGGGATCGTCCGCGACCTCGACTGGCGCGCCGGCCACCTGCACCTGGTGGTCACCCCGACCTACTCCGGCTGCCCGGCCACCGAGGTGATCGAGGGCGACATCCGCCAGGCGCTAGAACAAGCAGGGTTCGCCGAGCCCGAGCTGGAGCGCAGGCTTACCCCGGCCTGGAGCACCGACTGGATCAGCGACCAGGGCCGCGAGCGCCTGCGCGCCTACGGCATCGCACCGCCCGCCGGCAGTGCCAGCCTGCGCGGGGCCCCGCCCACGGTGTGCTGCCCGCAATGTGCAAGCCGCGATACCGAACTGCTCAGCCAGTTCGGCTCCACCGCCTGCAAGGCCCTGTACCGCTGCCGTGCGTGCCTGGAACCGTTCGACTATTTCAAATGCCTTTGAGCCGTGGAGAACGCCATGAGCCAGTTTCACAGCCTGACCGTCCGGCAAGTGCGCCAGGAGACCCGCGACGCGGTGTCCATCGCCTTCGACGTGCCCGCGCACCTGCGCGAAGAGTTCCGCTTCACCCAGGGCCAGTACCTGGTCATGCGCACCCGACTGGATGACCAAGAGGTACGCCGCTCCTACTCGATCTGCAGCGCGGTGCAGGACGGCGAATTGCGCGTGGCGGTCAAACGCGTGCCGGGCGGTCGTTTCTCGGCCTTCGCCAATGAAGTGCTCAAGGCCGGCCAGCAGTTGGAGGTGATGCCGCCGTCGGGCAGCTTCTTCGTGCCGCTGGACCCGGCGCGCCGAGGGCACTACCTGGGCGTGGCCGCCGGCAGCGGTATCACCCCCATCCTGTCGCTGGTCGCCACTACCCTGGCCAGCGAGCCCCGCAGCCGCTTCACCTTGCTGTACGGCAACCGCGCCAGCAACAGCGCGCTGTTCCGCGATCGCCTGGAAGACCTGAAGAACCAGTACCTCGACCGCCTCAACCTGATCTTCGTGTTCAGCCGCGAGCAGCAGGACGTCGACCTGTACAACGGCCGCATCGACGCCGACAAGTGCGACCAGCTGTTCGCCCGCTGGCTCGACGTGCAGTCACTCGACGCGGCGTTCATCTGCGGCCCGCAGGCGATGACCGAGACCGTGCGCGACAGCCTGCAGGCCAACGGCCTGGCCAGGGAGCGCATCCACTTCGAGCTGTTTGCCGCCGCCGGTGTCGAGGCCCGTCGCGAAGCTCGCGAGGCGGCGCGCCAGGTGGATTCGGCGGTCAGCCACGTGACCGTGATCAGCGATGGCCGCGCCCTGGCCTTCGACCTGCCGCGCAACACCCGCAGCGTGCTAGAGGCCGGCAATGCCATCGGCGCCGAACTGCCCTGGTCGTGCAAGGCCGGGGTGTGCTCGACCTGCAAGTGCAAGGTGATCGAGGGTGAAGTGGAGATGGACAGCAACCATGCCCTGGAGGACTACGAAGTGGCGGCCGGGTATGTGCTGTCGTGCCAGACCTACCCGCTGAGCGACAAGGTGGTGCTCGATTTCGATCAGCTTTGAGATCGAGGCGCCTGCATCCCTGTAGGAGCGGCCTTGCGTCGCGAAAGGACCGCAAAGCGGTCCCCGGGATCTGCAACATTGCAAAGATTGCCGGGGCTGCTGCGCAGCCCTTTCGCGACACAAGGCCGCTCCTACAGGGACGGTGCAAGCAGCAATACCGCGTGACCTGAAAAAACAATTACAACAGCCAGAGAGAACGCTCCCCATGACACCCGAACACCTCGAATCCATCAGCAAGCACCCCGCCTTCGTGCAACTGATCCAGCGCAAGCGCCGCCTCAACGGCTCGCTGACCCTGACCATGCTCGTTGCCTACTACGGCTTCGTCCTGCTGGTGGCCTTCGCCCCCGGCGTGCTCGGCCAGTCCCTCAGCGGCGGGGTGACCAGCGTCGGCATGCTGGTGGGCGTGCTGATGGTCTTGCTGTCCTTCGCCCTCACCGGCGTCTACATGCACCGCGCCAACCGCGTCATCGACCCGCTCAACGAAGTGGTCAAGCAGGAGTGCGCGCGATGAACTGGACTGCCATCTCGATGTTCCTGGTGTTCGTCTGTTTCACCCTGCTGGTGACCCGCTGGGCCGCCCTGCGCACCCGTTCGGCCAGTGACTTCTACACCGCCGGCGGTGGCCTGACCGGCATGCAGAACGGCCTGGCGATCGCCGGCGACATGATCAGCGCCGCGTCCTTCCTCGGCATCTCGGCGATGATGTTCATGAACGGCTACGACGGCCTGCTCTACGCCCTGGGTGTGCTGGCCGGCTGGCCGATCATCCTGTTCCTGATCGCCGAGCGCCTGCGCAACCTGGGCAAGTACACCTTCGCCGACGTGGTGTCCTACCGCCTGGCCCAGGCCCCGGTGCGCCTGACCTCGGCCTTCGGCACCCTGGCCGTGGCGCTGATGTACCTGGTGGCGCAGATGGTCGGCGCCGGCAAGCTGATCGAGCTGCTGTTTGGCATCAGCTACTTGTACGCGGTGATGCTGGTGGGCGTGCTGATGGTGCTGTACGTCACCTTCGGCGGCATGCTCGCCACCACCTGGGTGCAGATCATCAAGGCGGTGATGCTGCTGTCGGGCACCACCTTCATGGCCTTCATGGTGCTCAGGCACTTCGGTTTCAGCACCGAGGCGATGTTCGCCAGCGCCGTGGCCGTGCATGCCAAGGGCCAGGCGATCATGGCGCCGGGGGCGCTGCTGTCCAACCCGGTGGACGCCATCTCCCTGGGCCTGGGCATGATGTTCGGCACGGCCGGCCTGCCGCATATCCTCATGCGTTTCTTCACCGTCAGCGACGCCAAGGAAGCGCGCAAGAGCGTGTTCTACGCCACCGGTTTCATCGGCTACTTCTACCTGCTGCTGATCGTCATCGGCTTCGGCGCCATCGTCATGGTCGGCACCGAGCCGTCCTACCGCGATGCCAGCGGGGCGATCATCGGCGGCGGCAACATGGTCGCGGTGCACCTGGCCCAGGCCGTGGGCGGCAACCTGTTCCTCGGCTTCATCTCGGCGGTGGCCTTCGCCACCATCCTCGCCGTGGTTGCAGGCCTGGCGCTGTCCGGCGCCTCGGCGGTGTCCCACGACCTGTACGCCTGCGTGGTGCGCAAGGGCCAGGCCAGCGAGCAGCAAGAGATGCGCGTGTCGCGCCTGGCCACGCTGGGGATCGGCCTGTTCGCGGTGCTGCTGGGGTTGCTGTTCGAGTCGCAGAACATCGCCTTCCTTTCCGGCCTGGTGCTGGCGGTGGCCGCCTCGGTCAACTTCCCGGTGCTGCTGCTCTCGATGTTCTGGAAAGGCCTGACCACCCGCGGCGCGGTGGGCGGCAGCCTGGCCGGGCTGGTCTCGGCGATCGTCCTGGTGGTGCTGGGCCCGGCGGTGTGGGTCAACGTGCTGCACAACGAGCGGGCGCTGTTCCCCTACAGCAACCCGGCGCTGTTCTCCATGTCGCTGGCCTTCCTCGCGGCCTGGGCCTTCTCGGTCACAGACAGCTCGGAGCGGGCGCGCGAAGAACGTGGGCGCTACCTGGCCCAGTTCATCCGCTCGATGACCGGTATCGGCGCCGCTGGCGCCAGCAAGCACTGACCTCAAGAACAATAACAATGTCGGGTACAACCACAATGAACCGCACGCACCTCACGTCAGCCGCCTGGCTGGCCACCCTTGCCCTGCCCTTGCCAGCCATGGCGGACTTTATCGCTGACAGCCACGCACGCCTGGAACTGCGCAACCACTACATCAACCGCGACTTCCGCCAGGGCAACGCCCCGCAGAGCAAGGCCGAGGAATGGGGCCAGGGCTTCACCGCACGCTTCGAATCGGGTTTCACCGAGGGGCCGGTCGGTGTCGGGGTGGACGCCATGGGCCAACTGGGCATCAAGCTCGACTCCAGCCGCGACCGACGCAACACCGGCCTGCTGCCTTACGGGCCGCGTAGCCTGGAGCCGGTGGACGACTACAGCGAACTGGGCCTGACCGGCAAACTGCGGGTGTCCAAGAGCACCCTGCGCCTGGGCACCTTGCAGCCGGTTTTGCCGGTGGTGGTGTACAACGACACCCGCCTGCTGGCCTCGACCTTCCAGGGCGGCCTGCTGACCAGCCAGGAGCTGGACGGCCTGACCTTCAACGGCGGCCGCCTGACCAAGGCCAATCTGCGCGACTCTTCCGGGCGCGACGACATCGGCTACGGCGCCGCCAGCAGCGACCACTTCGATTTCGGTGGCGGCAACTACGCCATCACCCCGCAGGCCAGCGTCAGCTACTACTACGCCAAGCTCGAGGACATCTACCGCCAGCAATACCTCGGTTTTCTGCATACCCAACCCTTGGCCGAAGGTGTCAGCCTGCGCAGCGACCTGCGCTACTTCGACAGCCGCGGCGACGGCGCCGAGCGCGCCGGGCGCATCGACAACCGCAACTTCAACGCCATGTTCACCCTGGGCGTGAAGGCCCACAAGTTCACCGCCACCTGGCAGCAGATGTCCGGTGACAGCGCCTTCCCGTTCCTCAATGGCGGCGATCCCTACACCGTCAACCTGGTCACCTACAACACTTTCACCCGCGCCGGGCTCGACTCCTGGCAGGTGCGCTACGACTACGACTTCGTGGCGATGGGCATCCCCGGACTGAGCTTCATGACCCGCTACACCGACGGCCGCCACGCCGAAACCGCCACGCTCAGCAACGGCCGCGAGCGCGAGCGCGACACCGACATCACCTACGTCATCCAGAGCGGCCCGTTCAAGGACGTCAGCCTGCGCTGGCGCAACGTCACCTTCCGTTCCGGCAACGGCCTGACCAACGCCGTGGACGAGAACCGCCTGATCATCGGCTACACCCTGGCGCTCTGGTAACCGCGCCCCTTTATAGGAGAACAGCATGTCCGCCGCCCCTACCCTGCAAAGCTTCATCGCCGGCCGCTGGATCGGCCAGCATGGCGCCCAGGCCCTGCGCAGCGCCCTCGATGGCCACGTCCTGGCCTACAGCCACGAAGAGCGCCCGGATTTCGCCGAGGCCGTGGATTTCGCCCGGGCACAGGGCCTCAAGCAGTTGCTGGCCATGGATTTCCAGCAGCGCGCCGCCCGGCTCAAGGCCCTGGCGCTGTACCTGGCCGAGCGCAAGGAGCAGCTCTACGCCCTGTCCCGCCATTCCGGCGCCACCCGCGCCGACAGCTGGATCGACATCGAGGGCGGCAACGCCACGCTGTTCGCCTATTCGAGCATGGGCCGGCGCGAGCTGCCGTCGGGCAACCTGGTGCATGAAGGGCCGGCGATCCCGTTGGGCAAGCAAGGCCACTTCGCCGGCAGCCATATCCTGGTGCCGCGCACAGGCGTGGCCGTGCATATCAACGCCTTCAACTTTCCGATCTGGGGCATGCTGGAGAAGTTCGCCCCGACCTTCCTCGCCGGCATGCCGTGCATCGTCAAGCCCGCTACCGCGACCAGCTACCTGACCGAAGCCGTGGTGCGCCTGATGAACGAATCGGGCCTGTTGCCGGCCGGCAGCCTGCAACTGGTGATCGGCAGCACGGGCGATCTGCTCGACCGCCTGCAGGGCCAGGACGTGGTGACCTTCACCGGCTCCGCCGACACGGCGGCCAAGCTGCGCGTGACCCCGAACCTGATCCGCCATTCGGTGCCCTTCACCGCCGAGGCCGACTCGCTGAACTGCGCCATCCTCGGCCCGGACGTCAGCCCCGACAGCGAGGAGTTCGAGCTGTACATCAAGGAAGTGGCGCGGGAGATGACCACCAAGGCCGGGCAGAAATGCACGGCGATCCGCCGCGCCATCGTCCCGGCCAGGCACCTCGACGCGGTGGCCAGCCGCCTGCGCGAACGCCTGCGCAAGGTGGTGGTGGGCGATCCTGCGGTCGAGGGCGTACGCATGGGCGCGCTGGCCTCCCACGACCAACAGCGCGATGTCGGCGAGCGCGTGCGCCAGTTGCTGGACAGCTGCGAGCAGTTGCTGGGGGCCAGTGACGGTTTCACCGCGGTCGGCGATGGCGTGGCCGAGGGTGCGTTCTTCGCCCCGACCCTGCTGCTGGCCCGCGACCCGCATGCCGAAGGCGGCGCCCATGACATCGAGGCGTTTGGCCCGGTGAGCACGCTGATGGCCTACGACGACCTCGACGAGGCCCTGGCCCTGGCCGCGCGAGGCAAGGGCAGCCTGGTGGCATCGCTGGTGACCGCTGACCGCTCTGTAGCGGCCAAGGCCATCCCGGTGGCGGCGGCCTGGCACGGGCGGCTGCTGGTACTCGACAGCGAGGCAGCCAAGGAATCCACCGGGCATGGCTCGCCATTGCCGCAGCTCAAGCACGGCGGCCCCGGCCGAGCGGGTGGCGGCGAGGAGCTGGGTGGCCTGCGCGCGGTCAAGCACTACCTGCAACGCGCCGCCGTGCAAGGCTCGCCAAGCATGCTCATGGCGGTGACCGGTGAATACGTGCGCGGCGCCGAGGTGATCGAGACCGAGGTGCACCCGTTCCGTCGCCATTTCGACGACCTGCACATCGGCGAATCGCTGCTGACCCACCGCCGCACCGTGACCGAGGCCGACCTGGTCAACTTCGGCTGCCTGTCGGGCGATCACTTCTACATGCACTTCGACGAGATCGCGGCGAAGCAGTCGCAGTTCGGCAAGCGCATTGCCCACGGTTACTTCGTGCTGTCGGCGGCGGCCGGGTTGTTCGTCAGCCCGGGCGAAGGGCCGGTGCTGGCCAACTATGGCCTGGACACGCTGCGCTTCATCACCCCGGTGGGGATCGGCGACACCATCCAGGCGCGCTTGACCTGCAAGCGCAAGATCGACCAGGGCAAGACCAGCCCGCAAGGGCAGGCGCAAGGGGTGGTGGCCTGGGATGTGGAGGTGACCAACCAACTGGGTGAGCTGGTGGCCAGTTATGACATCTTGACGTTGGTGTTGAAGCGGTAAGCGAGATTGGGTGGCGATTCGCGCTCCCTGAGCGGCCTTGCCGGGGCGCCGGACCGGTCGGAAAGGGCTGCAAAGCAGCCCCGGCATGTCCAAGCCTGACGTCACTACTCAATACATTGAAAGACCCGACACTAAAGGCAATATGCCACCTCGCACATCCGCCCTACATCCTGCAACGCCCCTCGGCGCTATAGTCGCCCCACCGCCAGCCCCCTTCCTGGCGGTGGGTGCGCCGTACCGAGAACAATGCCAAGGAAGCAACGCGATGATCCCCATGTCCCTCCCCTTCAAGTCCCTGTTCCTGCTCGCCGGCCTCGCCGCCCTGACCGGTTGCCAGACCGCCAGCCCCAGCGCCGACACCCTCAAGCAGCGCGCCGAAGTCACCCTTGGCGTGCCGGTGAACAAGGTCAGCAATCTGCGCAGCGACTCCAACACCACCTACTTCAGCGCCAGCACCGCCAAGGGCTAGTATGACTGCCAGGTGGCCAGCGGAGGCCTGGTCGCGGTCGCTGGCATGGGCCTTATCACCCCGTCACCGACCTGCTGGAAAGAAGGCCAGGCCCCCGTCTTCCAGTGACGCCCTCAGGCATCGGCCTGAACCACCGGTGCCGTTCCCCTCTCGCGCAAGGCGCGCAACGCCGCGCGCAACTCGGCAGGTCGCACCGGCTTGGCCAGCACCGCGATGCCCCGTGCCTGCAAGGCGCCCTGCAACCTGTCGATGTCGTGACCGGTCATGATCAGCGCCGGCACATCGGCGCCGCGCTGCGCGCGTAGCTGGTCGATACAGTCGATGCCGGTGGCCTGCGGGCCCAGGTCGTAGTCGGCGACGATCACATCGCAGTCACTGACCAGGCCAAAGGGCGAACACTCGGCCTGCACCTCGCATCCCCAGCGCTGCAGCAAGGCGCTGGTGGCCTGCAGCACGTTGTCGTCATCCTCCACCAGGCACACCCGCAGCCCCGTGAGCAGGCCCGCCTGCACGGCCTGGTCGACCGTGGCCCGCGACACCTGCGCGCAGGCTCTGGACAGCCCCTTCAAGGTCACGCAGGTGCCATGCCCCAGGCGCGAGCGCAGGCTGACCTCCAGGCCCATCAACCGCCCCAGCCGCTTGACGATGGCCAGGCCGAGGCCAACGCCCTCGACATCCTTGTCGCGCACTTCGCGCACCCGGTAGAACTCCTCGAACACTCGGCCCTGGTGCTCCTCGGCGATCCCTCTGCCCTGGTCGCAGACGACAATGGCCAGGCCCTGGCCGCGAGGCCGCACGCCGATCAGCAGCGGGCGCCCGGCGGCGTACTTGAAGCTGTTGGACAGCACGTTCTGCACCATGGTCGCCAGCATGCCCGGGTCGGCGCGAATCCAGTGACGGCTGGGCACCAGGCGCATCTCGACCCCGGCCCAGCGCGCCGCCTCGCTGTTCTGGCGCAGCAGTTCGCGCAGAAAGCCGTCCACCGCGAAAGCCTCCCACTTCGGCTGCACCCGGCCGTTGTCCAGGGTGTACAGGTCGAGGATCGAGCGGAACAGCTGCGAGACATTGAGCAGCGAACGGTCGATGCTGTCCACCAGGCGCCGCTCCTCCTCGCCCAGGCGCGCCTCGCGCAGGCAGGCGGTGAACAGGCCGATGGAGTGGATCGGCTGGCGCAGGTCATGGCTGGCCTGGGCCAGGAAGCGGGATTTCTCGCGGGTCGCGGCCTCGGCCAGGGCCGTGGCCTTGCGCGTGCGCTCCAGTAGCAGGTGGGCGTAGAACGGGATCAAGGTGCTGGTGGTCAGCAGCATCGGCAGCAGGAACGGCTGTTCCTGCCAGTAAGGCGTCAGCCGCCACACCACCAGCAACGCGGCCAGGGCCAGCACCGTGGCGATGGCCAGGTAGCGCGAGCCGAAGCGCATGCCATTGCCCAGGTTGATCCATACCATCACCGCATACAGCGGCAATGCGGTCTCGCCGCCGACCACCAGGCCGAAGCAGGTACCGGTGTAGTCGCCGAGCATGCCGAAGATCCGCCGCGCCGGGTAATGCCCCGGCCAGCGCTTGATGGCCTGGCGCATGCCGATCGACACCACTACAAAACCTGCGTAGTAGAGCAGTACCGGCAGGTAGGTGGCCGGCGAGCGTCCCGGCAGGAAGCCCAACAGCGCCACGTAGCTGATCGCGCAGGAGGCGACGATGATGCGCAGGTTGGCCTGGTCCAGTTCGTTGTTCTTCTCGAACCTCATGGGGTAACGTCCTTGTGCGCCAGTCGGCATTTGCGGCATGCATCATAAGAAAATGCCGCAGTTGACTGCTAAATTAGCATGTGCCGGACGACAGGGAGTTCCTCGACGTGAGTTGCCGCATCATCGTGGCGGATGACCATCCGCTGTTCAGGGAAGCCATGGTCAACACCGTGCGACGCATCCTGCCCGACGCCCGGTTGGAGGAAGCCGGCAGCCTGGCCGATGTGCTGCGCCTGGCCACACTGGGCGAGACGCCCGACACCCTGATCCTCGACCTGCGCTTTCCCGGCCTGACCTGCATCGGTCGCCTCGCCGAGCTGCGCCTGCAGTTGCCGCGCACCACGCTGATCGTGGTGTCGATGGTCGATGACCCGCAGGTCATCTGCGAAGTCATGGCTGCGGGTGTCGATGGCTTTATCGGCAAGAGCGTAAGCCCTGGGGAAATCGGCGCGGCCATCCTCGCCATTCGCGCCGGCGAGGTGGTGGTCAACTATGTGCCCAGCGGCCTGCTGCCGCAACGGGAGGCCTCCAGCGAACTGGAACAGCTCACCGACCGCCAGCAGGACGTGCTGCGCCTGATTGCCCAGGGCAAGACCAACAAGGAGATCGCACGGGCGCTGGATATCTCGCCGTTTACCGTACGCATCCATGTGTCGTCCCTGCTCAAGACCCTCAACGTACCGACCCGCACGGCGGCGGCCGTGAAGTATTCCGGAAACTGAACGACCGCTTGTCGCCAAGCAAGGGATGAGATAGACCTTCCCACCCCCCTGCACGATCCCAATGCATGAGCAGCGAATGTTCCGCCGCACGCGTTGAGGGAGGATGCCGGCATGAACGAGAAACACGGGATGGGTGGTGGTGACGTGCAGAGCGACTGGCCGGAACTGGAGCCAGACCGACGCAACGACCAGCCCGATCCCGATGATGCGGATGCCGCCCCTGACCTTACCGAGGAAGAAAACCGCCCCAGCGTGCCGGCCAGCGATCCGGAATCCGGGGCCTAGGGCCTGGCGCGGACTTGCCCACTGCCCAAGGGCCTGTGCACTATCAAGGGCACGAATCAGACCCGCCAGTGCACATCGGTGATGCCGTGCCGCTCGGCCAGCGGTCGGCTGACCTTTTTGATCTTTTCCCGCCCGAACTTCGGAATGATCCCCAACCCCGCATCGCAACTGGCCCAGTGCCAGGCTTCGGCATTGTCCATGTGTTCCTGGCGGATGATGAACCGCCGTGGCTCTCCGTGCAGCCGGTATTCAATGGTGTACAGCTGGGGACTAGGCATCGCCGCAGGCCCTCCTCTTCTCCATGGATGACTCTTTGACTGATCGTGGTGCGCCATGAAAATTCAAAAAAAAATGCCAGACACGGTGAAGGAAGGGCCAGCCCATTACGCATCGCCGCCGCCCCATGGCTGGGTTGGAGGTGGAGGCCGTGTCACCGTGCAACCGTTTTGAGCCGTCGCAATCCGCCACAGCGCACCCATTGTTGCCCTGCTCTGGCCAACGTTAACCAGCGTGCGGGGTGCATGGGCTCGACACCGGGCAAATCATTTGCACTTATTCGCGTGGCCGGCGGTCACACCACTGAATGCCCACTTCGCACAACGGAGCTCCCATGCCCATGATACACAGCTGCCAGGCGCTCGCGCTTGAGCAGAATCGCCGGCTGTTCGCCAGCGCCTACCAACTCGAGCATGCCGCCATTGTCCTGCTCGAAGGAGATGGGCTCGACGCCAATCGCTTCGACCATTATCAGAAACTACGACGCAAGACTGCTGTACGCTATCAGGAAGCCATCGAACACCTTGCACTGATTCAAGGTACCCGCTCGTCGCCAAAGTGAGCGGCAGCCTATAATCTGCGCCCAGTGCCCGGCGATTCACCCTGGGCCATTTCCAGGTCCGTACAAGGCTGATGCCATGAAGTCGTCCAGCAAATCGCCCCTCGCCTCGCCGCACAATCCGGCGCTCAGCCCCAGCCACCTGGACTTCCCCGTGGTCGGCATCGGTGCCTCGGCCGGCGGCCTGGAGGCGATCCGCCGGTTCTTCCAGCACACCCCGGACAATTCCGGCATGGCGTTCGTCGTCGTGCTGCACCTGTCCCCGGACCACCAGAGCCAAGCCGACCGGATCATCCAGGCCGTCACCCGCATGCCGGTGCGCCAGGTCAGCGAGCCGGTGCCGATCGAACGCAACCATGTCTACGTGATCTCGCCGGCCAATCGCCTGTCGACCAACGACGGCTACCTGCGGGTCAGCCCGGCCAAGCGCAACCGCGGCGATCATGTGGCCATCGACCTGTTCTTCCGCGACCTGGCCGACGTGCACAAGGATCACGCTTTCTGCGTGGTGCTCTCGGGAACCGGCAGCGACGGCGCCGTAGGCCTGTCGCGCATCAAGGAGCAAGGTGGCCTGACCCTGGTGCAGGCACCCGAGGATGCCGAATACCCCGACATGCCCCGTGCGGCGCTGGCCACCGGCATGGTCGACCTGCTGCTGCCGGTGGATGAAATGCCTGCGCGCCTGGTCGAGTTGTGGCGTACGGCGCGCCAGGTGAAGTTACCGGAAATCGAAGACGACAGCCTGCCGCCACCACTGGGAGAGCGAGAGGGCGACCCGGCGGCGAGTGACCCGCTGCTGGATGAGATCCTGCTGACGTTGCAAGGCGAGACCGGCCACGACTTCAGCCATTACAAGCGTGCCACCGTGCTGCGTCGCCTGGAGCGCCGGCTGCATGTGACCGGCCAGACAGACCTGGCCGGCTATCTCGATTTCCTGCAATGCCACCCTGAGGAATCGCGGGCGCTGCTGGCCGACATGCTGATCGGGGTGACCAACTTCTTCCGCGACCGCGAGGCGTTCGAAGCGTTGCAGCGCCATGTGATGCCCGGCCTGGTCAACATGGATGCCATTGAAGAGGCGGCGCACGAAGTGCGCATCTGGTCGGCGGGCTGCTCTACCGGCGAGGAGGCCTACAGTTTGGCGATGCTGGTGGCCGAACAGTTGGCGGTGGAGCAGCGTAGCGTCCAGGTGCAGGTATTCGCGACCGACCTCGACGAACGCGCCATCGGCCTCGGCCGTGCCGGGCAGTATCCAGACGCCATCGCCACCGACGTGTCGGCGGCGCGCCTGCGCCAGTTCTTCATCAAGGAGGATCAGCACTTCCGGGTGCGCAAGGAAATCCGGGAAAAGGTTCTGTTCGCCCGTCATAACCTGCTATCCGATCCACCGTTCTCCCAACTCGACCTGATCGTTTGCCGCAACCTGCTGATCTACCTGGACCGCGATGTGCAACGCGACATCCTGCGCCTGTTCCATTTCGCCCTGCGTCCAGGCGGCCATCTGTTCCTGGGCAGCTCCGAGTCGACGGACCTTGCGGCCGACCTGTTCGTCGCCGTGGACAAACGCAACCGCATCTTCCGCGCCCGGGAGGTGCAGACCACCAGCCATCCGGCGCGCCTGCAGGCCCCGGAACCTGCGCTCGCGTCACCTGCCCGGGCACGTAGCAGTCGCCGCTTGTCCTACGCCGAGATCCATCACCGCGCCCTCGCCCGCTGCACGCCGCCCAGCCTGGTGGTCGATACCGAGGGCAATATCCTGCACATGAGCGAAGGCGTCGGACGCTTCCTGCGTCACGCGGGTGGCGAGCTCAGCCACAACCTGCTCAACCTGGTCATCGCCCCGTTACGGCCCGCCCTGCGCAGCACCTTGCTGCAAGCGCAAGGCAGCGGCCAGGCGGTGACCTCGCGCAGGGTCGAGGTCAACCTCGACGAATACTCGACCTCGGTGCAGATCCTGATCCAACCCCACCAGGATGACCCCAGTGGCACCGACTGCCTTCTGGTGGTGTTCCAGAGCATCGAAGTCGACGGCAATGCAGGCCCCAGCCCTGCTCTCGAGCAGAGCGAAGGCATGTTGTTGACCAACCTGGAGCGCGAACTGCATCGCACACGGCTGCAATTGCAGGAAACCATCGAGCAATCGGAGTTTTCCAGCCAGGAGCTGACCGCTTCCAACGAGGAAATGCAGGCGATCAACGAGGAGCTGCGCTCGGCCAGCGAGGAGCTGGAAACCAGCAAGGAAGAGCTGCAGTCGATCAACGAAGAGCTGCTGACGGTCAACTACGAGCTCAAGACCAAGGTCGAGGAGACCGACAAGGTCAACGACTACCTGAGCAACCTGATCGCCTCGACCGACATCGCCACGGTGTTCGTCGACCGCAACCTGTGCATCCGCTGGTTCACCCCCCGGGCCACCGACATCTTCAGCATGTTGCCGGTGGACACCGGCCGTTCGCTGCTCGACATCACCCATCGCCTGGACTACCCAGGCCTGGCTGACGATGCCCGTGCAGTGGTCGAACGCGAGACCACCATCGAACGCGAAGTGCTCGGCCACAACCAGCACTGGTACCTGGCCCGCCTGCTGCCCTACCGGGCCAGCGAGCGCAACGTCGACGGCACCGTACTGACCTTCATCGACATCAGCCAGAGCCGCGCCGCGGAGGAACGCCTGCGCCAGGGCGAGGAACGCATGCGCCTGGTGGCGGAAAGCACCCATGACTTCGCCATCATCCTGCTTGACGACCAAGGCCTGATCACCGACTGGAACACGGGGGCCGCGCTGATTTTCGGCTATGGCAAGGACGAGGTCCTCGGCCGCCACTACCAGCTGATCTTCACCGAGCAGGACCAGGCCAGCGGCGTGCCGGAGCGTGAACTGCGCAGCGCCCGCCTCCATGGTCGTGGTCAGGACGAGCGCTGGCACGTACGCAAGGATGGCAGCCGTTTCTATTGCAGCGGCGAGGTGTCGCGCCTCAAGGGCAGCAGCTTGCGGGGCTACGTCAAGATCGCCCGCGACCTCACCGGCCACAAGCGCCTGCACGACGAGCAGAGCAAGCAACTGGCCGAGTCGCAGAGCACCAGTCACATGAAGGACGAGTTTTTCGCCGTCATGTCCCATGAACTCAAGCACCCGCTGAACCTGATCCAGCTCAACGCCGAGATCCTGCGGCGGTCGCCGTCGGTGAAAGCCGCCAGCGCTGCCAGCAAGGCCATCGGCGTTATCTGCGACGCGGTCTCCAGTCAAGCGCGGATCATCGACGATCTGCTTGATGTCGCTCGCATCCGCACCGGCAAACTCAAGCTCAAGACCCAGGTGATCGACCTGGGCACGGTACTTCAGGGGATCCATGCCGTGGTGCTTAACGAACAGCATCCTTGCGCCGTGCGCCTGGCACTGCCTGCGGATGGCGCGCCTGTTCACGTGGAGGCCGATGGCACGCGGCTCGAGCAGATCATCTGGAATCTGCTGAACAACGCATTGAAATTCAGCCCCGCAGGCAGCGAGATTCGCGTGGTACTCGCCAGACAGGACGCCCATGCACGCCTGGAGGTGATCGATCAGGGTGTCGGCCTGACCGAGGACAGCCTGGAGAGCGTTTTCGACCTGTTCACCCAGGCCGCCCCACAGCTGTCCGGCAACCGCGACGGCCTGGGTATCGGCCTGTCACTGGTGCGCCAGCTGGTCGAGGCCCATGGCGGGACGGTGGCGGCGTATTCCCCGGGGCTGGGTTGCGGCACGACCTTCACGGTCTGCCTGCCACTGTGCGCGCCCGGGCGTCAGGCCCCGAACGAGGCATCCGGGCAGACCAGCGACGGCCGCCTGGACGGCGTCAAGGTGCTGCTGGTGGACGACTCGGTGGAAATTCTCGAGGTCATGCAGCAGTTGCTGGAGATGGAAGGCGCGCAAGTCGAGGCCTATAGCTATCCGCAAGCGGCGCTGGAGGCCGCCGCCAGCGGGCGCTACGATATCATCCTGTCCGATATCGGCATGCCGGTGATGGACGGCCACGCCCTGATCAAGGCGCTGCGTGCCCTGGGGCACCTGCGCTACACGCCGGCCATTGCCCTGACCGGCTATGGTGCCAGCGCCGACCAGTACCGCTCACGCCAATCAGGCTTCGACCGGCACCTGAGCAAACCGGTGGGGTACGACGACCTGGTCGAGGCCATAGAGACATTGTGCGGATCGGAGCCCTATTGAGCTGGCACAGCGTCGTCAAGACGCATTCCATCGCCCCCTGCCCCACTCATGCATGCACGCTCCATTGCACCGCATCCGCAGCGATGGGCAATTCGTCGATGGCATGAATCATCCCACTGGCCAGCGCCTCCTCCGGCCCCAGGATACGCGGATAGGCCATCAAGTAACGCGGCACGTCCAGCACGTCGCTGGCGCCTTCGGTCCGTTCGGCGACGATCTGCGCATACAGGCGCAGGTCGTAGTCCAGGCTCATGGCGTATTCGGCCATGCGCGCATGGTCCACCGAGCCGTGCAAGGTCCAGTGGAAGGGATGGAACAGGAACTTGCTGCAGGCACAGGCGGTACGGTGAACACCGGCCAGAAACAGGATGTTGCCCATCGACTCGACCGTGCCCAGGTTGTGGGTATGCACCGGCACCGGCAAGGCGCGCAGGAAGTTGTACAGGGTGAAGCCGTAGCTGCATTCGCCGCCCATGGTGGCGATATTCACTTGCAACAGCTCAGCGCCCTGCTGCAGGGCCTTGGAGCAGGTATTGATCAGGTTGCCGCAGGTCGCGGAGTTGATCGGGCCGGTGTAGTGGATGATATGTCTGGCCATGTCGTCCTCCAGGGTCAGTCAGGCGTGTGCTTTTGCGCAAGGTCACTGCCCGGCGCCGCCAGGTCGTGCTCGCCGATCTGCTGGTAATGCTTGCGCAGCGCATGCAGTTCGGCCGGCCCCATGTCTTCGAGGTCGAGCAGGGCCTTGTGCGCCCGCTTGGTGGTGCGCAGCAGCTCGTCGATCTTGATGTGCAGCTCATCGTTGTCGCGGTTCTGGGTGTTCTGGATCAGGAACACCATGAGGAAGGTGATGATCGTGGTCGAGGTATTGATCACCAGTTGCCAGGTGTCGTTGAAGTGGAACAATGGCCCGCTGACGCCCCAGGCGATGATCAGCATCAATGCGATGACGAAGGTCACCGGGCGTCCACTGTGGCTGGCCAGCCATTGGGCAAACCGGTCGAATTTCATGCGTTGGGTCTCCTCCAGGCCGGTGGCCTGGTTTCACCGGGCAGTCCCTCGATGTCCGGGTCGTCCGGCTGCACTTGCGGTTGTCCCTCACCCGGTTGCACCGTGGCTTGCGGTTGATCGTCGTCAAAAGCATTTTCGCTTTTCATGGCTCACCTCGGTTTGCGCGCCGGCATGCGGTGGAGGCTCGCAAGGCGAGCAAAGTTCCAGTTTTTCTCGCCAACCACGCGCTGTACCGCGGTTGTTCACCCGCTAAATGTTTGCCTCGCAGTCCTTCAGGCAACCGGTCCGAAAATCGGAAAATCATTGCAGTGCGATGACTCACGGCCCAGTCATAACTGAACACAGACCTTCCTGTGTTCGACCAGAGGTAAGCCATCATGGCTAACAATCAAGACAAGGGCGGCGACCGTAGCGCCGACACCAACGTGGGCAACGCCGGCCAGCAAGGGGGCCACGGCTCGGCGGGCGACATGACCGACCGGCAGAAAGGTGGACAACGACCTGATGACAAGACCGACAAGGAGTGGGCGCAATCCCAGGACACCGGGCGACAAGGCGGGCAATCGCTGGAGCAGCCTGAGGACAAGGAAAACCTCTCCGACACCGGAACAGTCGGCGGCCAACATCGTGACCCAGGCCAACGCATGGACAAGGAACGCTGATTGCAAAGGCGTTCCCCAGGGCGACAGCGTTCGCCCTGGGGAGGTATTGGACAGTTGCGGTACAAGCACGAAGCAAGGCCGCGCTTTAGCTGACGAGGTAAAGCCCATGATAGGCCCCGATCATCCAGATCCTTATGTCGATGAAATACCGCACGACCCCGGCGACAAGGTACCACCGCCCGATCCGAAACACGAGGCACCCGACTGGCCGGAAGGCCAAGTGGCACCCGAGGAACAATCTGACGGATGACCGCACCTTGACCTTGGGCGGCAGGAGCACAGCCCTTCGCCTCCCAGGGCCCATCGAAAACGGAGATCGAAAAATGACTGCTCAACTGAATGGCAAGCGCGTTGCCTTCCTGGTCACTGATGGTTTTGAACAGGTGGAACTGACGGGGCCTCGCGAAGCGCTCGAAACAAATGGAGCGGTAATCGACATTCTGAGTGACAAGGAGGGAACCGTTCGCGGCTGGAACCATGACAAGCCTGCCGATGAGTTTGCGGTGGACGCCACCTTCGAGAGCGCCCACCTTGATCTTTACGATGCCATTGTGGTGCCGGGGGGCGTACAGAACTCCGATACCATTCGCCTGATGCCTGTGCAGCGCAGAAATTGGTGAAAAGCCACGACTCGGCAAGCAGACCCTTGGCGGTCATTTGCCATGGCGCTTGGCTGCTGGTATCGAGTGATCTGGCCAAAGGCAGACGGATGACCAGCTACAAGACCTTGCAGGATGATATTCGCAACGCTGGCGGCAACTGGGTAAATGAAGAAGTGGTGGTGGACGGCAATCTGATTACCAGTCGCCAGCCAGACGATATTCCGGCCTTCAACGAGCAGTTGATCAAGGCGCTGGCCGGTAGCTAGGCAGTCCTTCGTTCCGTCAGTGGGAAGCGGCATCGGAAGAGGATTGAGAACAGGCCAGCTCACGCGCCCTGGCAACACCCCATAGCAGGGCGGTCGTCATGGACTGCCCCGGGCGCGTCCCATAGGCTTCTTCGTGGATCAATGCACCGTCCTGGCGATAGATGCCCATGAACAACTGTGTGGTTCCAACACGTGAAAGGCGCACCTGGACATCTATAGTCCAGCCGGTATCAAGTATTTCAGTGTGCGTACGGCAATGTAGCTGCGTATCCATCCAATCCCAATACGTCTGACCTCTTTCTCTCATCACGTTCTCCCACGGTGAGATCTAAGTAAGACACATTGTCGGAAACTAGGCTGACCACCGATCGTTTTTTTTGGAACCCTTTCAACACGTTGAGAGGCTGATCGCTGACTTATCAGTCATAGAAAGAACCAAACGGCGGTGCTTTGTCGCCAACAAAGCTCCGCCAGGGCATTTCCGCCAGCGCCACTCGTCAATCCTGATGAACCCTCTCGCACCGCTACCAGTCGCTACTGATAAGTACACGAGCACAGGGGGCTCTCGTGAGCGAGATCCGTATTGGTATTTCCGGTTGGCGCTATGGCCCATGGCGCAAGGACTTCTACCCCAAGGGGCTACGCCAGGACGACGAACTGGCCTTCGCCTCGCGAGCGGTCAACAGCATCGAGATCAATGGTTCGTTCTACGCGCTGCAGACACCGGAACGCTATGGTCATTGGCGTGACCAAACACCCCAGGGCTTCGTGTTCTCGGTCAAGGCGCCGCGTTATATCACCCATGTGCGCAGGCTTCGAGAAATCGACGAGCCGCTTGCCAACTTCTTCGCATCGGGCCCGCTAATGCTGGGCGACAAGCTGGGGCCATTCCTGTGGCAGTTTCCGCCGAGCCTGAAATTTGATGCGCAACGCTTCAGCGATTTCCTGGCCAAGCTGCCGCGTGATCGCAACGCTGCCCGCCTCCTTGCCCGCCAGGCGGCCGAGCGCCTGCAAGACAACAGCGGCACGGCCATCCGCGGCAACCAGCGCCTGCGCCACGCCGTGGAAATTCGCCACCCCAGCTTCCTCTGCGACACCTTTATCAACCTGCTGCGCAAGCACAAGATTGCCTTGGTGGTCGCTGACAGCGCGGGCAAATGGCCTTATGTCGAGGAGATCACGGCCGATTTCGTGTACCTGCGCCTGCATGGCGATGTCGAGCTCTACAGCAGCGGCTACACCGCCAGCGCACTGCGCCGCTGGCGCCTGCGCATCCAGGCCTGGGCTGCGGGCGGCCAACCGGAAGATGCCCGGCGCGTCGTACGCCGGGCCCCTGCAAAACGCGCATCCCGTGACGTGTACTGTTACTTCGACAACGACCAGAAAGTGCATGCCCCCTACGATGCCCGCCGCCTGCTGGCCAAGCTCGGCCTTGACGGCGAGCTGGTGACCGAGCCTGGCGTCGAGCCGCAGGAGCCTCTATGAACGGGACCCTGCCCACTCCCCGCTGCATCATCGGCAAGGTGACCGCCGTGCACCGCCTGACGGTGCTGACCCTCAACGTGCACAAGGGCTTTACCCTGTTCAATCGCCGTTTCATCCTGCCAGAGCTGCGCGAGGCGGTGCGCGCCACCGGGGCCGACCTGGTGTTCCTGCAAGAGGTGCATGGCAGCCACCACGGGCATGCCGAACGCCACCCGACCTGGCCGACGACGCCTCAGTACGAATTCCTCGCCGACAGCATGTGGCCGCAGTTCGCCTACGGGCGCAACGCGGTCTATCCCCATGGCGACCATGGCAACGCCCTGCTGTCCAAGTTTCCTATTCGCGCCCACGACAACCTTGACGTGACGATCCACGGCAACGAGGAACGCGGCCTGCTGCATTGCCTGCTCGAAGTGCCTGGCCATGAGCAGGTACACGCGATCTGCGTGCACCTGGGGCTGCGCGAGGCCCATCGCCAGCGCCAGGTCGGCCTGCTGCTGGCATTGCTCGACAGCCTGCCGCCGGACGAGCCGGTCATCATCGCCGGTGACTTCAACGACTGGCGCCTGAAAGCGGATTCGCGGCTCTCAGAATACCTGGTCGAGGCCTTTGGCAGGCCGGCGCGCAGCTTTCCCGCCCGCCTGCCGCTGCTGCGCCTGGACCGCATCTACCTGCGCAATGCGCAAGCCTGCCAAGCGCGGGTGTTGTCCAGATACCCCTGGTCACACCTCTCCGACCATGCCCCACTGGTGGCGCAGGTGACGCTATGAAACAGTCCTGGAGCAACGGCAACCGTGTCGAACTGTTGATCAACGGCGAGCAGTACTACCCGCGCGTTTTCGAGGCCATGGCCCAGGCACGCGAGGAGATCCTCCTGGAGACCTTCATCATCTATGACGACAAGGTCGGCCAACCTTTGCGCCAGGCCCTGATCGACGCCGCGCGGCGCGGGGTGCGGGTCGAGGTGGCAGTGGACGGCTATGGCACCGCGGACCTGCCCGACGACTTCATCGCCTCGATGACCGGGGCCGGGGTGCGTTTCCATGCGTTCGATCCGCAACCCCGGCTGGCCGGCATGCGCACCAACCTGTTCCGCCGCCTGCACCGCAAGATCCTGGTGATCGATGGGCAGCGCGCGTTCATCGGTGGCATCAATTACAGCGCCGACCATCTCGGCGACTTCGGTCCGCAGGCCAAGCAGGACTACGCCGTGGAAGTCGTCGGCCCGGTGGTTGCCCAGGTACATGCATCCTCCTGCCGCCTGCTTGCACCGGTGCTGGACACCGCCAGCCAGGTCCGGCCGACCGGCATTGAGGCGGGCCCGGCCAGCGCCGTGCTGGTGGAGCGCGACAACCGGCGGCATCGCAACGATATCGAGGTCTGTTACCTGCAGGTCTTCCGTGAAGCCAGGCAACGTATCGTCGTGGCCAATGCCTACTTCTTCCCGGGCTACCGTCTGCTGCGCGAGCTGCGCAACGCCGCTCGGCGCGGGGTCGAGGTGACCCTGATCCTCCAGGGGCAGCCCGACATGCGCTGGGTGCGCGCGCTCTCGCGGCTGCTCTACAACTACCTGCTGCGCGATGGCGTGCACATCCACGAGTACTGCCAGCGCCCGCTGCACGGCAAGGTGGCATTGGTGGACGACGAGTGGTCCACCGTAGGCTCGAGCAATCTCGACCCACTGAGCCTGTCGTTCAACCTGGAGGCCAACCTGCTGGTTCGCGACCGTGCGTTCAACGATGTGCTCTACCAACACTTGAGCGAGCTCACCCGCGAACACTGCAAGACCGTGACGCTGGAGCGCATGGTGCGTGGCTACTGGTGGCGCGCCCCCTTGATCTTCCTGGGCTTCCACATCACCCGCTATTTCCCGCGTATCGCCGGCTGGTTCCCGGCGCACCGGCAACGCCTGCAGTCGTTGCAAGCCGACAGCGAGGCCCCGGCCGGCTACCACGGGGGTAAGACCTGATGGCCACGCCACGCTGGAAGACCTGGGGCAAACGCCTGCTGACCGTGCTGTTCCTGGTGCTGATCCCGGTGCTACTGTTCACCCTGGCGCGTAACCTGGACTGGAACGAAGTCCGCCAGTCGCTGCTGGCCTACCGACCCTCGACCCTGGCCCTGGGGTTGCTGCTGGCCCTGTGCAGCTACCTGGTGTTCGCCAGCTACGACCTGCTCGCTCGCGCCTACACCGGCCATCGCCTGCCGGCCCGCCAGGTGCTGCCGGTGGCGTTCGTGTGTTATGCGTTCAACCTCAACTTCACCACCTGGGTCGGTGGCGTGGCCCTGCGTTATCGCCTGTACGGCAGGCTGGGGCTCGACACGCCAACCATCACCCGCATCCTCACCCTGGGTCTGTTGACCAACTGGATGGGCTACCTGTTGTTGGCCGGCACCGTGTTCGCCCTTGGCATGGTCAAGCTGCCGGAAAACTGGGCGGTGGGGGCTGGGGGTCTGCGCCTGATCGGCGTACTGATGATGGCGGTCGCGTTGACTTACCTGTTCGCCTGCGCCTTCGCCAAGCGGCGAACGTGGGACCTGCGCGGGCACGAAGTCACCCTGCCGGGCCTGCGCCTGGCGCTGTGCCAGGTGGCCCTGGGCGCGAGCAACTGGGCACTGATGGCAGCACTGATCCACCTGCTGCTGCCACCAGACCTGTTCTATCCGTCGGTATTGGGCGTGCTGCTGATCAGCTGCGTGGCGGGCGTGGTCGCCCATATTCCCGCAGGGCTCGGCGTGCTGGAGGCCGTGTTCCTCGCCCTGCTCCATGGCCAGCTCGGTCAGGGCGAGCTGGTCGCCGCGCTGCTGGGTTATCGAACGTTGTACTACCTGATTCCGCTGTTGTTGGCGGTGTTCACCTACCTGATCCTCGAGAAGCGCGCCAAGGCCTTGCGCCAACAGGCCGGGCCGGCCCTCGACAAGCGCTGATGGGCCATCGGGCCCGGGAGGTACATCATGCGGTTCATTGTGTACATGGCACTGCTGGGCACCTTGGCCAGCGGGCAGGTGCTGGCCGAAGGCTGTGATGTGGTCACCCGCTCCTCCAGCGAGGCAGTCAAGCCGGTACAGCAGCACACGTGCTACAGCTACGGCAACATGCCGGCCGAAGCGATCGCCTGGTCGTGCAGCAACGAAAGCAAGGAAATGCTCAACAGCCAGAAGCGCCGGGTCGAGCGTTGCGCCGACGGCAGCGTCGGCAGCTGCATCGCGCCGCTGACCCAGGAGACCCTGGCCAACCCCGATGCCGCCGGACGTGGTGAACCCTCTACCCGCCCAGCCGTGCCCAAGGATGCGCGGATCATCACCTATTACTACGACACCCCGAGCCTGGGCCAGGCGCGCAGCGATTGCGAGCGCAACAACGGGGTCTGGCAGACTCACTGACGCAGAGGAGAACGACCATGCCACGTGGAGACAAAGACAAATACAGCGACAAGCAGAAACGCAAGGCCGAGCACATCGAGCAGAGCTACGAGGACAAGGGCGTGTCCAAGGACGAAGCCGAAGCCCGCGCCTGGGCCACGGTCAACAAGCAGTCAGGAGGCGGCGAGCGCAAAGGCGGTTCCGGGCAGAAGAAAAGCCCTGCGGCCAAGGCCCAGGCGCGGGCTTCATCGGCCCGGCGCGCGGTGGCGACCAAGCATGGCGTGCCTCGCCCCGGACAGCGGCTGGAGGACATGACCAAGGCTGAACTGATGGACCGTGCGCGCAAGCGGCACATTGCCGGGCGCTCGAGCATGCGCAAGGGAGAATTGATCGAGGCCTTACGCAAGGTGGCTTGAGACGCGCCGGCGTCCCCCCGAGGCAAGCTCGGCGCTGTGCCGTTGCCGTTGCCGTTGCCGTTGCCGTTGCCGTTGCCGTTGCCGATCAAGAGTCTAGCGCCATAGCCCGCTAGCGACAGCTGCGTCAGCCCAGGCGCCGCCCGTA
>NZ_NIBE01000124.1:66270-72918 GCF_002205115.1 Pseudomonas sp. DrBHI1
GCTGCCTGCATCTGCTCCACCAGTTCGCGGCTGCGCAGCGCAAAGCGCTCGCCCTCGGCCTTGCTCGGGTCGATCACGATGATCAACTGCCCGGTCCAGGGGGTCTTGGCTCCAGGGTGGCCCGACCAATCGAACTCCCAGGAGAAATTGCCGCCCGTCAGCGCCGCCGCCAGCAGCTCGACCATCATCGACAGCGCCGAGCCCTTGTGCCCGCCGAACGGCAGCAAGGCGCCGCCCTCGAGAATCGCCTTGGGGTCGGTACTCGGCTGGCCCTCGGCATCCACGCCCATGCCTGGCGGCAGTCGCTCGCCCGCCCGCGCGGCGATCTGCACATCACCATGGGCCATGGCGCTGGTGGCCATGTCGAAGACGATCGGATCATGCCCGGCGCAAGGCGCGGCAAAAGCAATGGGGTTGGTGCCGAACAGCGGCTTGCGCGCACCGTGTGGCACCACGCAGGTCATGCTGTTGACCACGCTCAGGGCCACCAGGCCTTCGTCGGCGAACGGCTCGACATCCGGCCACAGCGCGGCGAAATGGTGCGAGTTGTGGATCGCCAGCACCGCGATGCCGGCCGTGCGGGTCTTCTCCACCAGCAGCGGGCGGGCCGCGGCCAACGCCGGCTGGGCAAAGCCACCCTTGGCATCGACACGCAAATAGGCCGGCGCAAGGTCAGTCACCTGAGGCTCGGCGCGACCATCGACCCAACCGCTGGCCAGGGTCGAGACATAACCGGGAATACGGAACACCCCATGGCTGTGGGCACCATCACGCTGGGCACTGGCGCAGTTGTGGGCAAGCACGGCGGCCACCGCCGCGCTGCAGCCATGTCGCTCGAAGATCGACTGCAGCAACGCCCGCAGTTCGTTAAAAGGCACGCGCACGACAGGGCCGGTGGAAGGTGAAGACATCTGGAGCTCCTTTCTTGGATTTGGATTCGCTACAGCGCAACTGCACAGACTTTCCCGCCAATGACAGCTATCTGTCAAATATTGACTTGACGACAGAAAACAGCCATTTTGGCTTCCACGCCAGAAATCAACCGGAACCGACCATGAGCCAATCGATCAAGCAACGCCTGGAAAGCAGCCTGCACACCGCTGCCGCCTCGGGCCGCCAGATCGCCAGCTACATGCTCGCCAACCTCCACGAACTGCCGTTCCAGACCTCGGCCAGCATCGCCGCCAAGCTGGGCGTGAGCGAGTCGAGCGTTGGCCGCTTCTGCCGCTCGCTGGGCTACGCGCACCTCAAGGCACTCAAACAAGACCTGCAGAACGACTTGGGCGACGGCCCCTGGCTGGTGGGCGACCGCCTGCAGGCGTTCCGCCAGCAACCCGAGGACGACCAGCGCTCGGGCAGCCTGGAGCTGGAAATGGCCGCGCTGGTACGCGTGCACGAATACAGCCGCGGCGAAGCCTGGCAGCAGGTGGCCCGGCGCCTAGCGGAAAAACCGCGGGTGTTCGTCGCCGGCTTTCAGACCGAGCGCGGCGTGGCCATGTGCATGAGCCATCTGCTGCAATACCTGCGCGACGGCGTGCAACTGGTCGACGGCAGTGCCGGGCACTTCGCCGAGGTGCTGCTGGGGCGCCCCCAGGACTGCGCGCTGGTGGTGTTCGAGGCCCGGCGCTATTCCCGCCATGCCCTGCAGCTGTGCCACAAGGCCCGCGAGCTGGGCATCCCGGTGACCCTGGTCACCGACACCTTCTGTGAATGGGCCGATGCCAACGCCGACGAGGTGTTCCGCATCCCCACCGAATTCAACCTGTTCTGGGAATCCACCGCGACCATGCTGTCGTGGGTGCACCTGATGGTCAACGAGGTCTGCAAGAAGCTCGGGCCGGATGTTGAAAGACGCTTGGAAGCAACTGCCGCTCTACATAACGAGTTCGTCGGCTACACCTCGTGGCCGGCGGGCAAACAACAATAGCAAGAGTGCAACTACCGAGGTGCGAGATGAAAGGAACCATGGCTGTGGTGGGTGCGTGCGCCCTGCTGCTGGCGGCAGGCGCCAGTGCCGAGACCCTGCGTTTTGCCACTGAAGGCGCTTACCCGCCGTTCAACTACGTCGATGCCGACAACCAGCTGCACGGCTTCGACATCGACATCACCCATGCCCTGTGCGAGCAGATGAAAGTCGAGTGCACCCTGGTGGCCCAGGACTGGGAGGGCATCATCCCGGCGCTGATGGCGCGCAAGTACGACGCCGTGGTGGCCTCGATGATCGACACCGAGGAACGGCGCCGCAAGATCGCCTTCACCGACCGCTACTACCGCACCCCGCTGACCGTGGCGGTCGCCAAGGACAGCAAGATCAGCGACGCGCAGACCGACTTCAAGGGCTACACGGTCGGCGCCCAGTCCGCCTCGACCCAGGCGATCTACGCCGAGGACGTGTACGGCAAGGCCGGCGCGGACGTGAAGCTGTACCCGACCCTGGACGAGGCCAACGCCGACCTTGCCGCCGGACGCCTGGACGGGGTGATCGCCGACAAGTTCCCGCTGCACGAATGGCTGAACAAGAATGGCAAGGACTGCTGCAAGATCCTCGGCGACGTCGACGGCACCAAGGCCGACGCGGCGATTGCCGTGCGCAAGGATGACGAGGCCCTGCGCGTGCGGCTGAACGAAGCGCTGGCAGCGATCGTGGCCAATGGCACCTACCAGAAGATCGCGAGCAAGTATTTCGCCTTCGATATCTATAACTGATACGAATCCTGGGGCTGCCCGCAGCCCTTTCGCGACACGAGGCCGCCATCCCCCTGGAAGCGGCCTTGCATCGCGATCAGGGCGCTATGCGACCCGCCGACCTCGAGGATGCATCCATGCTCGATCAACTCTCCCTGCTCTCCTTCGCCAGCGGTGGCTGGGGCCAGGCGCTGCTGGCCGGCGCGCTGGTGACCGTATCGCTGGCTCTGGCCTGCCTGCCCATCGGCCTGCCGCTGGGCCTGCTGGTAGCACTGGCCGCGCGCTCGCGCAAACGCCTGCCGCGGGCCTGGGCCACCACCTTTTCCACTGTGTTCCGCGGCCTGCCGGAACTGCTCACCCTGCTGATCATCTACTACGGCTGCCAGATCGCCGCGCAGAAGATCCTCGCCGCGATGGGCTACCAGGGCGAGGTGCTGATCAACACCTTCCTCGCCGCCATGGTTGCCTTCAGCCTGGTGTTCGCCGCGTTCTCCAGTGAAATCTGGCTGATGGCCTTCAAGACCCTGCCCAAGGGCCAACTGGAGGCCTGCGCGGCCCTGGGCCTGGGCAAGCGCACCGGATTCTTCAAGGTGGTGCTGCCGCAACTGACCCGCATCGCCCTGCCAGGCCTGTCGAACAACTGGTTGAGCCTGCTCAAGGACACCTCGCTGGTCTCGACCATCTCGCTGATCGACCTGATGCGCCAGACCAACCTGGCGGTCAGCGTGACCAAGGAACCGATGCTGTTCTACGGCGTCGCCTGCCTGGTCTACCTGCTGTTCTCGGCGCTGTCGGGCAGGGTCTTCGCCCTGCTGGAGCGGCGCAGCAACCGCCATCTGCAAGGAGCCCGCCCATGAGCCCGGAGCAACTGCTGGCCTACGTGCTCGATCCCGACCTGCTGGAGCGCTACGGCGCGCGCTTCGTCGATGGCCTGCTGGTCACCGCCAAGCTGGTGGCGATCTCGTTCACCCTCGGCGCGCTGCTGGGCATGCTCCTGGCCCTGGCGCGGATGTCGCAGCACCTCGTGCTGCAACGCTTGGCCGCCGGCTATGTGTACTTCTTCCGCGGCTCGCCACTGCTGGCCCAGCTGTTCCTGCTGTACTACGGCCTGGGCTCGCTCAAGGGCTTCTGGCAGGACCTGGGGCTGTGGTGGTTCTTCCGCGAGGCTTGGTACTGCGCACTGCTCGCCTTCACCCTCAACACCGCCGCCTACCAGGCCGAAATCTTCCGCGCCAGCCTGATGGCCGTCGCGCCAGGCCAGTACGAGGCCGCCAAGGCCCTGAACCTCAAGCGCTCGACCACCTTCTTCAAGGTGGTGCTGCCGCAGTCGCTGCTGGTGGCCATCGGCCCATTGGGCAATGAGCTGATCATGATGATCAAGGCCAGCGCCATCGCCTCGCTGGTGACGATCTACGACCTGATGGGGGTGACCAAGCTGGCCTTCTCGCGCAGCTTCGACTTCCAGATCTACCTGTGGGCGGCGGTGCTCTACCTGCTGATCGTCGAGGTGGTCCGGCGCACCCTGAAACACCTGGAGGCCCGCCTGGGCCGCCACCTGAACTGATTGAAGGAATCCTTCCATGCATTGCCAGACCATCGTCCTGGGCGCCGGCATCGTCGGCGTCAGCACCGCCCTGCACCTGCAGGCCCGCGGACGCCAGGTGCTCCTCGTCGACCGTGACGAACCGGGCAGCGGCACCAGCCATGGCAACGCCGGGCTGATCGAGCGCTCCAGCGTGATCCCCTACGCCTTCCCGCGTCAGTGGAGTGCCTTGCTGCGCTACGGCCTGAACCGCCAGCCCGATGTGCGCTACAGCCTGACCCACCTGCCCAAGGTCGCGCCCTGGCTGCTCAGCTACTGGCGCCAGTCCGCGCCTGGGCAACTGGCCAAGGCCGCCGCCGACATGCTGCCGCTGGTGCAACGCAGCGTCGAGGAACACGATGCGCTGATCGAGGCCGCCGGTCTGCAAGGACTGGTACAGGCCAAGGGCTGGATCGAGGTGTACCGTGATGCCGCGCTGTTCGAACAGGCCAAAGGCGATCTGAAGGGGCTGGCCCGTTACGGCCTGCAGTACGAGATCCTCGAACGCGAACAACTGCAGGCCCGCGAGCAGCAGCTGGACGGTGGCGTGATCGGCGGCATCCACTGGCTCGACCCGAAGACGGTGAGCAACCCGGGAGGCCTGACCCGTGGCTACGCCGCGCTGTTCGTCCAGCGCGGCGGGCAGTTCCTCCATGGCGACGCGCGCAGCCTGCGCCAGGTCGAGAACGGCTGGCAGTTGGACACGCGTCGCGGCAGCGTGACCGCCGACGACGTGGTGGCCTGTCTCGGCCCGCAGTCGGCCGACCTCTACCAGCGGCTGGGCTACCGCTTTCCACTTGGCATCAAGCGCGGCTACCACATGCATTACGCCACCCGCGACGGCGCCGAGCTGGGTCATTCGATCTGCGACACCCAGGGCGGTTACGTCCTGGCGCCGATGGCCCGTGGCGTGCGCCTGACCACCGGCATCGAATTCGCGGCGAGCGACGCCGCCGCCAACGAGATCCAGCTACGCCGCTGCGAGGCCCTGGCACGCCAGCTGTTCCCGGCCCTGGGTGAGCGCCTGGACGACAAGCCCTGGCTGGGCCGCCGCCCCTGCCTGCCGGACATGCGCCCGGTGATCGGCCCGGCGCCCCTGCACAAGCACCTGTGGTTCAACTTCGGCCATGCCCACCACGGCCTGACCCTGGGGCCGGTCAGCGGCCGCCTGCTGGCGGAACTGATGACCGGCGAACACCCCTTCACCGCCCCTGCGCCCTACAGCGCCGCACGTTTCGACTGAACCTTGAGCGGGAGAACAACAAGATGACCGCCCCCCTGAGCCTTGCCAGCCTGCACCCTGCCCCCGATCCGCGCCCGGAGCTGATCCGCATCGAGGGCCTGAACAAGCACTACGGCGCCTTCCATGTGCTGCATGACATCGACCTGTCGGTGCGCGAGGGCGAACGCATCGTGCTCTGCGGCCCGTCGGGCTCGGGCAAGTCGACGCTGATCCGCTGCATCAATCGCCTGGAGATCGCCCAGCAGGGCAGCATCCGCGTGGCCGGCACCGATCTGGCGAGCAAAGGCCGCCAGGCCGACCAGGTGCGCAGCGAGATCGGCATGGTGTTCCAGCACTTCAACCTGTTCCCGCACATGAGCGTGCTCGACAACTGCCTGCTGGCGCCGATGAGCGTGCGTGGCCTGTCGCGCCGGGAGGCCGAGGAGCGGGCGCGGCTGTACTTGAGCAAGGTCGGCATCGAGAGTCAGGCGCACAAGTACCCCAGCCAGCTGTCCGGCGGCCAGCAGCAGCGGGTGGCGATCGCCCGGGCGCTGTGCATGAAGCCGAGGATCATGCTGTTCGACGAGCCGACCTCGGCGCTCGACCCGGAGATGGTGGCCGAGGTACTGGATGTGCTGGTGCAATTGGCCGGCACCGGCATGACCATGCTCTGCGTCACCCACGAAATGGGTTTCGCCCGGCAAGTGGCTGAACGGGTGCTGTTCCTCGAGGGCGGGAAGATTATCGAGGACAGCCCGCCGGAGGTGTTCTTCGGGCAGCCCAGAACGGCGCGGGCACAGGCGTTCTTGAAGCAGATCCTGCATTAACGGTTCATGGTTCTGGGCGCAATAAGCGCCACTCTGTCCGCACCCTCTTGCAAGACTGCGTCGCCGTTCATGCTGATGCAGATCTTGATCTTGATCTTGATCTTGATCTTGATCTTGATCTTGATCTTGATCTTGATCTTGATCTTGATCTTGATCTTGATCTTGATCTTGATTTTGGTATCCGCATGTTCAACCTCACTGGCAGCTAGCGGCAGCTGCGCCAGCCCAGGCGCCGCCCGTACCTTCGCGACTTCAGGAGGCCGAACGCAGGCCTTGCGAAGGGAGGTGACGGGCATGGATGCCCGTCAAGCGCTGGGGCCCAGGATGGGCCC
>NZ_NIBE01000124.1:72928-73242 GCF_002205115.1 Pseudomonas sp. DrBHI1
CTCCTCCCCCCCCAACCGACAAAACACATCAGTGCGCCGCAACCGCTGCCCGATCCGTTGGCACAGGCTGCGCAGCACATGATCCCCCACCGCATGCCCGTACTGATCGTTGATTCGCTTGAAGTGATCGATATCCAGCATGATCACCGCCAGGTCCAACCCATCCCGTTGCGCTCGATCCAGTTCATTACGCAGCCGCTCCTGGAAGTAGCGCCGGTTGTAGATCCCAGTCAGCGCATCGGTCACCGACAACGCCCGCAGCTCCTCCTCCACCCGCTTGAGGTCCGAGATATCGGTCAGGTACCCATGCCAGA
>NZ_NIBE01000124.1:73317-99681 GCF_002205115.1 Pseudomonas sp. DrBHI1
AGGTACTCGGCGGAGTAACGCACCGAGCGCCGCACTCGCTCCAGGTCGTCCGGATGGATGCGCTCGAACACCGCCGCGGCGTCCTGGCGCAGCAACGCCAGGTCCACCTCGTAGATGTCGTGCAGGCCCTGGCTGGCGTAGGGGAAACAGGAATGTCCATCGGCGTTCAGGCGATACTGGTAGATCCCACCAGGCACCTCGGCACTGAGCTTTTCCAGCAGCCGGTCGCGGGCCGCCAAGGCCTCGTGCACCCGGCGCCGCTCGGTGACATCGATGCAGATCGCCAGGTAGCCCACCCACAACCCCTGCTCGTCCAGCACCGCCGTTACCAGCATATTGGCCAGCAGGTGGCTGCCATCCTTGCGCACCAGCGTCCAGTCCGCTGGCTCCGCGCCGCCCTCCTGCACGGTCTCGGCGAACATCGCCTGACCCGCGCCAACCTCGCGACCAAAGCGCACGCTCAAGGCATGGGCCCGCTGGTGCAACTCTTCGGGCAAGACCAGATCTTCCAGCCGCAATTGGCCCAGCGCTTCGCCGGCCGAATAGCCCAGCATGCGCTCGGCGCCCGCATTGAACGTACCGATCACTCCGCGCAGGCTGGTGGCGATGATCGCCACCTGAGTCGCGGCATCGAGCACGCTACGCAACTGGTTGTGGGTTTCGCGCAATGACTGCTCGCTGATGCGCAGCTCGGCGGTGCGCCGAGCCACCAGGCCCAGGGCGCGCTGGCGCTGACTGAACAGGCTGTACAGCAGTAGCGCCAGCAACACACTGAGCAGACCGCCGAGCAACGCCACCACCGGCACCGCCGATGAGCGGTTGGCGGCGAGAAAACCCAGGCTGGGGTGAATATCGAGTTGGTAGTGGTGATCGGCAAGATGCAGCAGGTGACTGCTGGTAAAGCCCATGCGCACTGGCGCCATCCCCGAATCAAAAAGCAACTCGTGCCCACCCTCCGTGGACAGGTCGACAATGCGCACCACCAGGTTGTCGTCGGCCACCGTCGGCAGGCTCTCGGCGATCAGCTGATGCAGACTCAGCAAGGCCATGACATAACCCCGGGGAGGCTCATCCCTGGGCGCCCCATCAGTGAACACCGGGGCGACAATCAACAGGCCACGAGTATAGTCCGGCTGGACATTGATCATGTCCAGCGGCGCCGACACGGCCATGCTGCCGGGGCTCGCGGCCCGGGCCAGGGTCGCGGCGCGCAGGACCTGTCCACCCAGGTCGAAACCATAGGGCTGGGCCTGGCGGCTCGCCGCCTGGGTGTACAGGACCGGATAGTAATGATCGCGCGCAGGCGCTACCTGCCAAGCACCGTGGTCGTCCAGGTCGCGTATCTGGTAAGGCTGGCCGAGCGAGGCACTCGCGCGCCGCTCGAAGTCCTCGCGCTGCGCCGCCTCTACCCGCGGTGCCCAGGAGTAGGCTTGGGTGTGATGCAGCAAAGGACGTGCGTAGCCATCGAACTCGCGGGGGGTGATGTCAGTGGAATAGGTGAAGAACCGGCGCAGGCCATCCAGGCGCTGCGCCTGTTCCTCGAAACGCTCGGCGATACGACTGTAGCGCTCGCTGGCCAGCAGCTCGAAGCGCTGGCGCAGTTGCTGCTGGTAGAAGGTCTGGGTGGCGATTGCGAGAGCCGCCGTGAGCAACGCCCCGGCGACCAGCGCCGCCAGGGCCACGCCCCAGGCCGACAACTCGTCGCCGACCAGGCCAAGCTGCTTCACAGGTACGCCCGGGTTCGACATAGAGGACTCCAACCAAGGTCAGCGTCCTGCGTATTGTCCCGCCCTGTCCTGATTTATAGCCACTGGCCAGCAGGCGTGCCACGTACCTCGTCGGTTCAGCGCAGACGCAGCTGCCAGGCGCGGTGGATACGGTTGTTTCGGGCGAAGTCCGGGTCCAGGGTCTGGGCGCTGATCTCTTCCACCACGTACCGCGTCGCCAAGTGCTCGTCGAGCTGGAACTTGCGGAAGTTGTTGGAGAAGTACAGCACACCGCCCGGGGCCAGGCGCGCCATAGCCAGGTCGAGCAGCTGCACATGGTCGCGCTGCACGTCGAACACCCCTTCCATGCGCTTGGAATTGGAGAAGGTCGGCGGGTCGATGAAAATCAGGTCGTAGCTGTCCTGGGCATTCTCCAGCCAGGCCATGACATCACCCTGCTCCAGGCGGTTGCGCTCGGAGAAACCGTTGAGCGACAGGTTGCGCCGTGCCCAGTCCAGGTAGGTCTTCGACAGGTCCACGCTGGTGGTGCTGCGCGCGCCGCCCTTGGCTGCATGCACGGTGGCCGTGGCGGTGTAGCAGAACAGGTTGAGGAAGCGCTTGCCCGCCGCCTCGCGCTGGATGCGCATGCGCATCGGGCGGTGATCGAGGAACAGCCCGGTGTCCAGGTAGTCGGTGAGGTTGACCAGCAGCTTGACGCCGCCCTCATTGACCTCCTGGAAGCGTCCTTCGGTGGCCTGGCGCTCATATTGGCGGGTGCCGGTCTGGCGTTCCCGGCGCTTGAGCACCACGCGCTGCGGATCGACACCGAGGGCCTGGGGAATCGCGCTCAGCGCATCGAGCAGACGTGCCTGGGCCTTGTCCGGATCGATCGAACGCGGCGCCGCATACTCTTGCACGTGCACCCAGTCGTGATACAGATCGACCGCCAGGGCATACTCGGGCATGTCAGCGTCGTATACACGGTAGCAATCGACCTTCTCGCGGCGAGCCCATTTGCCCAGTTGCTTGAAGTTCTTCTGCAGGCGGTTGGCGAACATCTGCGCGCCTTCCGACAGGCGCGCCGGCTCACTGGCCACCGGGGCCTGACGACGAGGCTCGCCCTCAGTCGCCTCGGCCTGGACCGAACGACGATCACCGGTGACGAACTGGTCGGGCTGGACCTTGAACAGCAACAGCTTGCACGGCAACGCGCCGTTCCAGAAGGCATACTGCTTGTGGCTGCGGATACCCATGCGCTTGCCCAGCTCCGGCGCACCGGTGAACACCGCCGCCTCCCAGCCCATGCAGGCCTGGCGCAGGCGCTCGCCGAGGTTCTGATAGAGGTACAGCAGGCTGGCTTCGTCGCCCAGGCGCTCGCCGTACGGCGGGTTGCTGATCACCAGACCTTTCTGGTTCTGGTCCGGACGCGGTTCGAAGCTGGCCACCTCGCCCTGGTAGATTTTCACCCAGTCGCCGAGGCCCGCGCGCTCGACGTTGTTGCGCCCGGGCTGGATCAGTCGCGGGTCGGCCTCATAGCCGCGGATCCACAGCGCTGGCTTGGCCAGGCCGGCTTGGGCACGGGCCTGGGCCTCATCGTGTACCTTGCGCCACAGCGCCGGCACATGGCCGAGCCAGGCGCTGAACCCCCAGCGCTCGCGCTTGAGGTTGGGGGCGATATCGGCGGCGATCATTGCCGCCTCGACCAGGAAGGTGCCCACGCCGCACATCGGGTCGGCCAAGGCGCCGCCCTCGGCCGCGATGCGTGGCCAGCCGGCGCGGATCAGCACCGCCGCCGCCAGGTTTTCCTTCAGGGGCGCAGCGCCCTGCTGCAGACGATAGCCACGCTGATGCAGGCTGTGGCCGGACAGGTCGAGGGACAGAATCGCCTCGCCGCGGTCCAGGCGCAGGTGTACGCGCACATCCGGGTCGACCTTCTCTACCGACGGGCGCAGGCCTTCGCGGTTGCGCAGCTTGTCGACGATCGCATCCTTGACCTTGAGGGCGCCGAAATGGGTGTTGTCGATGCCCGAGCCATGGCCGCTGAATTCCACCGCCAAGGTGCCATCGGCCGCCAGATGGTCGGCCCAGTCGACGGCGTGTACGCCGTCGTACAGGTCGTCGGCGTTTTTCATCGAGAAGCGCTTGAGCACAAGCAACACGCGGTTGGCCAGGCGCGACCAGAGGCATAGGCGGTAGGCGGTTTCCATGTCGGCATCGCCGCGAATGGCCGAGGTGTGCTCACGCACCTCATTCAACCCCAGTTGGCGGGCCTCCTCGGCGAGCAGGCCTTCAAGACCCTTGGGGCAGGTAAGGTAAAGTTCGAAACGGTCCGACATGTGCAATCCAGAGCCTTTGGCTAGGTAAATGGCAAGCCGACGCATCGGCTGCCGCTGTTTGCCCGGACGCCTTTCCAGCAGGCGTCCGGGTGGCCCGGCGAAACGCTCGCCAAGCCTGGCCGCCCGGTCGATCACTCCTTTGCCGGGTGGCGCAAGAAGCTTTGATCGTCGGGCAGTATGAAAATTGCGTGGACGTGGGGCTCAGATGTGACCCTTCGTCGCATTACCAAATATTACTGTGATCATCCAGCAACGCTGGCCAATTGACGTCAAGGTTGACTAAACCCTGATCATAGCGGGCTCAACGGCAAACAAGGTTGAGTCGCATTTATTTACTTATCCCCTCACCCTCGGAAAGGTTACGTCCTTATGACAAATCGATCATTCACACTGTGACTCGCATTCGTTAGAACTGATCTCAGGCCGCACCGCAACGGGGCGGCACTTCCAGCCCGCGACGCCGGCAGCGGGCGCACACCGGCAGAACGATTCTGCCCGGCCTCGGAGAGGCCGACGGGACATTACAGTCAACAAGTGAGGGCAACACCCTATGAGAAGACTTAAGCGTGATCCGTTGGAAAGAGCATATTCACGTGGCTACCAGTATGGGGTCACCGGCAAATCCCGCGAACTTTGCCCCTTCAATCTACCCTCTGTACGCCAAGCCTGGATCAACGGCTGGCGCGAAGGTCGCGGCGACAACTGGGATGGCATGACCGGCACCGCTGGCATTCATAGACTCAACGAAAATCACGCCGTTGGCTGAACGAGGACGCTGAATTCGAGTCACCATGCGCGCCCTATCCGGGCGGCGGGCTGCGGCCCAGGGGCCCCTTTGAAGGGGCCCTTTTTTATGCCCTTGTCCTGCATCAATGCGCGAAATGTCCCTCGAAACTACCTTGGCATCGCGGCGATGGCATCCACCGCTTCGCGGATCAGCGCCGGGCCTTTATAGATGAAGCCCGAATAGATCTGCACCAGGCTCGCCCCTGCGGCAATCTTCTCAGCCGCATGGCGCCCCTCGGTGATCCCGCCCGCAGCGATAATCGGCAGCTTGCCGCCCAGCTCACCAGCGAGCACCTTCACCGTGTGGGTACTCTTCTCCAGCACCGGCGCACCCGACAAGCCGCCGGCCTCGCCGCCATACGGCAGGCCTTCGACACCCTCGCGCCCCAGGGTGGTATTGGTGGCGATTACCGCATCCATCCCCGATTCGACCAGCGCCGCAGCCACCAGGGCGATCTCCTCGTCACTCATGTCCGGCGCGATCTTGATCGCCAGCGGTACGCGCTTGCCGTTCGCCTGTGCCAGTTTCTCACGGCGCTCGGCCAGGGCATCGAGCAGTTGCTTGAGCGAGTCGCCGAACTGCAATGAACGCAGGCCCGGGGTATTCGGCGAGCTGACGTTGACGGTGATGTAGCTGGCGTCGTTGTAGACCTTCTCCAGGCAGATCAGGTAGTCGTCCTGGGCCCGCTCGACCGGGGTGTCGAAGTTCTTGCCGATGTTGATGCCCAGCACACCGGTGTACTTCGCGGCACGTACCCGCGCCAGCAGGTTATCGACGCCCAGGTTGTTGAAGCCCATGCGATTGATGATGGCGGTGGCCTCCGGCAGGCGGAACAGCCGTGGCTTGGGGTTGCCCGGCTGCGGACGCGGCGTCACGGTGCCGATCTCGACGAAGCCGAAGCCCAGCTGGGCAAAGCCGTCGATGGCCGCGCCGTTCTTGTCCAGGCCGGCGGCCAGGCCAACCGGGTTGGCGAAGTTCAAGCCCATCACCGTTACCGGCAACGCCGCCGGCTGCTTGCACAGCAGGCCGTTGAGCCCAAGGCGGCCACCGGCGCCGATCAGGTCCAGCGAGAGGTCATGGGAGGTTTCCGGGGAGAGCTTGAACAGCAGCTGGCGGGCCAGGGTATACATGGGCGGGCGGACTCGCGGTGTGTGAGGGGGCGATTATAGCCAGCGCGCCGCCGGGGCGACAGGGCCATGGCACATGGGTTGCTAAGTCTGTTGCATGCAGCCATCCGCGATCGCCCGAGGATTTTCGTGAACACAGCCCTCCCGACAACGCCCCTGGCCTGGGTCAACGGCAGCGACGCGCCGGAAAAGCCCAGCCTGGACATCGGCTTCATGGCCCTGACCGACTGCGCCTCGGTGGTGGTCGCTGCCACCCAGGGCTTCGCCCAGCAGTTCGGCCTGACCCTCAACCTGCGCCGCCAAGCCTCCTGGGCCGGGCTGCGCGACAGGCTGGTCAGTGGCGAGCTGGACGCCGCCCACTGCCTCTATGGCCTGGTGTACGCAGTACACCTGGGCATCGGCGGCGTACCTGCCAGCCCTTTGGCCGTGCTCATGGGCCTGAACCAGAACGCCCAGGCCATCAACCTCTCCCCTGCACTGCAACGCAAAGGCGTGACCAGCCCCGAGGCACTGGCGCGGCTCGTGCACCAGCAGGGTGCGCGATTGACCTTCGCCCAGACCTTTCCCACCGGCACCCATGCCCTTTGGCTGTACTATTGGCTCGCCAGCCAGGGCATCCACCCGCTGCACGACGTCACCAGCGTGGTAGTGCCGCCGGCGCAGATGGCCGCCCACCTGCAGGCCGGGCGCATCGACGGCTTCTGTGTCGGCGAACCCTGGTCAGCGGATGCCCTCGCCAGGGGGCAGGGCTTCACCCTGGCCACCAGCCAGTCGATCTGGCCCGATCATCCGGAAAAAGTCCTGGCCAGTGCCCACGGCTTCGTCGAACAGTACCCCAACAGCGCCCGGGCACTGATCAAGTCGGTACTCGCCGCCGCGCGCTTCATCGAGCAGAGTCAGGAGAACCGTCGTGGTACCGCGCAACTGCTCAGTGGTAGCGCCTACCTGAACACCCCGGTCGGCAGCATCGAGCCGCGCCTGCTCGGCGACTACCAGGACGGCCTGGGCCATCGCTGGCACGACCCTCACGGCCTGCGCCTGTTCGACCAGGGTCGGACCAACCTGCCTTACCTGTCCGACGGCATGTGGTTCATGACCCAGTTCCGCCGCTGGGGCCTGCTGCGTGACGACCCGGACTACCTGGCAGTCGCCAGCCAGGTGCAGCAGTTGGCGCTGTACCGCGAGGCTGCCACGGCGCTGGGCGTACCCTGCGCCGACCCGCCCATGCGCAGCAGCCTGCTGATCGACGGCAGCCGCTGGGACGGCAGCGACCCGCATGGTTATGCGCGCAGCTTCCACTTGCACGCCCTGGACGCGGCGCCCGACGCCCGCGTCCGTCGCTGAGGACACGGGCATGTTGCGCATCCTGCTGATCGACGACACGGAAAAAAAGGTCGGCCGCCTCAAGGCTGCCCTGATCGAGGCCGGCTTCGAAGTCATCGAGGCCGGCAGCCTGAGCATCGACCTGCCCGCCTGTGTCGAAACAGTGCACCCGGACGTGGTGCTGATCGATACCGAGTCACCGGGCCGTGACGTGATGGAGCAGGTGGTGCTGGTCAGCCGCGACCGCCCGCGCCCTATCGTGCTGTTCACCGACGAGCATGACCCCGGCGTGATGCGCCAGGCGATACAGGCCGGGGTCAGCGCCTACATCGTCGAGGGCATCCAGGCCACGCGCCTGCAACCAATCCTCGACGTGGCCATGGCCCGCTTCGAAAGCGATCAAGCGCTCAAGGCCCAACTGCTGGCCCGCGACCAGCAGTTGGCCGAGCGCAAGCGCATCGAGCAGGCCAAGGGCTTGCTGATGAAGATGAAGGACTGCAACGAGGAACACGCCTACACCCTGATGCGCCGCCAGGCCATGAGCCGTCAGCAGAAGCTGATCCAGGTGGCGGAACAGATCATCGCGATGTCGGAGATACTGGGCTGACGCCAGCAGACTTGGCCCGGCTCTTGCTGAAATCGCCCCGGTAGCCAACGGCGGTTGCCCCCATACCCCCGACAAAGACGTCGCTCGCCCTTCCACGGCCGTGGACCGGGCAGCGGCGTCTTTTCGTTTCCGCGCCCAACGAGGTGTTCGATGAATACGAGCTTCTGGAAATCCGGGCATGTGCCCACGCTGTTCGCCGCCTTCCTGTATTTCGACCTGAGCTTCATGGTCTGGTACCTGCTCGGCCCCCTGGCGGTGCAGATCGCCGCCGACCTGCAGCTTAGCGCCCAGCAACGGGGGCTGATGGTGGCCACGCCGATCTTGGCCGGCGCGGTGCTGCGCTTTGCCATGGGGCTACTGGTCGATCGCCTGTCGCCCAAGACCGCCGGGCTGATCGGCCAGGTCATCGTGATCGTCGCCCTGGCCTGCGCCTGGCACCTGGGCGTTCACAGCTACGAGCAGGCGTTGCTGCTGGGCGTGTTCCTCGGCTTTGCCGGGGCCTCGTTCGCCGTATCCCTGCCGCTGGCCTCGCAATGGTATCCGCCCCAGCACCAGGGCAAGGCCATGGGCATCGCCGGCGCCGGCAACTCCGGCACGGTGTTCGCCGCGCTGCTGGCCCCGGCGCTGGCGGCGGGCTTCGGCTGGAACAATGTGTTCGGCTTCGCCCTGCTGCCCTTGCTGCTGACCCTCGTCCTGTTCGCCCTGCTGGCGCGCAATGCACCGCAACGTCCAAGGCCCAAGGCAATGGCCGACTACCTCAAGGCATTGGGTGATCGCGACAGCTGGTGGTTCATGTTCTTCTACAGCGTGACCTTCGGCGGCTTCATCGGCCTGGCCAGCACCCTGCCCGGCTACTTCAGCGACCAGTACGGCCTGAGCCCAGTGACCGCGGGCTACTACACCGCCGCTTGCGTGTTCGCCGGCAGCCTGATGCGCCCCCTCGGCGGTGCCCTGGCCGACCGCTTCGGCGGAATTCGCACCCTGCTGGCAATGTACGGCGTGGCCACCGTGTGTATCGCCGCAGTGGGCTTCAACCTGCCCAGCGCTGCGGCGGCCCTGGCCCTGTTCGTCAGTACCATGCTCGGGCTGGGCGCCGCCAACGGCGCGGTGTTCCAACTGGTACCACAGCGCTTCCGTCAGGAGATCGGCGTAATGACCGGGCTGATCGGCATGGCTGGCGGCATCGGCGGTTTCCTGCTTGCCGCAGGCCTGGGCACCATCAAGCAGCATACCGGCGACTACCAGCTCGGCCTGTGGCTGTTCGCCAGCCTCGGCCTGCTGGCCTGGGTCGGCCTGCATGGTGTCAAGCAACGCTGGCGCACCACCTGGGGCTCGGCGGCGATCACCGCCGCGCGGGTCTGAGGCCGCGCCATGAGCCTGCAACTGAGCTTTGCCCAGGCCAGCGCCACCGGACCTCGCCCGGAAAACCAGGACGCCCTGCGCCTGGTGACCCCCGCGCCGGAGCTGGCCGCCAGCAAAGGTTACTTGTGCGCACTGGCCGACGGCGTCAGCCAGTGCGCCGATGGTGGCCTGGCGGCGCGCTCCAGCCTGCAGGCCCTGGCCTTGGACTACTACGCCACGCCCGCCACCTGGGCCGTGACGCAGGCGCTGGAGCGCCTGCTCACGGCGCAGAACCGCTGGTTGCGTGCCCAAGGCAATGGCCAGCCACTGCTGACCACCCTCAGCGCCCTGGTGCTGCGCGGGCGGCGATTCACCCTGGCCCATGTCGGCGATTGCCGGGTGTATCGCTGGCAAGCCGACCAGCTGCACTGCCTGAGCCAAGACCATGTCTGGGACCAGCCCGGCATGCAGCACGTGCTCAAGCGCGCGCTGGGGCTGGACCAGCAACTGCTGGTGGACTACCTGGAAGGCGACCTGTGCGAAGGCGAGTGCTTCGTGCTGCTCAGCGACGGCGTGTGGGCCAGCCTGGGCGATGCGCACATCCGCGCGATCCTGCGCGAACAACCCGACCTGCAGATGGCCGCCGAAACCCTGGTTGCCAGTGCCCACCATTGCGGCAGCCAGGACAACGCCAGCGCCTTGCTGGTGCGAGTAGATCAACTGGGCGCCAGCAATCTGGGCGACACGCTGGCGCAACTCCAGCACTGGCCGCTGCCAGGTGCGTTGCGTGACGGCCAGTCGATCGATGGCTGGCAAGTCGACGGCCTGCTGGCCCAGAGTCGGCAATCGCTGCTGTACCGGGTCCGCGACCCGCACGGCCAACCCTGGCTGCTCAAGACCCTGCCGCAGTCACGCGACCAGGAGCCCGGGGCCGCCCAGGCGCTGCTGCTGGAAGAGTGGTTCCTACGCCGTGTCGCCGGCCGTCACTTCCCTGAGGTGCACCCGGCCAGTCAACGCCAGCATCTGTACTACCTGATGCGCGATTACCCCGGCACGCCCCTCAGCGGACAGCCCCCGCTGCCGCTGGCGCAATGGCTGGAGGTCGCCCGCCAGCTGCTGCAAGCCGTCGGCGTGCTGCATCGGCGCAACCTGCTGCACCGCGACATCAAGCCGGAGAACCTGCACTACGGCAGCGATGGCCAGTTGCGCCTGCTGGACTTTGGGCTGGCGTACTGCCCTGGGCTTTGCGAAGACCCGCCCCATGCCTTGCCGGGCACACCCTCGTTTCTCGCCCCGGAAGCCTTCGACGGCCAGCCCCCCGCGCCGCGCCAGGACCTGTATGCCGTGGGCGTGACGCTTTACCACCTGCTCACCGGCCATTACCCCTACGGCGAGGTCGAGGCGTTCCAGCGGCCGCGTTTCGGTACGCCAGTGAACCCGGCGCGTTATCGGCCGGATCTACCGGAATGGTTGCAGCGTAACCTGTTGCAGGCGGTGGCCGCCGACCCCGCGCAGCGGTTCGAGACCGCAGAGCAGTGGTTGCTGTTGCTGGAGCGGGGAGATCGCCAGGAGCTGACCGAGCGGCCACGGCCGCTGCTGGAGCGCGAGCCGTTGAAGGTATGGCGAACGATTGGGTTGGTGTCACTGCTGTTGAACATGGTGTTGTTGCTGGTGCTGCTCAAGCCCTGAGCGCATTCGCGACAAATCGCAGGCAAAGAAAAACCCGGCCAAGGCCGGGTTTTTCGTGAAGCGTCAAACCAATTACTTGGCCTGGGCTTCTACCTGAGCTTCTACGCGACGGTTGACGGCGCGACCAGCTTCGGTGGCGTTGTCGGCGACCGGACGGGTCTCACCGTAGCCAACCGAGTCAACACGGCTCGATTCGATGCCGTACTGCTGGGTCAGGACTTGCTTGACAGCGTTGGCACGACGCTCGGACAGCTTCTGGTTGTAAGCGTCTGGGCCGACGGAGTCAGTGTGACCTTCCACGGTGGTGGTGGTCTGTGGGTACTGCTTCATGAAGTCAGCCAGGTTCTTGATGTCGCCGTAGCTGTTTGGCTTGACGACCGACTTGTCGAAGTCGAACTTGACGTCCAGTTCAACGCGAACGACTTCGGCAACAGCCGGGCAGCCATCAGCGTCAACGGTAACGTTGGCTGGGGTGTCAGGGCACTTGTCGACGTTGTCGCAGACGCCATCGTTGTCGCTGTCGGAGCAGACTTCGGCGACCGGAGCCGGCGCAGGAGCGGCTTTCTGGCCACCGCTACCACCGAAGTTCAGACCCAGACCGACGGTCGGGCCCCACTCGGTGTTGCCGTTGTCGATGTTGTACATGGCTTCGACGCCGGCACGGGCGAAGAACATGTCGGTGATGTACCACTTGGCGCCAGCGCCAACGTTGGCGAAGGTGGAGTGGTCACGGCCGTTACGAGTGGCCTGGCCCAGGCTCTCGTGAGCGAAACCAGCGGAAACGTACGGACGCAGGGCGTCACCGACGGTACCGAAGTGGTAGGTGGCGTCCAGCTTGGTCTTGGAGCCTTTGATGTCTTTGTTGAAGACTTCGCCACGCGCGTTGTGGGTCTCGTTGTAGCCCAGGTCCAGGGAGACGTCGTCGGTCAGGAAGTAACCGAGGCGGACACCTGGGTTGGTGCCGTCGTTCTTGAAGTTACGTTCGCTGTCGTAGTACTGCTTGGTGACGTTGCCTTCGATTTCGACAGCGCCTTGGCCTTGAGCCAGAACGCCGAACGAAGTAGCGGCCACGAGCGAGCCAATGGCCAAGCCCAAGGTGTTTTTCAATTTCATCCGTTAAATCCCCATCTGGTGATAGTTAAGCAGTCCCACCAAAATCCGGGGGGACAACTCGACGGCAAGTCTAGCAGAACTTGCCGATTGGTTAGAGGTATTTGCTGACAACTAAGTTTCAGCCAGGCCTGCAAATTTCTCTCTAAGCTTGTCGAGCGCACGCTTGTAGCGCATCTTCGTGGCGCTCAGGCCCATGTGCATGATGTCCGCGATCTCCTGGAATTCCAGCTCTGCGACAAATCGCAGCACCAGGATTTCCCGGTCGATCGGGTTCACATGCACCAGCCATCTGTCCAGCCCGCCTTTTTCCTCCGGCTTCGGTGCCTTGTCCTCGGACGCCTCTTCGACAGGGTCCAGACTCAGGGCATCCATCAGCCGGCGCTTGCGACGCTCCTTGCGGTACTGGGTGATGCATTCGTTGTAGGTGATGCTGTAGAGCCAGGTCTTGAACTTGGACTTGCCCTCGAAGTTCTTCAACCCGTAGAGCACCTTGAGCATCACCTCCTGACAGACATCGTCGGCATCCCGATCGTTCCCCAGGTAGCGCGCGCAGACGTTGAACAGCGTGCGCTGGTAGCGGCGCATCAGCTCCTCGTAGGCGCGGGTGACGTGAAACAGCTCCTCATGCGATCGCGCCACCAACTCCTCGTCGGTGAGCTCGCGGGGGTCATAGCGCATGGGCGGCGAATGAACTTTATTCAAAACGGATCTGGCCGACAGTCAGGTCAATGTCGCCGCTCGGCCCCTGGGCCGATTTTTGCGGCGGCATACATTAACAGCTTTTGCGCGGTTAGCGGCTATTCACGCGCTGCTCGAGCAGCTCGCGATTAGACAGCGACACCAGTTCGCCCTCATCGGTCAGCAGGGTCGTCTTGACCGTGCCGATCTCCTCGATGTGGCCTTCGACCTCGCCAATGCGCACCTGCTGGCCGACCTGGTACAGCTCGCGCACATAGATGCCGGCCAGGATCTGCCCGGCGATTTCCCGGCTGCCCAGCCCCATCGCCAATGCAATTGCCAGACCAACGGTAATCAAGCCAATGACGATCACGTGGTTCAGCAGGTCGGTCTTGACCTCGAGCTGGCTGATGGCCACCGAGATGCTGATGATGATCACCAGGCCCTGGGCGATGCGCCCGACGCCGGCGGCGTATTCCAGGCCAATGCCCTCGGCGGCACCGCGCACCAGGCCGTTGACCAGTTGCGCCAGAAGCACGCCGGCCAGCAGCACCAGGGCCGCGCCAAACACCTTGGGCAGGTACAGGGCGAGCATGTCGAGGGTCGCCGAGACCCGCTCGAGCCCCAGGGATTCGGCGGCCGAGACCAGGAAGATCAGCAGCACGAACCAGTAGACGATCTTGCCGATCAGGGTCGAGATCGGCACCTGGATGCCGACCCGGGCGAGCATCTTGGTCAGCCCGGTGCCGCTCATCAGGCGATCCAGGCCGAACTTGGCCAGCACCTTGGACAGCAGGGTGTCGAGCAGCTTGGCCACGACGAAACCAAGCAGCACCACCACCAGCGCGCCGAACAGGTTGGGGATGAAGTTCGCCACTTTGGTCCAAAGGGCAGTCATGGCGGTGACCAAGCTCTGGGTCCAGAGATCGAGTTCCATATTCAATCGGCCTTATCTGCGTTGCTGCCGGCGGCAGGTTTGCGGGTAGAGTTGCGACGGACCGGCGCGACGTGCGCCGAACCATTGTTCACGGCGATCAGCAGCGCCTGGCTCCAGCGGCCAAGCAGGCTGAACAGATCGCCCGCGCCGACCTGGCGGTTGGCGGTCTTGAGCACGCGACCCAGGCAGGCGGCGTCGTCGCGGTCCTGGCCGGACGGCGACGCCTTGAGCAGGTCGCGCAGGGATTCTTCAAACGGATCGTGCATGGGCACCTCGCGCAATGTCAGTCAAAGACGAGGGCTGGTGACGACGGGTCACACCTGCCACTGGGACGAATGTTTCAAAATGCCTCCGCTGGCCACTACTCAGGGACCGCTGCGCGCCCCATCGCGACACAAGGCCGCTCCCACAGGCAAACGCGATCCCTGTAGGAGCGGCCTTGTGTCGCGATGGGCTGCGCAGCGGCCCCTTCGATGTCAAACCCACCGCAACCGCCGAAACATCCACCACTGCCCTGCCGCCAGCCCCAGCACGACGATGCAGGCGAACAGGAAGCCGTAGGGGTTTTCCGCCCCCGGAATTCCGCCGACATTGATGCCAAGCAGCCCGGTAACGAAGCTCATGGGCAGGAATATGCAGGTGATGATGCCGAACCGGTACATGGTCCGGTTCATCCGCTCGCTGCGCCGCCGGTCCTCGCTTTCCAGCACCAGCGCGGCGCGCTCGCGGGCCAGCTCGAGCTCTTCGAGGTAGCGGATCAGGCTGTTGTTCAGCTCGTTCCAGTAGTCCCCATCGGCATCGGCGAACCAGCTGTATTTATTGCGCGACAGCTGGGCATAGATGTCGCGCTGGGGGGCGAGGAAACGCCGCAGGCCGGCGGCGCGGCGACGGATCTGCTGCAGGCTGCCCTGGGCCGGAGAATACCGTTCGTCGGATTCTGCCTTTTCTTCTTCCAGATCGACCGCTTCTGACAGGTCACTGACCAGCGCCTGGACCTTTTCGGTCAACAGCTCGCCCATCAGCAACAGCAGTTCGGAGGCAGTCTTCGGCCCCCTGCCCTCGTCCAGTTGCTGCAAGACCTCGTCACTCGCCCGCAGGGGCCGCAGACGCAGGGAAATGACCCGCCGCGCCTCGGCGAAGATGCGCACCGAGACCATGTCCTCGGGCTCGGCGCCCGGGTTGAGGTTGACCCCGCGCAGGAACAGCAGCATCTGCTCGTCGACCAGCGGCAGCAGGCGTGGGCGGGTGTTTTCCTCCAGCAGCAGCTCGCAGGCGAACTCGCTGAGGCCACTGTCGTGGAGCAACCAGGTGCGGGTCTGCGGGTGACTGCGATCCCAGTGCAGCCACAGGCTCTCCTGGGGCTGCAGCTGCAGGTCGTCCAGCTCGGTGCGGGCGATCGAGCGCGCGCCACCCTTGCCATCGAGCACCAGGGCATGCACCAGGCCCCACTGCGCGTTGTCTTCCTCGAACATCAAAGCTCCATCGGTGTACGGCGCGTCACTCGGGCATCTTCAGCGGGCTTGGCGAGACCAGCACGCCGTTGTTGTCGGCATACACGTACTCGCCCGGGCGGAAGGTCACGCCGGCGAAGGTCACCGCGACATTGAGGTCGCCGATGCCGCGCTTGTCGGTCTTCATCGGGTGACTGGCCAGGGCCTGGATGCCGACATCGGTCTGCGCCAGCACGTCCACGTCACGCACGCAGCCGTAGATCAGCAGGCCTTCCCAGCCATTCTTCGCGGCCTTCTCGGCGAGCATGTCGCCCAGCAGCGCGCGGCGCAGCGAGCCGCCGCCGTCGACCACCAGGACCTTGCCCTTGCCGTCGAGTTCGACCTGCTCCTTCACCAGCGAGTTATCCTCGAAGCACTTGATGGTGACGATCTGGCCACCGAACGAGTCGTGGCCGCCGAAGTTGCTGAACATCGGTTCGAGCACCTGGACCAGGTCCGGGTAGGCGTCGCACAGGTCGGGCGTTACGTAATGCTGCATGGGAAACTCCTGTCAGTCACAACGAAAGCGGATGTGGAGCAAGGCTACACCGCAGGAGGCCGGCAGTCATCCGGGACCGAGCAGTCAGTTCGCCTTTACCTGCGAAGATGCCGACACGCAATCAATTGGCGGGCACCGGCTCCATCACCACCGTCGAGGCATGCACCGGCACTCGCGGATCCCTCAACCAGCGCTCCACCAGCGGCCACACCTGGGTTTGCGCCGCCTTGCTGACCAGCATGTCGACATGTCCGAAGGCCTCGAAGCCCTCCTCGCGCCCCAGGCGCAGGAACTGCCTGGCGTCACCGCCGAACTGCTCGAACAGCTTGCGACAGGCCCACACCGGGTCCTGGAAGTCGCCGGCCCCGGCCACCGCCAGTAGCGGCACCTCGACCTCGGCCAGGCCCGCCCACCAGTCCTTGTCCTTGTCGCCGAAGCGGCCGAACAGGCCATTCCAGCGCAGGCTCTCCAAGGCCAAACCGATAGGTTCGTCCTCAGGGCCACGCTTGAGGCGCGAGCCCGAGATCTGCGCGAAGCGCTTGAGCAACACCCGCGCGCCCCACTCCACCGGCGGCACTTTCAGCGGCCAGTAGACCCGGCTGACCTGGGTGCCGAACAGCGCCGCACTGGCCACCAGCGCGGTATCCAGGCAACCGCTGCCCAGGGCCGCCGCCAGGGTGGTGCCACCCAACGAGTGGCCGACCCAGTGCGGCGCCTGCCCGGCCTGCTCACGAACGAAAGCGCCGATTACCGGCAGGTCGTAGCGGGCATAGTCGGCCACGCGGTTCTGCCGCCAGTCGCGGTTGCGCGGCGACAGGCCATGGCCGCGCATCTCCGGGATCCACACATCGAACCCGGCGCGGGCCAGGTAGGCGCCCAGGCCGACGCCCTTGGGCGAGTACCAGAAGCGCCGGTTGGAGAAACTGCCGTGCAGGAGGATGACCGGCACGCCCTGCGCGCGATCCTGGTCGGCCAGGCCCAGGCGGGTGACGGCCAGCTCGACGCTCGGGTCGGGGCTGTTGCCGGCCTTGATCCGATAGACATCTTCGCTGAGGTCGCCGCGGCGCTCGGCACTGAGCAACGCGACGGGGAATTGGGTGGAGCTGCTTTGCATGGGTTCACGAAAAAACAGGTGACTTGAACGTGGGAGCGGGCTTGCCCCGCGATTGAGCCAGACCTGCAGACACTGCTGTCCCATCTGGCGCTATCGCGGGGCAAGCCCGCTCCCACAGTGTGTTGCCTTCAGCGCATCAGGCCGCGCCCTGGCCCTCGGCCAGGAAGAACCAGGTCTCGAGCACCGAGTCCGGGTTCAGCGACACGCTCTCGATGCCCTGCTCCATCAGCCACTTGGCCAGGTCCGGGTGGTCCGACGGGCCCTGGCCGCAGATGCCGATGTACTTGCCGGCCTTGTTGCACGCGGCGATGGCATTGGCCAGCAGCTTCTTCACGGCCGGGTTACGTTCATCGAACAGGTGGGCAATGATGCCAGAGTCGCGGTCCAGGCCCAGGGTCAGCTGGGTCAGGTCGTTGGAGCCGATGGAGAAGCCGTCGAAGTACTCGAGGAACTCTTCGGCAAGGATGGCATTGGACGGCAGCTCGCACATCATGATCACGCGCAGGCCGTTGTCACCGCGGGCCAGGCCATTCTCGGCGAGCAGGTCGACAACCTGGCTGGCTTCGCCCAGGGTACGCACGAATGGCACCATGATCTCGACGTTGGTCAGGCCCATCTCGTTGCGCACCCGCTTCAGCGCACGGCACTCGAGCTCGAAGCAGTCACGGAACGACTCGCTGATGTAGCGCGAGGCACCGCGGAAGCCCAGCATCGGGTTCTCTTCTTCCGGCTCGTAGAGCTTGCCGCCGATCAGGTTGGCGTACTCGTTGGACTTGAAGTCCGAAAGGCGCACGATGACCTTTTTCGGGTAGAAGGCCGCAGCCAGGGTGCTGATGCCCTCGACCAGCTTCTCGACATAGAAGCCGACCGGGTCGTCGTAGCCGGCGATGCGCTTGTCGACGCTTTCCTTCAGCTCCGGCGGCAAGCCGGCGTAGTTGAGCAGCGCCTTGGGGTGCACGCCGATCATGCGGTTGATGATGAACTCCAGGCGCGCCAGGCCGACACCGGCGTTGGGCAACTGGGCGAAGTCGAAGGCGCGGTCCGGGTTGCCGACGTTCATCATGATCTTGAACGGTAGTTCCGGCATGGCATCGACCGAGTTCTGCTTGACGTCGAAGCCCAGCTCACCTTCGAAGATGAAGCCGGTATCGCCTTCGGCGCAGGATACAGTGACGCCCTGACCGTCTTTCAGGACCTGGGTGGCGTTGCCGCAGCCGACGACAGCCGGGATGCCCAGTTCACGGGCGATGATCGCCGCGTGGCAGGTACGCCCGCCGCGGTTGGTGACGATGGCGCTGGCGCGCTTCATCACCGGCTCCCAGTCCGGGTCGGTCATGTCCGAGACCAGTACGTCGCCCGGCTGGACCTTGTCCATTTCCGAGACATCGTTGATCACGCGGACCTTGCCGGCGCCGATGCGCTGGCCGATGGCGCGGCCCTCGACCAGCACGGTGCCTTTCTCTTTCAGCAGGTAGCGTTCCATGACATTGGCGCTGGAGCGGCTCTTCACGGTCTCAGGGCGGGCCTGGACGATGTACAGCTTGCCGTCGTCACCGTCCTTGGCCCATTCGATGTCCATCGGGCGCTGGTAGTGCTGCTCGATGATCATCGCCTGCTTGGCCAGCTCGTTTACCTCGGCGTCGCTCAGGCAGAAGCGCGCGCGCTCGGCACGCTCGACCTCGACGGTCTTGACCGAACGACCGGCCTTGGCCTCGTCGCCGTAGACCATCTTGATCGCCTTGCTGCCCAGGTTGCGGCGCAGGATCGCCGGGCGGCCGGCCTGCAGCGTCTGCTTGTGCACGTAGAATTCGTCAGGGTTGACCGCGCCCTGCACCACGGTCTCGCCCAGGCCGTAGGCGCCGGTGATGAACACCACATCGCGAAAACCCGACTCGGTGTCGAGGGTGAACATCACGCCGGCGGTGCCGGTCTCGGAGCGGACCATGCGCTGCACACCAGCGGACAGGGCCACCAGCTTGTGGTCGAAGCCCTGGTGCACGCGGTAGGAAATGGCGCGGTCGTTGAACAGCGACGCGAACACTTCCTTCGCCGCGCGGATCACGTTGTCGACGCCACGAATGTTGAGGAAGGTCTCCTGCTGGCCGGCAAAGGAGGCATCCGGCAGGTCTTCGGCGGTGGCCGAGGAACGCACGGCCACCGCCATGTTTTCATTGCCGCCGGCCATCTCGGCGAAGGCCGTACGGATTTCCGAATCCAGGCGCGCCGGGAAATCGGCTTCCATCACCCACTGGCGGATCTGCGCGCCGGTCTTGGCCAGAGCGTTGACGTCATCGACGTCCAGCGCATCGAGCGCCGCGTGGATGCGGTCGTTGAGGCCACTTTGTTCGAGAAAATCGCGGTACGCCTGAGCCGTAGTGGCAAAGCCGCCCGGCACCGAGACACCGGCACCTGCGAGGTTACTGATCATCTCGCCCAGGGATGCGTTCTTGCCCCCCACATGCTCCACATCATGGACGCCGAGCTTATCGAGGGAAACTACGTACTCTACCAAGGTGATCTCTCCACTAACTGTATTGGAAAAGCTCAAGGGCGCCCGCCTGCCTGACTGACTGGGCCGGACGCTTGTGGCCTGGACCTGGAAAATAAGTGAGAATGCCGAGCAACCGCGTTCGGCAAACCGAACCTATCATATCCAGAAATCTTCGGCAGCTTAAGGCCCCCAGGTGCAAATGAAACGAACCGCGTTCTTCATCTCCGACGGTACCGGCATCACTGCAGAAACGCTGGGCCAGAGCTTGCTCGCACAATTCGAGAGCATTCCGTTCAATAAATTCACGCGCCCCTACATCGACACGCTGGACAAGGCCCGGGCCATGGTCCAGCAGATCAACGCCGCGGCCGAGCGCGACGGGGTGCGTCCGATCATTTTCGACACCATCGTCAACCAGGACATCCGCGAGGTCATGGCCACGTCCAATGGCTTCATGATCGACATCTTCTCGACGTTTTTATCCCCGCTCGAGCAGGAATTGACCGCCCATTCGTCGTATTCCGTGGGCAAGTCCCACTCGATCGGTGGCAATTCCAACTACATGGAGCGCATCGAGGCGGTCAACTTTGCCCTCGACAACGACGACGGCGCGCGCACCCACTATTACGACAAGGCCGACCTGATCCTGGTCGGTGTGTCGCGCTGCGGCAAGACCCCGACCTGCCTGTACATGGCCATGCAGTTCGGCATCCGCGCCGCCAACTACCCGCTGACCGAGGACGACATGGAGCGCCTGCAACTGCCGGCGGTGCTGAAGAAGCACCACAGCAAGCTGTTCGGCCTGACCATCGACCCCGACCGCCTGACCGCCATCCGCCACGAGCGCAAGCCCAACAGCCGCTACTCGAGCTTTGCCCAGTGCGAGTTCGAGGTGCGCGAGGTGGAGAACCTGTTCCGTCGGGAGAACATTCCCAACATCAACTCCACGCATTTCTCGGTGGAGGAGATCTCGGCGAAGATTCTGGTGGAGAAAGGCGTGGAGCGCAGGTTCAAATAACACACCGTTCCCACAGAGATTGTGCCAGCAGATATGAAAAAGCCCCGGCATCACTGCCGGGGCTTTCTTTTACCTCAACGCCAGGCTCAGGACGGAATCACCGCCGCCTGCCCGCTCATCGCCAGGTCGACCAGCTCGCGGTTGGCCACCGCGTACATCGCATAGTCGGTGCCGCTGGCATTGCGCAGGTCGTCGAGCATGGCGCGCCAGCGCTCGACCATCACCCGGTGCTGCTCGCACCACAGCGCCACCCGTGCATCCATGTCTTGCGGCGCGTCGGCCATCTGCAACACCGAGATGGTGATCGCCCGCTGCTGCAGGTCGATGTCGTCGCGGAACGCCTCACGGGCCAAGGCCTGCCAGTTGTTCTCCACCGGCAGGTTGCTGATTTCCTGCAGGTACCAGGTCAGGTCCAGCGAGCTGCCCACGGCGAAGAAGGCCTTGGCCACCTGCGCCGGATCGTGACCGGTGACGTCCGAGGCCTCGATGATCGGCAACAGGGTGTACAGGTGGGTGGTGCCCGCCACCATGCGCGCCAGCAGTTCCGGCACGCCGGCCTCGACGAAGCCTTGGTAGCGGACCATCCAACGCTCACGGGTCGGACCTTCCAGCAACTCGTCCAGTTTCAGGCCCAACTGGGCGATCTTCGGCCCGAAGTGGGCGACATCGCGACCCGCGTCCTGCTCGTTGCGACGGCTGCGCAGGAACCAGCGGGTGGCGCGGCGGCCCAGGCGCATCAGCTCGTCCATCAGGGTCAGCTGGATCTCGGCAGGGACTTGGTAGTCCAGAGCCTCGATCTGGCGGAACCAGTGCGGCAGGTGGAAGATGTCGCGCACGATCACATAGGCGCCGGCGACGTTCGCCGGGCTCATGCCGGTGGACTCCTTCAGGCGCTGAACGAAGGTGATGCCCATGTTGTTGACCAGATCGTTGGCGATCTGGGTGCTGACGATCTCGCGCTTGAGGCGATGGCGGCGCATCGAGTCGGCGAACTTGCTTACCAGCGACGGCGGGAAGGCCGTTTCCATGTCACGGGTCAGGTAGTCGTCGTCCGGCACCAACGACTTGAGCAGTTGCTCCTTGAGATCGATCTTGCTGTACGAGATCAGCACCGACAGCTCGGCGCGGGTCAGGCCGTGACCGGCCGCCAGGCGCTCGGCCAGTTGCTCTTCGGTGGGCAGGAACTCGATGGCGCGGTCCAGCTTGCCACGGGCCTCGAGGTCGGCCATCAGGCGCTTGTACTCGGCGATTCGCTCTCGGGCGCGACGGGCAGCCAGCGACAGCGCTTGCGTCTGCTTGTAGTTGTTGCCCAGCACCAGCCCTGCGACTTCGTCTGTCATGCTGCCCAGCAGCTGGTTGCGCTGCTTCTCGGTCATGTCGCCACCCTGCACCACTTCGTTGAGCAGGATCTTGATGTTGACCTCGTGGTCGGAGCAGTCCACGCCGCCGGCGTTATCGATGAAGTCGGTGTTGGTGGCGCCGCCGTTGAGGCCGAACTCGACCCGGCCGAGCTGGGTCATGCCCAGGTTGCCGCCCTCGCCCACCACCTTGCAGCGCAGCTCGTTGCCGTTGACGCGCAGGGCGTCGTTGGCCTTGTCGCCGACATCAGCGTGGCTTTCGCTGCTGGCCTTGACGTAGGTGCCGATACCGCCGTTCCACAGCAGGTCCACCGGCGCCTGCAGCAACGCGTGCAGCAGCTCGGTCGGGGTCAGGCGGTCGGCCTCGATGGCGAAGCGTTCCTTCATCTGCGGGCTGATGGCGATGCTCTTGGCGCTGCGCGGGAAGATCCCGCCGCCTTCGGACATGATGCTGGTGTCGTAGTCGCTCCAGGCCGAGCGCGGCAGGTCGAACAGACGCTTGCGCTCGACGAAGCTGGTGGCCGGATCCGGATTCGGATCGATGAAGATGTGCAGGTGGTTGAACGCGGCCACCAGTTGCAGCTTGTCGGACATCAGCAGGCCGTTGCCGAACACGTCGCCGGCCATGTCGCCGACACCGACCACGGTGATCGGGTCTTCCTGCACGTTGATGCCGCGTTCGCGGAAGTGACGCTGCACGCCGACCCAGGCACCACGGGCGGTGATACCCATCTTCTTGTGGTCATAGCCAGCCGAGCCGCCAGAGGCGAAGGCGTCGCCCAGCCAGAAGCCATAGTCGATGGCGATGCCATTGGCGATGTCGGAGAAGGTCGCGGTGCCTTTGTCGGCCGCCACCACCAGGTACGGATCGTCCTCATCGTGACGCACCACGTTGGCCGGCGGCACCACGCCACCGTCCTTGAGGTTGTCGGTGATGTCGAGCAGGCCGGAGATGAAGATGCGGTAGCACGCCACGCCTTCGGCGGCGATTTCATCACGGCTGCCGCCCAGCGGCAGGCGGCGCGGCAGGAAGCCGCCCTTGGCGCCCACCGGCACGATCACCGAGTTCTTCACCTGCTGAGCCTTGACCAGGCCGAGCACTTCGGTGCGGAAGTCCTCTTCGCGATCCGACCAGCGCAGGCCGCCGCGGGCGACGTTGCCGAAGCGCAGGTGCACGCCCTCGACCCGTGGCGAATAGACGAAGATCTCGAATTTCGGCACCGGTTTCGGCAGTTCCGGGATCAGCTTGGGGTTGAACTTGAAGCTGAAGTACGACTTGTTCTGGCCGTTGGCGTCCGGCTGGTAGAAGTTGGTGCGCAGGGTGGCCTTGATCAGGTCCAGGTAGCGACGCAGGATGCGGTCCTCGTTGAGTACCTGGACCTCGTCCAGGGCGCTGAGAATCGCCTGCTCCAGGCGCTGTTGCTTGTCGTCCAGGTCCTCCTGGGTCAGCTTGCGCGCCAGGTAGAAGCGGGTCTTGAACAACCGGGTCAGCTCGCGGGCGATGTCGGTGTGGTTGTTCAGGGTGCTGGCGATGTAGCCCAGATCGAAGCCCAGGCGAATTTGCTTGAGGTAGCGGGCATAGGCGCGCAGCAGCGCCACGTCGCGCCACGGCAGACCAGCAGTCAGCACCAGGCGGTTGAAGGCATCGTTTTCGGCGTCGCCCTTGACGATATGGACGAAGGCGTCCTGGAAGGTGTCGTTGAGCTGCTGGATATCAAGATTGAGGCCTTCGCTGTAGGTGAAGGCGAAGTCGTGGATCCAGAACTCGCGGCCGCTGGCGTGGCGCAGGCGGTACGGGAACTCGCCGAGCACGCGCAGGCCGAGGTTTTCCAGGATCGGCAGCACGTCCGACAGCGCCAGCGGCGTATCGGCGTGGTACAGCTTGCAGTGCAGCTGGCGCTCGCCCAATTGGGTCAGCGGCTGGTAGAAGCTCATGGCCAGCGGCTTGGCTTCGGACAGGTTCAGCACATGCTGCATGTCGACCACGGCCGAGTGCGCGGCGAAGCGCTCACGGTAGCCGGCCGGGAAGCCTTTCGGGAAGTCGGCCAAAATATTGGTGCCGTGGGCCTCGCCGAAGTTCTCCACCACCAGCGCCGAGAAATCGTCCTGCCACGAACGGCAGGCCTGGATCACTTCGTTTTCCAGCTGCTGCGGATCGATGTCGATGCGGTTCTTCGGGTCCACCCGCAGGATCAGCTGCACGCGGGCCAGCACCGACTCGGAGAAGAAGGTCCAGAACTCGCAGTCGGTGGCCTTCAGGCGCTCCATCAGCACCTGCTGGATCTTCTGCCGCACCTCGGTGGAGTAGATCTCACGTGGCACGTAGGCCAGGCAGTAGCAGAAGCGGCCGTACGGGTCCTTGCGCAGGAACACGCGGATCTTGTTGCGCTCCTGGATCTGCACGATCGACATGACAGTGCTGAGCAGTTCGTCGACCGGGGTCTGGAACAGGTCGTCGCGCGGCAGCACCTCGAGGACCTGGGCCAGCTCCTTGCCCAGGTGGGCTTTGGGGTCGAAGTTGGAACGGCGTTCGACCTCGGCGACCTTGCCACGGATGTACGGGATGGTGTGCACGCTCTCGCCGTACACCGACGAGGTGTACAGGCCCATGAAGCGGCATTCCTTGATGACCTTGCCGTCCTGGTCGATCTGGCGGATCGACACGTAGTCCGGGTACGCCGGGCGGTGCACGCGGCTTGGCTGCGAGGCCTTGGCGAACGACAGCAGGCGCGGCTCGCGCAGGTAGGCGACGGCGTAGTCCTCGATGCGCAGGTCGTCGGCGCCCAGGCCTGCGCGCAGCAGGCGGGCCAGGCCCAGGAACGAGGCCTCGTCGTAGACCAGGTGGCCGCCGTCGGCATCGGACTCGACAGTAAACTCCTCGTAGCCGAGGAAGGTGAAGTGATTGTCCAGCAGCCACGACAGGAAGCTCTTGACCTCGGCCTTGTCGTTCTGCGCCGGGCCGAAGGCGTTCTGCTCCACCAACTCCAGCAGCTCGCGGATCTTGGCTTTCATCGGCTCGAAGTCGGCGACCACGCCGCGCACTTCGGCCAGCACCTGCTCCAGCTCCATGCTCAGGGTGTTGAGCTCGGCGGCATTGGCGCAGCGGTCGATCTCCAGGTACATCAGCGACTCATGGCTGACGCCCTCGCCCTGGGTGCCTTTTGGCAGCAGCTCGACCAGCTCGCCCTTGGCGCCGCGGCGCACGCTGAGCACGGTGGTCTGCAGGGTGTGGATGCTGTAGCCGCGGCGGTTGAGTTCGGTGCGCACCGAGTCGACCAGGAATGGCAGGTCGTGGTGCAGCACCTCGACCACGGTATGGGTCGATTGCCAGCCGTGGCGTTCGTAATCAGGGTTGTAGACCCGCACCTGCGGGTGTTCGGGGTCGAAGCGCTCGATGATGCGCCAGGCGGACAGCGTGCAGCCGGCAAGGTCCGACAGCCTGCGCTGAGTGAGTTCGTCCAGAGAGATGATGCCGAAGAACTGCTCGGCGAACAGCGCCACTTGTGGCAGGGACTGTTCGCTGATGTGCTGCGCCAGGGCCGTCTGCAGTTGATGCTGGAAGTCGGCTTTGCTGGCTGCGGTGAAAAACGCCATCTGTGGTACTCCGCTTGGGCTTTGTTATAGGTGAAGCGTCGCGTACGTCCGCCGGGTACGGATCAACGATAGCCAACCCGCGGCAAGCCGGACGGTAAAACCAGGCGTTGGACATGAACGTCATGTCCACCGACTGGGCAGCTTAACGACTGAACGGTCACCGCGGCTTGCAGCGCTGCGACAATTTCGGTCAATGCGCGGTAACTTTACGTTTATCGCGGCCGCCAAGGCTGTCAGAATTCCTTTCCTTTGCCATTGACCCGAGCCGCCCATGCAACTGAAAACCGCCCTGCTCTTCGCCACCCCCTGTGACGACGAGGAAGACAACATGGCGACCCTGTGCTGCCACAGCGACAAGGGCCAGATGTTCCTGCTGACCCGTTATCCGGACGAGGACACCGTCGACCTGACCCTGGATGACGAGCCGTCGACCCTGGACGGGCTGAAGGTGACCCTGAGCGCGCAGCGGCTGCTGATCGAGGTGGCGGCGGGGGATCGTGATGCGCTGAAGGGGGATGAAACGCTGGAGATCATTCTGACCAGCGCCGGAACCGACCTGGATGAAGTGAAGGAAACGTTGCAGAACATCCTTGCCGGGACCGGGACATTCGTGTCCGAAATCTGAGCTGTTACATCGCTCCTACAGGGACCGCGCAAGCCTTCAGGAGATTGACAGGCCACTATCGAGACAGGCATTGTCTGACAACCTGACCAATAAGAACCCCTGTCCATGCTAGAGCTCCAGCGCCCCGACACCCTCGTCGAACGTGTCGTCAGCGCCATCCGCGCCGAGATCGATTCCGGCCGCCTGGCCGCCGAATCGCGCCTGCCCACCGAACAGCAACTGGCTGAACAACTCAATGTCAGCCGCTCGGTGGTGCGCGAGGCCGTGGCGCAGCTCAAGGCCGACGGGGTGCTGATCGCCCGCCGCGGGCTCGGCTCGTACATCTCGCAGACGCCCAGCGGCACGGTGTTCCGCTTCCCCGGCAGCCAGGGGCGCAAGCCCGACCTGGTGCAGATGTTCGAGATGCGCCTGTGGATCGAAACCCAGGCCGCCGCCATCGCCGCCCGCCGCCGCGACGCCGACGACCTCGCGCGCATGGCCAGCGCCCTGGGCACCATGGAAAACCCGCGTAGCGACTTCGCCACGGCCTCG
>NZ_NIBE01000124.1:99691-102590 GCF_002205115.1 Pseudomonas sp. DrBHI1
GACCTCGACTGACTCCGGAGAACCCCATCGCGACCTGGCGAGGCTTTCACGCGAACTACTTAGTCTGACAACCTGATAAGCAGATTCACCGACAAGAATACCAAGGTACCCTGCATGACCTACGACTACTGCATCATCGGCGGCGGCATCGTCGGCCTCGCCACCGCGATGGCCCTGCTCGAACGACGCCCCGGCGCTTCGCTGCTGATCCTGGAAAAGGAAGCCAGCCTCGGCCGTCACCAGACCGGCCACAACAGCGGCGTGATCCATGCCGGCATCTACTACGCCCCCGGCAGCCTCAAAGCCGACCTGTGCAAGCGCGGCGCCCAGGCCACCAAGGATTTCTGCGGCGCGCACGGCATCGCCTTCGAGGTCTGCGGCAAGCTGCTGGTGGCCTCCAACGACCAGGAAGTGCAGCGCATGCAGGCGCTGTACGAGCGCTCGCAGCACAATGGCCTGAAGGTCGAGCGCCTGGATGCCGACGCCCTGCGCGAGCGGGAGCCGAACATCGTCGGCAAGGGCGCGTTGTTCCTCGATGCCACCGGAATCGTCGACTACCAGCAAGTGTGCGACGCCATGGCCAAGGTAATCCGCCAGGCCGGCGGCGAACTGCGCCTGTCCACCACCGTGCGCGCCATCCAGGAACATGGCGACCACGTCGCGATCAGCGCCGACGGCAACGCCTGGCGCGCCCGCCAGCTGGTGGCCTGTGCTGGCCTGCAGTCCGACCGCTTGGCGCGCCTGGCCGGGGTCAGGATCGACCATCAGATCATTCCCTTCCGCGGCGAGTACTACCGCCTGCCAGCGAGCAAGAGCCAGATCGTCAACCACCTGATCTACCCGATCCCCGACCCGGAGCTGCCGTTCCTCGGCGTGCACCTGACGCGGATGATCGACGGCAGCGTCACCGTCGGCCCCAACGCGGTGCTCGGCTTTGGTCGGGAGAACTACCGCAAGTTTTCGGTGAACTGGCGCGATGTCGCCGAGTACGCGCGCTTTCCGGGCTTCTGGAAAACCCTCTGGAACAACCTCGGTTCCGGCACCACCGAGATGAAGAATTCGCTGTTCAAGCGCGGCTATCTGGAGCAGTGCCGCAAGTATTGCCCGTCCCTCGAAGTCGAGGACCTGCTGCCCTATGAAGCCGGCATCCGCGCCCAGGCGGTGATGCGCGACGGCACCCTGGTGCACGACTTCCTGTTCGCCGAGACGCCACGCATGGTGCATGTGTGCAATGCGCCGTCGCCCGCCGCCACCTCGGCGATCCCCATCGGCCAGATGATCGCCGAGAAGATTCTCCAGGCCCACTGATCCACCCGCTGCATCCACAATTACAAAGACAACAAGGAAAACCTCAATGTCGGTACACGAAACGGCCCTGGCCGCGAGCGAAACCCCCGAACAGCAACGCAAGCGCCTGCGCAAGGTGGCGGCGGCGACCATCTTCGGCTCGATGCTGGAGTGGTACGACTTCTACCTCTACGCCACCATGGCGGCGATCGTCTTCTCGAAGATCTTCTTCGACCCGAGCAACCCGGCGGTGGCCTCGCTGCTGGCGTTCTCCACCTTCGCCATCGGCTTCATCGCCCGGCCCTTCGGCGGCGTGCTGTTCGGCTACCTGGGCGATCGCTTCGGGCGCAAGCACGTGCTGGTGATCACCTTTTGCATGATGGGCCTGTGCACCATGCTGATCGGCCTGATCCCCGGCTACGCCACCATCGGCATATGGGCGCCGATCCTGCTGGTGATCATCCGCATCATCCAGGGCCTGGGCGCCGGTGCCGAACTGTCCGGCGCGGCGGTGACCTCCTACGAGCACGCCAGCGAAGGCAAGCGCGGCAGCCAGGGCGCCTGGCCGGCGCTGGGGCTGAACCTGGGCCTGCTGCTGTCGTCGCTGACCGTGTACCTGTTGACCATGAACGGCAACGAGTTCCTGCTGGCCGGCGGCTGGCGCATCCCGTTCATCGCCAGCATCGCCCTGGTGGCGGTGGGCCTGTGGGTGCGCAAGAGCATCCCCGAGACCCCGGACTTCAAGGAGCTGGACAAGGACGACGACAAGCCGCAGGTGTCGCCGCTCAAGCTGCTGTTCCGGAACGACCTCAAAGGCCTGGCGGTGGTGTTCTTCGTGGCCGTGGGCTACAACGCCCTGAGCTACATCTTCAAGACTTTCTCGCTGGCCTACCTGACCCAGTTCAAGGGCGTCGAGGCCCACGTCACCTCGCTGTCGGTGACCTTGGCCAGCCTGGTGGCGATCTTTGCCGTGCCGTTCTTCGGCTGGCTGTGCGACAAGTGGAGCAGCAAGACCGTGCTGATGCTCGGCGGGTTGCTGTCGGCGCTGTTCGCCTTTCCGTTCCTGCAACTGCTGTCGACCGGCGAGCCGATGATGATCTACCTGGCCATTGCCGTGGGCACCGGGATCCTGGCGCCGATGATGTTCGCCCCGCAGGGCTCGTTCCTCAGCCGACAGTTCCCGACCCAGACCCGCTCGTCGGGGTTCGGCACCGGGCGCGAGGTCGGTACCGCCGTGGCCGGTGGCCTGGCGCCGCTGGGCGGGCTGGCGCTGGTGGCCGGGTCGGCGACTCACTCCACCGATGGCGTGGCGTTGATCCTCGCGGTGGCCGGGGTGCTGGTGGTGATGTTTGCGTTCCTTGACCAGGGCTGGCGGCATTCGAAGTCGAAGAATTAAGCGACACCAACGATCTTGATCTTGATCTTGATCTTGATCTTGATCTTGATCTTGATCTTGATCTTGATCTTGATCTTGATCTTGATCTTGATCTTGATCTTGCTTCTAAGTGCGCGATAGTTCAGGCGCCGCCAATTGCGACTTCAGGAGGCCGAGCGGAGTTCTTGCGGAGGGAGGTGACGGGCATGGATGCCCGTCAAGCGCTGCGCCCCAGGA
>NZ_NIBE01000124.1:102600-103191 GCF_002205115.1 Pseudomonas sp. DrBHI1
GCAAGGCTAACCCCTCCTCACTAGCGACAGCTACGCCAGCCCAGGCGCCGCCCGTAACTTCGCGACTTCAGGAGGCCGAACGCAGGTCTTGCGGAGGGAGGTGACGGGCATGGATGCCCGTCAAGCGCTGCGCCCCAGGATGGGGCGTTCAGCGCGGTCCTCCCGGGAGCAAGAACGGAGTGAGGGGACCCCGGAGCGAAGCGTAGGGGCCGGATGAATGGAGCGAGGATTTTTTGGTTCCTTTTTGATCCTTCAAAAAGGAACTCGCCGTAAGGGCGAAAAGGTGACTATGCGTCGACATCGCAAATGAATGCACCTACAACTATCAATACCAGTACTGACCGAATTTGACTTTGACTTTGACTTTGACTTTGACTTTGACTTTTAGAGCATGTGTTTTGAAATTCACATGCGCATTCATTCGCGATGGCGACGCGAATTTACCTTTCCGCCCTTACGGCGGGTAACTTTTTGAAGGATCAAAAAGTCACCAAAAAATCCTCGCTCCATTCATCCGGCCCCTACGCTTCGCTCCGGGGTCCCCTCGCTCCGTTCTTGCTCCCGGGAGGACCGCGCTGAACGCCCCATCCT
>NZ_NIBE01000124.1:103201-103650 GCF_002205115.1 Pseudomonas sp. DrBHI1
ACTTCGCGACTTCAGGAGGCCGAACGCAGGCCTTGCGAAGGGAGGTGACGGGCATGGATGCCCGTCAAGCGCTGGGGCCCAGGATGGGCCCTGCAGCGCGGTCCTCCCGGGAGCAAGGCCGGAGTGAGGGGACCCGGAGCGAAGCGTAGGGCCAGATGAATGGAGCGCAGCGTTTTTTGGTTACTTTTGTCCGGCCGGCGCTCCGGGCGTTTGACAAAAAGTGACTCGCCGTAAGGGCGAAAAGGTGACTATGCGTCATTATAGAAAATGAATGCGCTTACACCTGTTAAAACCCACGCCGATCGCATTTGACTTTGACTTTGACTTTGACTTTGACTTTGACTTTTAAATAGTCTGTTTGAGGGTGTCAGAAATTTTGTGTTCGGGCATAACATGAGTAAGAGGTGCATGTATGCCAACCAAAAAGAAACCCTTGCGTGACCTGCCCA
>NZ_NIBE01000124.1:103660-126810 GCF_002205115.1 Pseudomonas sp. DrBHI1
TCTGAACTATTGTGCACTTAGAAGCAAGATCAAGATCAAGATCAAGATCAAGATCAAGATCAAGATCAAAAGAGCTGCTATTGAATGGTGCGCATGTTGATATAATAACTCCCCTTCACCGGAGATTCTAACGAAACAGCCGTCGAGAATGAAAGAACTTTATGGCGATATAGGATCACTCGCCGGAAATGTTTCATCCAAAGCGTTATCGACATTGCTCTCCTTCGGCTGGGTTATCTCTCCACATTTGCAGTCCGCCATACGACAAGCCTCCCCATTGCTATGCCCCGTCGCGCAGGCTTCGCAGCAATAGGCCTTGCCATCCTGGACCAGGGCATTGGCATCTACGGTGCAGGAACAGTGGTTGCAGGAACAGCGTTGCTCATTCATCACGGCTCTCTCCTGTCGTCATCAGGCACCACCTCATCGGTCCACGGCTCACCGTCCAATGGCGCCGAGCGGGCGAGTTCGGCCTCGTCCAGGCCGATGCCGCCACCGATCTCCTGGGCGTCCACCTGGCGCAGGTCCTGGTCGGCAGGCCCGCCGCCTGTGCCAGGCTCATGCGGGTCGCGAGCGCCGGTTTCATCAAACAGCGTGTCTGGGCTCAAATCGTCGAGGGTGACATTGTCCTCGTGCAGGCTATCGCTCAGGGCCTCGCCGCCGGTCATGCCGCTTTCGGCGACACGTCGGGGCGGGTAATCCTCGGCGATTTCGCGCGCCGGACGCTCGTCGCCGACACGCCCCTGGCGTTCATCGCGGCGCTCGCTGAAATCCAGTTCGTGGACACTGCCCATGCGGTCCTCGGTGTCGTCGATATCAACCTGCGGTCTTGGGTCATCGGGTCTAGGCATGAACGTTCTCCATCAGTGGGCTTCACACGGTCGACTGCCCCCACGAAGCAATAATTCAGAGTTTCTTCACAAAGCACCGCCCCACGCTTTTTTTGAACTCCACGCCGCGCCGCCACCTCCCAATCTTGAGACCCGCGAACCCTCCCGGAGCCCGCCATGGCCAAGCCCCTGCAGGAATACCAGCGCAAGCGCGACTTCAACGCCACGCCCGAGCCGGCTGGCAAGCGCGCCAAGCCACACTCGGCCCACGCGCTGCAGTACTGCATCCAGAAACACGATGCCAGCCACCTGCACTACGACTTCCGCCTGGAACTCGACGGCACCCTCAAGAGCTGGGCGATCCCCAAGGGCCCCTCGCTCGACCCCAAGGTTCGGCGCCTGGCAGTGCACGTGGAGGATCACCCGCTGGACTATGCCAACTTCGAAGGGCACATCCCCGAAGGCCATTACGGCGCCGGTGATGTGATCGTCTGGGACCGGGGTGTCTGGGAGCCCGAGGGCGATCCGCATGAAGCCTATGCCAAGGGCAAGCTGCGCTTTCGCCTGCAGGGCGAAAAACTATCTGGAATCTGGAACCTGTTCCGCACCCACCTGGCCGGCAAGAAAGAGCAGTGGATGCTGGTCAAGTCCCATGACGGACAGGCGCGCAGCGAAACCGACTACCGCATCGTCGAAGCCCTGCCGGACAGCGTGCTGAGCGACCGCACCCTGCCACCACGGCGCCCAGCCAAGGCAACCGCTTCCACGCGCAAGCGCAAGGCCGGTCGCAAGTCCCTGCCGGCGCTTCTTACGCCACAACTGGCCACGTTGGTCGACTCCCCGCCCAGCGGCGACTGGCGTTACGAAGTCAAATTCGACGGCTACCGGATCCTGGCGCGCATCGACGGTGACGACATACGCCTGTTCACCCGCAATGGCCACGACTGGAGTACGAAGATGCCCCGCCAGGTCGAGGCGCTCAAGGCGCTGGGGCTCGATGCCGCATGGCTGGACGGCGAGATGGTGGTGGTCGACGACAACGGCGTGGCCGATTTCCAGGCCTTGCAGAACGCCTTCGACACCGAGCACGACGAACACATCACCTACTACCTGTTCGACCTGCCCTGGCTGGGCGATGAGGATCTGCGCGAACTACCGCTACAGGCACGTCGCAACACCCTGGCCAAGCTGCTGGATGACCACGCCTCGCCGCTGCTCAGGTACTCCGCCGATTTCAATGAGCCGATCGATTCGCTACTCGACAGCGCCTGCCGGCTGGAACTCGAGGGGCTGATCGGCAAACGTGCCGACAGCCCCTATGTCGGCCGGCGCAGCGGCGACTGGATCAAACTCAAGTGCAAGCAGCGCCAGGAATTCGTGATCGTCGGCTATACCGACCCAAAGGGTAGCCGCCACGGTTTCGGCGCCCTGCTGCTGGCCCTGCACGACCGCGACAGCGGCCAGTTGCGCTACGCCGGCAAGGTCGGCACCGGCTTCAGCGCCGCCACCCTGGACAGCATCCTCGCTCGCCTGAAACCGCTGCAGACCGCCAAGTCGCCCTTGGCCAGCCCCCCCACCGGAGCCGAAGCCCGCGGCGTGCATTGGCTCAAGCCGCAACTGCTGGCGGAAGTCGCCTACGCCCAGATGACCCGCGAAGGCATCGTGCGCCATTCGGTGTTTCACGGTCTGCGCGACGACAAACCCGCCACCGCCATCGACCTGGAGCGAGCGATGCCCGCCAAGCGCGCAGCACAGACACGACCCGAGGGCCTGGGCAACCTGCGCCTGACCCACCCCGAGCGCGTGGTCGACGCGACCACCGGGGCCACCAAGCGCCAGGTCGCACAGTACTACGCCCAGGTCGCCGACCGGCTGCTGCCGCAGCTCAAGGATCGGCCTGTCGCCCTGGTCCGGGCACCGGATGGCCTGGGCGGCGAGCTGTTTTTCCAGAAGAACGCCGGCCATCTGCACATTCCCCACGTGCTCAGCTACAGCAAGGCTCAGGCCGGCCAGGCGGCCATGGTGCTCAACCGCGCCGACAGCCTGCTGGGCGCGGTGCAGATGAACACGCTCGAATTGCACACCTGGAATGCCACCACCAAGGACTTCGACAAGCCCGACCGCTTCGTCCTCGACCTCGACCCGGATCCCGCACTGCCCTGGAAAGCCATGCTCGAGGCCACCCAACTGACCCTCACCCTGCTCGATGAGCTGGGGCTGAAGGTGTTCCTCAAGACCAGCGGCGGCAAGGGCATGCACCTCGTCGTGCCGTTGACCCGGCGCGCTGGCTGGGACGAAGTGAAGGACTTCAGCCATGCCTTGGTCGAGCACATGGCCGGCCTGTTCCCTGATCGGCTCAGCGCCGTGTCCGGGCCGAAGAACCGGGTCGGGCGGATCTTCATCGACTACCTGCGTAATGGCAAGGGCGCCACCACCGTCGCCGCCTATTCGCTGCGCGCCCGCGAGGGCTTGCCGGTGTCGGTGCCGATCTGGCGTGAGGAACTGACCCAACTCAAAGGCACGAACCAATGGAACATCGGCAACCTCCAGGCCCGGCTTGCCGAGGTGGACGATCCGTGGGCCGACATGGCCAAAACCCGCCAGTCGATCACCGTGCGCATGCGCAAGCAATTGGGGATCGCCTGATGGAACCGACCCCCTTCGATCAACTGCTACACCGACTATATACCCGTGCGCAGCCCCTCGAACTCGAACCCTTGCTGCCGGAACTGCTGCAGGCTCTGCAGCGCGAACACCTTGACCTGCTCCCCTTGCCCGGTCAGGGGCGGACCCTGGAGCGCTGGGGGGGCCTGGCGCGGGTCGCTGCTTGCGATCTCAGCCTGGCCAAACTCTACGAGGGCCATACCGACGCCCTGGCGATCCTTGCCGAATGCGGCGCAGCCCATCATGCCGGCGAAGGGATCTGGGGCGTGTGGGCTGCGGAGCCGCCGGATGCCCGCGCCCTCATCGTCGAACGGAACGCCGAGCAGATTCGCCTGCGAGGCCGCAAGGCCTGGTGTTCGGGAGCGTTGCAGATCGACCGTGCGCTGCTGACCGCCTGGCAAGACGACCAGCCTCAACTGGTGGCCATCGAGCTTGGCCACCCGAGCCAGCGTGTCCAGGCCGACCACTGGCAGGCTGTTGGCATGGCCGCCACCGCCAGTGTCGTCATCGTGTTCGACGACTCGCCCGGGCTGGCCATCGGCGAGCCCGGCCAGTACCTGTCCCGCCCAGGTTTCTGGCACGGGGGCGCGGGCATCGCCGCCTGCTGGTACGGCGCGGCCGCAGCCTTGGCGGACTACCTGCGCGAACACTGCCGCAAACCCCGGCCCGACCCACACGCCGTCGCCCACCTGGGCGCCGTCGATGCGGCCTTGTTCGGAGCCCGCGCCGCCCTGCGAGAATGCGCCGCCTGGATCGACCGCCAACCAGGCGACGATGCCAGTTACGAGGTACGCCGCACCCGCGCCCAGGTCGAGCAGGCGGTCGAGCAGGTCATCCAGCATGTCGGCCGGGCATTGGGCGCAACGCCGTACTGTCGCAACAGCCATTTCGCCCGGCTCAGCGCCGACCTGCCGGTATACCTGCGGCAAAGTCACGCTGAACGCGACCTGGCCGAGCTGGGGCGGCAACTGACCGATAGGCCTGAAGGAGCATGGAAACTATGAGCCAGAATCTGATCCAGGCCGCTCACGGCACGCCTTGGAGCGCCTGGCAACAGTCCGCGTACCTGGCCCGTGCCACCTGGCTGACGCCCGACCGACTGTGCCCGCCCGGCAGACGCCTGGTGCTGCTGGCGCCGCATCCGGACGACGAGATCCTCATGGCCGGCGGTCTGTTGGCCTGCTTCCACGGCCGGGAACAGGACCTGGTACTGATTTCCGCCACCAACGGCGAGGCCAGCCATCCTCACTCCAACCAATGGACCGAGCACCGCCTGCGCCATCAGCGCCCTCTGGAGAGCCGCCATGCCCTGCAAAAGCTGGAGCTGGACCTCAACCGCGTCGAATGGCGACGGCTCAACCTCAAGGACGGCGCCCTGCCCCGCGATGAGGCGTTCCTGGTCGCGCACCTGGAGCAATTGCTGCAGCCCGACGACCTGCTGCTGACCACCTGGCGGGGTGATGGGCACTGCGATCATGAAGCGGCCGGCCGCGCCTGCGCCAGGGCGGCGCAATCGTGTCGCGCGCAACTGGCCGAGGTGCCGGTCTGGGCCTGGCACTGGGCCGCACCCGACGATCCTAGGCTGCCGTGGCCCCGGGCACATCGCCTGTCGCTCGACGAGGCGCGTCTGGCGCGCAAACGCGAAGCCCTGGCCGCCCATGCCAGCCAGTTGCAGCCCGATGGCGACCATCCGCCGGTACTGCCCGAACACCTGCAGGCCTGCCTGCTGCAACCTTTCGAACTGGTCTTCCTGTCAATGGAGTCGCCATGAGCCTCGACGCGCAGTATTTTGCCGACCTGTATGCCGACAACGACGACCCATGGGCCTTTCGTACCCGCTGGTATGAACGGCGCAAGCGCGACCTGGCCCTGGCCAGCCTGCCCCGCCAATACTACGAGCGCGTCTTCGAGCCGGCCTGCGCCAACGGTGAACTGAGCATCCTGCTGGCCGAGCGCTGCGCCGAGCTGCTGTGCCAGGACATCGACCCCACCGCCGTGGCCCTGGCCCGCCAGCGGCTGGCGGGCGCGAGCCATGCCCGCGTCGAACAGGGCCACCTCCCGGGTGACTGGCCGGGCGGACAGTTCGACCTGATCGTGCTCAGCGAGATCGGCTACTACCTGGCACCCACCGAGTGGCTGCAGGTGATCGAGCAATCGGTGGCTAGCCTGAGCCATGACGGCGGCCTGCTGGCCTGCCACTGGCGCCATCCCATTGCCGCTTGCCCGCAGGAGGGTGGCGAGGTCCATGCCCTGCTGGCCCGACACCTGCCACTTTACCCGCTGCTGCGCCACGAGGAGGCGGATTTCCTGCTCGAGTACTGGTCGTGCCAGCCCAGCGCCGTGGACCTGAACGAGACCTGCCCATGATCGCCGTCATCATTCCGGCCCACAACGAGGCCCGCCGCCTCGGGCACTGCCTCGCTGCCGTCAAGCTGGCGGTGGCGCGGGCCGAGGCGGCGGGCCTGGTGGTCGAGGTGCTGGTGGTCCTCGATCGCTGCGTCGATGCCAGCGCGCGAATTGCCCGCCGCCATGGCGTGCATACCATGGTGTTGGAGGCCGGCAACGTCGGCATTGCCCGGCGCCTGGGCGCGGCATGGATGATCGACCGCGGCGCCCAGTGGTTGGCGTTTACCGATGCCGACAGCCGCGTACCCGTGCACTGGCTGGTGTCGCAACTGCAATGGCATGCCGACGCGGTCTGCGGCACGGTGCACATCGAGCGCTGGCAACCCTGGCAAGGCGCCGCTCTGCGCCAGTTGTACCGCAGCCGTTACCAGGCCCGGGACGGCCATCGGCATATTCACGGCGCCAACCTGGGCGTCTGCGCCAAGGCCTATGAGCGCGTCGGCGGATTCCAGCCATTGCCGGCCCACGAAGATGTGCAACTGGTGCTGGCCCTCGAGGCCAGTGGCGCGCAGATTGTCTGGACGGCGGCGCACAGCGTGGCCACCAGCAGTCGCCGGGACAGCCGCGCCCGCCAGGGCTTCGGCGACTACCTGAATGGGCTGGAGGGGCAACTACCGTAACCTCTGCGCAACCGCGCTAAGATGCTTTGCGCGGTCGCTTGGCCGCCGGTTTCTTCGCCTTGGTCTTGCCACCCAGGCTGCGCTTGAGCAGCTCGGTGAGGTCGATGATGTCCGCGCCCTTCTCCGCCGGCGCGCCCTCGCCTTTGTCCACGGTCTCGATCTTGCCCTTGCTGGCCTTCTCTTGCACCAGCTCGAGGATGGTCTGGCGAAAGGCATCATGGTACTCGTCGGGCGACCATGGCCCGCTCATGTCTTGCACCAGCTTCCTGGCCATGTCCAGTTCGCGCTTGTCCAGCTTGCTGTCGGTCACGCTCTTGTCCAGTTCCAGCGACGCCAGGCCTCGCACCTCCTCGGGCCAGCGCAGGGTAATCATCACCAGCGCGTCTTGCAGCGGGCGCAGCAGCGCCAGATGCTGGCGGGTGTGCAGCACGACGGTGGCCAGGGCGACCTTGCCGGTACTTTCCAGGGCCTCGCGCAACAAGGCGTAGACCTTGCCGCCGCCGCGGTCGGGGCTCAGGTAATAAGGCGTGTCGAACTGTTGCAGCGGTATCTCCCGGGCATCGACGAACGAGAAGATATTGATGGTCTGGGTCACCTCGGGCCGGGCCTTGCGAATCTCCTCCTCGCTGATCACCACGTAGCGACCCTTCTCGTACTCCACGCCCTTGACGATGTGTTCCTTGTCGATCTCCTTGCCTGTGACCTTGTTCACCCGTTTGTAACCCACCGGTTCCATGCTGCGCTTGTCGAGCCAGTCGAAATCCACCCGCTCGCTGCGCACGGCGGTATTGAGGGAGACGGGGATGTGCACGAGGCCGAAGCTGATCGCGCCTTTCCAGATTGCCCGGGCCATGGTCGGCTCCTACGCGTCGAACGGTTGGCCGGGCTGGCTGTAGCGCAACGCGCCGCAGCGTTCGCAGCACTGGCAATGGAGCCCGGCGATTTCACGGACCAACAGACTGCGCCATTGGCAGCCACGCAACAGGCAGACGAGTTTCATCAGCCACCTCCCTGGCCCGCATGAATAGGGGCTCTTACAAGGACTGACTGCGCGGCGCGGCCAAGGTTTATTCGACTTTGCCCTACGGGAGTGGATTCCCCCCCGTGACGCCGAATACCTCCCCAGTGATATAGCTCGACTCCTGGCTGGCCAGCAGCACATACAGCGGCGCGCATTCGGCAGGTTGGCCGGGACGTTTCATCGGTGTGTGCCCACCGAAGTCGGGAATCTTCTCCGGCGGTTGGCCGCCGCTGGGCTGCAACACGGTCCAGATCGGGCCCGGCGCCACTGCGTTGACGCGGATGCCGCGCTCGATCACCTGCTTGGCCAGCGCCTTGGTGAAGGCAACGATCGCCGCCTTGGTGGTGGCGTAGTCGAGCAGCGTCGCCGATGGCTGGTAGGACTGGATCGAGGCAGTGTTGATGATCGTGGCCCCGGCCGGCATCAGCGGCACGGCAGCCTGGCACAACCAGAACAACGCGTAGACGTTGGTCTTGAGGGTGTGATCGAACTGCTCGTGGGTGATCTGGCCAATGTCCTTGCGCGCCACCTGCTTGCCGGCGACGTTGACCAGGATGTCCAGGCCGCCGAGCTGTTCGTGGGCCTGGTCCACCAACTGGCTGCAGAAGCGCGGATCCTTGAGATCGCCAGGAAGTGCCACGGCCTTGCGCCCTTCGGCCTCGATCAGCTGGACCACTTCTCGGGCGTCACGCTCCTCCGTGGGCAGGTAGTTGAGGGCGATGTCGGCGCCCTCGCGGGCGAAGGCGATGGCCACGGCGCGCCCGATTCCCGAGTCGGCGCCGGTGATCAGGGCGCGACGATCGACCAGGCGGCCGAAGCCTTTATAGGTGGCTTCACCGTGGTCGGGCTTGGGTTGCATGTGGGCATCCAGGCCAGGGGCGGGTTGGCCCTGGGCCGCAAAGGGCGGATGGGGATATTGGGTCAGGGGATTTTGCAGGGTGAATTGGTCCTGGGGCTTGCCGGGCATGGGTGGGGCTCCTTCTGTTTTGGCTGCATGTTGTCGAATTGTGGGGCACACAGCTTTCGAGGCTGGCGACCAGCGAATGGTTTACTCAATGAGTCCCGAGCACCGACAGCTGGTGATCGGCACTGGTGCCGTCGCGCAAGATGCGCCGGGCCTGGATGAAGGCGCGTTCGGCATCGGCGGTGTCGGCCGGGCATTGCAACTGCAGTTGCGTCAGCCAGCCTTCGGCGCTCACCGGCTGTTGCTCGTACACGCCGATGAAGGTGCCTAGGCGGCCCTGACGCAGGGCACGCCAATAGTTTTCCTGGGTGACCCAGCGCATCTCGCGGCTGGCGACGGCCAAGGCATCGTCCAACCGGGGGCAGCCATCGCAGATACGCAGTTCGACTGTCGCAAACCGCCGCGAAGGCCTGCTCCCACTGCCAGCGCGGATCGCCGTCCCCCTGTTCCTCGAGAAAGATGCGGATCAACCCGTGAAAACGCGGTTCCCGCCAATGGCACAGGGCGCCGTGCAACCATGCGCCGTCGACCGCCTTGGTCGGCGCAACCTGTTGCAGGAACCACAAGGCATGGCCCGGTTGGTGAAGTAGCGGCGCGCGGCCCCTGGCGCCGTTGTTCAAGATAAGCCATGTGTTCACTGGCGACCCGCTGGGCATGGGCGGCTGACCATTCCAGCAATCGCCCGGGATCATCCGGCAGGTCGTCCGCAAGCGTACGCACTTGGCGCAGCGGCTGCTGCAGCCAGGCCTCGCCTAGCGGATCAGGGCCCTTGAGCAGGGCCCGATAGCGATGCTCAAGGCCATCGGTCGCCACGCATGGCGCCTCCTGGGTGGGGTATGCGCGGTGCCGGGCAAGCCCGGCACCGCGTGCCCTCACTTACGTGCGGCCACCCTTGCGGCCGGACTCGGTCTGACGGTGGTCGCCGCCACTGCTCTGACCGCCCTTGCGGCCGGCTTCGGAGGCCTTCTCGCGGTCGTTGGCGAAGTTGCCCGGGTTCTTCGATCCACCCTGGCTGCCGGTCTTGTTGCTGTCCTGGCGACCGGTCATGTTGCTGTCTTTGTTGGCCATGGTTGCAAAACCTCGTGTGGCTAAGGGATGCACGGCTGCATGCCGTACAGGATTGGGAGTACGGCGATAAGGCGGGATTCGGATTATTCCGGGGCGATCGGACCGGTGGCGCTAAACATGCCGCTGCCCTGTATCTGGGACGCAAGCGGACGCGGGCAGGGTTGACCCCTTCAGGCACTCTGGCATAATTTGCACAACCTACCGGTCGGTAGGTGCATTTTCGTCAACGGATTTCCCAGTCATGCCTGCTTCCCACCTGCGCTTCGCCGCCTCTCTTGCCCTGATCGGCGCCCTCGGCCCTTCGGCCATCGACATGTACCTGGCCAGCCTGCCGGAAATGGCCCGCGACTTCGCCACCGGCTATACCCAGGTGCAGCTGACCCTGACCGTGTTCCTGCTGGCGATGGGTGCCGGCCAGTTGCTGTTCGGCCCGCTGGTTGACGCCCTGGGCCGTCGTCGTCCGCTGCTCGCGGGGTTGATGGTGTTCAGCCTGGCCTCCCTCGGCGCGGCCGCAGCGCCCTCGCTGGACGCGTTGCTGATCGCACGCCTGGTCCAGGGCCTGGCCAGCGCGCTGACGTTGGTGGTGATCATGAGCATGGTCCGCGACAGCGCCGACGGCGCGCGGGCGGCGCAGATCTTCGCCCTGCTGATGACCATCGAAGGCCTGGCGCCGATCCTCGCCCCGGCGTTGGGCGGGATGATCGACGCGGCCTATGGTTGGCGGGCGATCATGCTGGTGCTGGCCGGTCTGGGCCTGCTGACCTTGCTCAACTCGATGCTGACGCTCGGCGAGACCTTGCCGGCGGGGCAGCGGGTACGCCTGGCGCCGGCCCGCGCATGGCGCACCTATGCGCGCATCGCCGCCGATGGCGCGTTCCTGCGACCGGCCCTGGCGTTGTCGGCGGTGTTCTTCTTCCTGTTCGCCTACATCGCCGGCTCCGCCTACGTGTACCAGCAGCATTTCGGCCTTTCCAGCGCCCACTTCGGCCTGCTGTTCGGGGCCTGCGGCGTGGCCATCCTGCTCGGCGCGGCGCTGTCCGGCTACTGGGTGACGCGCCACGGCGTGGCTCGCGTGGCCTGGTGGGGCGCGCTGTGCATGGGCGGCGGCGCGCTGCTGGCGGTACTTGCCGGGCTGAGCGGCGCGGGCCTGGCGCTGCTGCTGGCGGGCGTCGTGCTGGCGCTGTTCGGCCTGGGCATTTGCGAGGCCACCTTGATGGCCCTGGCGATGTCGTCGCAGCAACGTGACGTCGGCTCCACCGCAGCCCTGCTCGGTGCCCTGCAACTGGTGATTTCATCCAGTGCTACACCCTTGGCCGGGCACCTGGCAACGCTGGGGCCGCTGGCCTGGGCCTGGCTGTTGGCGGCCGCTGCCCTGATCATCGTCGGTTTGACCCGCGCCGCCGTGGCAAAGACAATCAGCGCCTCGCCCTGCCCCAGCGTCAACCCGGAGTGACCGCCTTGAAAGCCCTGACCCCATCCGCCGCGCGCATCTGCGACCATGCCGTCGAACACTTTGCCGAACACGGCTACGACGGCTCATCGCTGAACGAAATCGCCGCCCTGGCGGGCATGCGCAAGGCATCGCTTTATGCCCATTTCGCCAACAAGGATGCGTTGTTCGTGCGCGCCTTCGAACGGGCGCTGGCGGACGAAACCGCCTACGTCGAGGCAGGGTTCGGCCACGAGGCGGCGGGCCGCGAGGCGCCGGGGCACTGGCACCCGCTGCACCTGGCCGAGCACTACGCCGCCTCGGCCAACCTGCGCTTCGTGCTGCGCACGGCGTTCCTGCCGCCGACGCCGATCCGCTCGGTTGTCACCGGCGGCTTCGAGGCCTACCTGGAGCAGATCCGCCTGGGCTTCTGCCAGGCCCTGCGCGAGCGCCACGCCTGGGCCCGCAGCGATGGCAACAAGCTGGAGCTGTATGGTGACGCGTACCTGGGGATCATCGACAGCCTGCATGTGGAGCTGCTGTACGCGAACCCGGCGGTGTATGCACGGCGGGCGGCTTCGTTGCTGAAGATTCTCGATGATTCGCTGTATCTTGCCGGTCTGTAGGGGGACCCTTTACACGATTCAAGGGCCCCGCGATGGCGGTGGTCAGCGCTCGCTGCATCAGGGCCTGACCTTCTTGAGCTCGTTCAACAACTCCATCAACTTCTCCAACTTGTCCTCGCCGAACTGGCGCTGGATCTCCTGGTAATTGCGCTCCATCTCCTCGCTCATGGCCAGGAATGCCTGCTGGCCACGCACGGTCAGGCTGATGAATATCCGCCGCTGATCCTCCGGCGACTTGCGCCGACCCACCAGGCCGTCGCGTTCCAGGCGCTTGAGGACGCCGCTCATGCTCGGTTTGAGGATGCAGGCCATGTCCGCCAACTGGTGGCTTTCCAGCTCGCCCTGCTGGCGCAGGATGCGGATCACCCGCCACTGCTGCTCGGTCAGGTCGTGGGCATTGAGGGCCGGGCGGAAGAACGCCATGGTCGCTTCGCGGGCCTGCAACAGGGTCAACGTCAGGGAAGGTCTTGGATTGGTCATCAGGATAAGCGGCTGGTTTTATTAAGATATTAATAAAGTGAAAACCATTTTCACCGGTGCTGTCCAGCCCCAGTGAAAAGTACCAGCGCTCCCGGCAAACGCGCATTTTCCAAGCAGCGCCTTCGTTGCACGATCAGGTGAAGCTTGCAGCCCGGAGCTGATCGCCTCATGTCAACGCAATCCCGCCTGGCGCTGACGGTACTCCCCCGGCGTCATCTGCGCATGGCGCTGGAAGAAGCGGCTGAAATACGCCGGATCCTTGAACCCCAGCCGGTAGCAGATCTCGTTGGCCGAACCGCCGGTGTACAGCAGCAACCGCCGCGCCTCCTGCATCAGCCGTTCGAACACCAGGCGCTTGGACGGCAGGTCGGCCATGCGCCGGCACACATCATTCAGCCGCGCCTCGGTCACCCCCAGCGCCGCCGCGTAGGCCGGCAGCGTCCAGTGGTCGAGGTAGTGGCGCTCGATCAGCTCGTTGAAGCGATGGAACAACTGCAAGTCCTCGTGCCGCGCGGGCGTTGCCTCCAGCGAATTGGCGCCCAGGCGCAGCAGGCTGATCATCACCAGCCGCGCCAGGTCCTGCACGGCGGTGCCCTGCCCGGCCTGGCCATGGCCGATTTCGTCGCCAAGCAGGTCGAACAGCTGCTCCAGGCGCCGTACCTCGCCGGCCGCCGCGCCCTGCAGGTGCCCCAGTGCAACGCAGGCCGGTTGCAGCCGCGGTCCCAACGCCAGCCCGGGCTCGGCCTGCAGCAGTTGCCAGACCAGTTGCTGGCGCACGGTCAGCACATGGCCGTCGGCGTCGGCCTCGGTGACGAAGGCATGGGGAATGGTCGGCGGGGTGAGGAAGAACATCGGCCCGGACTCGTGGTAGCGCTGTTCGTCCAGGTACACCCGCACACTGCCGGTCTTGACGTAGTGCACCTGGAAGAAGCGGTCGTGGCGGTGCACTGGCATGTTGCGACCGAAAAAACCGGCCAGGTTGCCCAGGCGGTCGTAGTGCACCTCGCTGTCGCTGTAGCGCTGGTCATAGACCTGACCGATGTTGATATTGGGGATCGGCTGTCGTTCTTTCATTGTTGTTCTCGCAGCGGTGAAACGCGCCGGGGAAATCATCGTAGCACCACCAGCCAGCGGTAGACGCCTTGACGATCGTTAACATATTAAATATAACGTTAACACATTAACAAAAACACCACGAAGCGCAGGAGAAAAGCATGAGCCGTGCCTTGCACGAGGTCGCCAACGGCAGCTTGTTCGGCGTCGCCCTGAACTACCAGGGCCTGCTGCAGCAGCATCTGGCATCCTTCCATCAAGCGCCGTACCAGCAGCCGCCGGTCAAGCCGGTGCTGTTCATCAAGACCCCGAACACCCGCAACGGGCATGCCCAGCCGGTAACCTACCCCTCGGCAGTCGAGCGCCTGCAACCCGGCCCCGCGCTGGGCGTGGTGATCGGCAAGGACGCCAGCCGCGTCAGCATCGACGACGCCCTCGCGCATGTGGCCGGCTACACCATCGTCAACGAGTTCAGCCTGCCCGAGGACAGCTACTACCGCCCGGCGGTCAAGGCCAAGTGCCGCGACGGCTTCTGCGCCATCGGCCCGCAGCTGGTGCCGGCCGCGCAGGTCGACAACCCCGACGCGCTGGGCATCCGCCTGTGGGTCAACGGCGAGTTGCGCCAGCACAACAACACCGCCAACTGCGTGCGCGGCGTGGCCCGGCTGATCGCCGAGATCAGCGAGTTCATGACCCTGCATGCCGGCGACGTGCTGATCACCGGCACCCCCGAAGGCCGCGTCGATGTGCTGCCCGGCGACCGGGTGACGGTCGAGATCGACGGCCTTGGCCAGCTGACCAACCCCATCGTCGCCGAACAAGGACTCGCCCCATGAAGCACGCCCGTATCCAGTTCGATGGCCAGGTCCATCAGATCACCGTCGAGGACGACCAGCAACTGCGCCTGGCCGATGGTCGCCTGGTCCAGGCCGACCAGGTTACCTGGCTGCCACCGGCCACCGGCAACATGTTCGCCCTGGGCCTGAACTATGCCGACCACGCCGCCGAGCTGGCCTTCACCCCGCCCACCGAACCGCTGGCGTTCATCAAGTCGCCGGGCACCTACACCGGGCACGAGCAGGTGACCTGGCGCCCGGACAACGTCAAGTACATGCACTACGAGTGCGAGCTGGTGGCGGTGATCGGCAAGCCGGCGCGCAACGTCAGGCGCGAGGACGCCCTCGACTACCTGGCCGGCTACACCGTGTGCAACGACTACGCCATCCGTGACTACCTGGAAAACTACTACCGCCCCAACCTGCGGGTGAAGAATCGCGACGCCACCACCCCGGTAGGCCCGTGGATCGTCGACGTCGCCGACGTGCCGGATCCGTCGAACCTGACGCTGCGCACCTGGATCAACGGCGAGCTGAAACAGCAAGGCAGCACCGCCGACATGATCTTCGACATCCCCTACCTGATCGAATACTTCTCCAGCTTCATGACCCTGCAGCCCGGCGACATGATCGCCACCGGCACCCCGGAAGGCCTTGCCGACGTGGTCCCCGGCGACGAAGTGGTGGTGGAGGTGCAAGGGGTCGGCCGCCTGGTCAACCGAATCGTCAGCGAAGCCGAGTTCTTCGCCCACAAAGCACACGAGGCAACAGCATGATCAAGCACTGGATCAACGGCCGTGAAGTCGAGAGTCCCGATACCTTCATCAACTACAACCCGGCCACCGGCGAGGCCATCGGCGAAGTCGCCAGCGGCGGCGCCGAGGAAGTCGCCCAGGCCGTGGCTGCGGCAAAAGAGGCCTTCCCGAAATGGGCCAACACCCCGGCCAAGGAACGCGCCCGCCTGATGCGCCGCCTGGGCGAGCTGATCGAGCAGAACGTACCGCAGCTGGCCGAACTGGAGACCCTGGACACCGGCCTGCCGATCCACCAGACGCGCAACGTGCTGATTCCTCGCGCATCGCACAACTTCGACTTCTTCGCCGAGGTGTGCACGCGCATGGACGGGCACACCTACCCGGTGGACGACCAGATGCTCAACTACACCCTGTACCAACCGGTGGGCGTGTGCGGGCTGGTGTCGCCCTGGAACGTGCCGTTCATGACCGCCACCTGGAAGACCGCGCCGTGCCTGGCGCTGGGCAACACCGCGGTGCTGAAGATGAGCGAGCTGTCGCCGCTGACCGCCAATGAGCTGGGCCGCCTGGCAGTCGAGGCCGGCATCCCCCATGGCGTGCTCAACGTCATCCAGGGCTACGGCGCCACCGCCGGCGATGCCCTGGTGCGCCACCCGGACGTGCGCGCCATCTCGTTCACCGGCGGCACCGCCACCGGCCGCAAGATCATGCAGACGGCGGGCCTTAAGAAGTACTCCATGGAACTGGGCGGCAAGTCGCCAGTGCTGGTCTTCGAAGACGCCGACCTGGACCGTGCCCTGGACGCCGCGCTGTTCACCATCTTCTCGCTCAACGGCGAGCGCTGCACCGCCGGCAGCCGCATCTTCATCCAGGAAAGCGTGTACCCGCAGTTCGTCGCCGAGTTCGCCGCCCGCGCCAGGCGCCTGATCGTCGGCGACCCGACCGATCCGAAGACCCAGGTGGGCTCGATGATCACCCAGCAGCACTACGACAAGGTCACCGGCTATATCCGCATCGGCCTCGAGGAAGGCGCACGCCTGGTGGCCGGTGGCCTGGAGCGTCCGGCCGGGCTGCCAGCGCACCTGGCCAAGGGGCAGTTCATCCAGCCGACGGTGTTCGCCGACGTGAGCAACACGATGCGCATCGCCCAGGAAGAGATCTTTGGCCCGGTGGTCTGCCTGATCCCGTTCAAGGACGAGGCCGAGGCGCTGCAACTGGCCAACGACACCGAATACGGCCTGGCGTCGTACATCTGGACCCAGGACATCGGCAAGGCCCACCGCCTGGCCCGCGGTATCGAGGCGGGCATGGTGTTCATCAACAGCCAGAACGTGCGTGACCTGCGCCAACCGTTCGGCGGGGTGAAAGGCTCGGGCACCGGGCGCGAGGGTGGGCAATACAGCTTCGAGGTCTTCGCCGAGATCAAGAACGTGTGTATATCCATGGGTAGCCATCACATTCCGCGCTGGGGCGTGTAGAACGGGGCTGCTGCGCAGCTCTCGCCATGGACACCAAGAACAACAACCTTCAACAGGAGACATACCATGGGCAAACTCGCTCTCGCCGCCAAGATCACCCATGTGCCCTCGATGTACCTGTCCGAACTGCCCGGCCCGCGCCAGGGCTTTCGCCAGGCGGCCATCGACGGGCACCACGAGATCGGCCGGCGCTGCCGCGAACTGGGCGTGGACACCATCGTCGTGTTCGACACCCACTGGCTGGTCAACGCCAACTACCACATCAACTGCGCCGCGCACTTCGAAGGCCTGTACACCAGCAACGAACTGCCGCACTTCATCGCCAACATGAACTACGGCTTCCCCGGCAACCCCGAGCTGGGGCGAATCCTCGCGCAAGAATGCAATCGACTGGGCGTGGAGACCATGGCCCACGACGCCACCACCCTGGCCCCGGAATACGGCACCCTGGTGCCGATGCGCTACATGAACGCCGACCGCCACTTCAAGGTGATCTCGGTCTCGGCCCTGTGCACCTCGCACTACCTCAACGACAGCGCGCGCCTGGGCTGGGCCATGCGCAAGGCGGTCGAGGACCACTACGACGGCACCGTGGCTTTCCTCGCCAGCGGCTCGCTGTCACACCGTTTTGCCCAGAACGGCCAGGCCCCGGACTTTGCCACCAAGGTCTGGAGCCCGTTCCTGGAAACCCTCGACCACCGCGTGGTGCGCATGTGGCAGGACGGCGACTGGGCGGACTTCTGCGCGATGCTGCCCGAGTATGCGGTCAAGGGCCATGGCGAAGGCTTCATGCACGACACTGCCATGTTGCTCGGTGCGCTCGGCTGGTCGCGATACGACGGCAAGGCCGAGGTGGTGACACCGTACTTCGGTTCTTCCGGTACCGGCCAGATCAACGCGATCTTCCCGGTCACCCCGCAGGACGGCAGCGCGATCCCCGCAGCCCAGGCCTCGAACCCGGCTGGGATCACCTCCACCAGCCGCCTGTAAGGAGCCCCCATGCCCCATCTGGTCCTGCTCTATAGCCCGGATATAGAAGCCGACGCCGATATGCCCGGCCTGTGCCGCGCCCTGGCCGACTGCATGCTCGCCCAGCGCGACGAACATGATCGCCAGGTGTTCCCCACCGGCGGCACCCGCGTGCTGGCCTACCCGGCAGCCCATGCCGCGATCGCCGATGGTCGTGGCGACTACGGTTTCGTCTACGCCAACCTGCGCATGGGCAGCGGCCGCAGCGCCACGGTGCACCGGCAGGTCGGCGATGCGCTGCTGGCTGTCTTGCGCCAGCACCTGGACGCGCTGCTGGGACGTCGCCCGGTCGGCGTGACCCTGCAGATCGATGAGAGCCAGGCACAGGTGTACGACGCCAAGCACAGCAGCCTGCATCCCCTGTTCACCCGTCAGCCCTGAGGTCTCCATGCTCGACGCCCGCATCATCCAGCAAGCCGCCGCCCGTCTAGACCAGGCCGAACGCACCCGCGAACAGGTCGGCCAGTTCTCCTTGGAACACCCCTCGATCAGCATCGAGGACGCCTACGCCATACAGCGCGCCTGGGTGGCACGCAAGATCGAGGGTGGCCGCAAGCTGGTCGGCCACAAGATCGGCCTGACCTCCAGGGCCATGCAAGTTTCCTCGAACATCACCGAACCGGACTACGGCGCGCTGCTCGACGACATGCTGTTCGACGAAGGCAGCGACATTCCCTTCGAGCGCTTCATCGTGCCCCGGGTCGAGGTGGAGCTGGCGTTCATCCTCGGCAAGCCACTCAAGGGGCCGAACGTGACCCTGTTCGACGTGCTCGACGCCACCGAATGGGTGATTCCGGCCCTGGAGATCATTGATGCGCGCATCCAGCAGGTCGACCCGCACAGCGGCGTGACCCGCAAGGTGTTCGACACCATCTCCGACAACGCAGCCAACGCCGGCGTGGTCATGGGCGGTCGCGCGGTGCGCCCGGGCGACGTCGACCTGCGCAAGGTGCCGGCGGTGCTGTACCGCAACGGCGTGATCGAGGAGTCCGGCGTGTCGGCGGCGGTGCTCAACCACCCGGCCAAGGGCGTCGCCTGGCTGGCCAACAAACTGGCGCCGTACGACGTGGGGCTGGAGACCGGCCAGATCATTCTCGGCGGTTCGTTCACCCGCCCGGTAGCCGCCCGCCCCGGCGACACCTTCCACGTCGACTACGACCAGCTTGGCTCGATCGCCTGCCGATTCGTCTGAGGATCCACCATGGACATGCCCATCAATACCTTCAAGCAACGCCTGCGCACGGGCCAGGCGCAGATCGGCCTGTGGCTCGGCCTGGCCGATCCGTACTGCGCGGAACTGGCGGCCAACGCCGGCTTCGACTGGCTGCTGCTCGACGGTGAGCACGCGCCCAACGACCTGCGTGGCCTGCTCGGCCAGTTACAGGCGGTGGCGCCCTACCCGGCTCAGCCGATCGTGCGCCCGGTGATCGGCGACACCGCGCTGATCAAGCAATTGCTGGATATCGGCGCGCAGACCCTGCTGGTGCCCATGGTCGAAAGCGCCGAGCAGGCACGCCAGTTGGTGCGTGCGATGCGCTACCCGCCCCACGGAGTGCGCGGCGTAGGTAGCGCGCTGGCACGAGCATCGCGCTGGAACAGCGTGCCCGGCTACCTGGACCAGGCTGACGAACAGATGTGCCTGCTGGTACAGGTGGAGAACCGCGAAGGCCTGGCCAACCTCGACGCGATCTGCGCCGTCGAAGGTGTCGATGGCGTGTTCATCGGCCCCGCCGACCTCAGCGCCGACATGGGCCACCGGGGCAACCCGGGGCATCCCGAAGTACAGGCGGCCATCGACGATGCCATCGTGCGCATCGGCCGTGCAGGCAAGGCGGCGGGGATCCTCAGTGCCGACGAAGCGCTGGCGCGCCGGTATATCGAGCTAGGGGCGGCGTTCGTCGCTGTGGGGGTCGACACCACGGTGCTGATGCGCGGCTTGCAGACGTTGGCGGGCAAGTTCAAGGAAGGGGCCGCTACCAGCGCCCAGGGCGGTGTCTACTAGTCCGGCCTGGTAGCGCGTAAGCTCGATGTTGGGAGCGTACTGGCCCCTGCGACAGTGCCATGCTAGCCTCCGCGCGCCCCGCCCTGCGGGGTCGCAACAACATCGAACCAAGGAGTCAGGCAATGGACCTGCAGTTTCTGGGCACCTCTTCCGGTGTGCCCACCAAGGCCCGCAACGTCAGTGCGACTGCGGTCATCGAGGCATCCGGCACTGGGTGGTACCTGGTCGATTGCGGCGAAGGCACCCAGCACCAGCTGCTGCACAGCCCGCTGTCGGTGCGCGACCTGCGCGCCATCCTCATCACCCATGTGCACGGCGACCACTGCTTCGGGTTGCCGGGGTTGCTGGCCAGCGCTGGCATGTCAGGGCGCAAGGAGCCGTTGCAACTGGTGCTGCCGGCCGACCTGCAGACCTGGGTGCGCCAGAGCCTGGCGGTCAGCGATACATATCTGCCCTTCGAGCTGCAGATGCAGCCGGTCGAGACCTTCACCGGGCTGGAACATGGCAATGTGCAGATCGGCGTGGTCGAGCTGTCGCATCGGGTGCCGTCCTACGGTTTCGTGTTCGAGGAACGTGACCCCGAGCCCCGGCTCGACACCCAGCGCCTGCAGGCCGACGGCATCCCCGCCGGGCCGATGTGGGGGCAACTGGCCCGTGGCAGGACTGTCGAGCACGAGGGGCGTCAGCTCGATCCGCAGACTTACCTGCAACCGACACGCCCGGCGCAGCGGATCATCGTCTGCGGCGACAACGACCGCCCGGAGCTATTGAGCACGCTGGCGGCGAATGTGGATGTACTGGTGCATGAGGCCACCTTCACCCAGCCGGTGGTCGAACGTACCCAGGCCACCTTCGGCCACAGCACCGCCGCCGCGGTGGCGCGCTTCGCCGAAACGGCGGGTGTCAGGAACCTGGTGCTGACGCATTTCAGCGCCCGCTACCAATCCGGCGGCGGGCGCGGCGGCTCCATCGAGGAAGTGCGCGAGGAGGCGCAAGCGCACTACAACGGGCACCTGACCCTGGCCCGGGACCTGCAGCGTTATCGGCTTGGCCGTGATGGGGTGGTGGTCGAGGTGGAGTAACGCCTAAGGGGGGATCCTGGCATGGGCGCGCAACGCTGGTGATGGCTGAATGATCCCTGGGGCCTCAATGCGCCGGATGCTGCTCCACACTGCCCGCCAGGCAGTAGCGATCCCGCCCCTGACGCTTGGCTGCATAAAGCGCCGCATCCGCCGCTGCCATCAGGTTCTCCGGGGTCACCGTCTCCAACGTCGGCGCGCCCACCGCGATACCGGCACTGGCCGTGACATGCCCCAACGGGCTGCCGGCATGCTCGATGGCCAGCCGGCGCAACAGCTGCAGGATCTCCTGGACGATCTGGCTGGCACCCTGGACATCGGTATCGGGCAACAACAGGGTGAACTCCTCGCCGCCATAGCGCACCGCCAGGTCTGCGGGGCGCTTGAGCGCCTGACGTAGCAGCTCGGCGAAACGCCGCAGGCACTGGTCGCCCGCCGGGTGGCCGTAGCGGTCGTTGTAGGCCTTGAAGTAGTCCAGGTCGAGCATGACCAGGGCCAGCGGCCGGCCCTGGCGCCGCGCTCGGCGGATCTCCGGCTCGAACACCGCGTCCAGCCGTCGACGGTTGCCCAGTCCGGTCAGGCTGTCGCTCAGGGCCAGCGCCTTGAGGGTCTGGTGGGCCTGGTGCAGCGCGCGCTCGATGGCGATGCGCTCGCGCAACTGGCGCAGGACAATCCAGCCGAAGCCGGCCAGGCCGACCAGCAGCAGAACCAGCACCGCCAACGATTTGATCATGTCACGCCGCCAGGGCCCGACAATCGACTCGAGGGACAAGCCCGCCTGCACCACCAGCGGGTAACTGGACAGCGCGCGGAACGCATACAACCGCGTCGTGCCATCAACCACCGCCACTGCCTCGGTCACCCCTTCATTGGCGTAGGGCAGGTAGTGTCGGAAGATCTCGCTGCCCGCCAGACTGCGGCCGATGACCTGCTCGACGAAGGGCCGGCGCACGAGGATGGTGCCGTCACGCTTGGCCAGAACCAGGGCGCCACGCTCATCGATCTTGAAGTCGCCGTAATAGCGCACGAACCAGTCGACCTTGATGGTGCCCAGCAGCACCCCGGCGAAGCGTCCATCGGGCAGGTCCAGACGCCGCGAGATGGGGATGATCAGGTCGCCCGTGGAACGGCTGCGCACCACCGAGCCGATGCGCACCTGGCGGTCGGCATGGGTCTGGTGGTAGAGGAAATAGTCGCGGTCGGCGTTGTTGGCCCCCGGCGGCACGGCATCCTTGTCGGTGACGATCCAGCTGCCATCGGCGCCATAAACGAACAGGCCGTGCAACTGCGGCATGATCTGCGCCTGTTGCTTGAGCAGGGCGTGCAGGCGCGGTCGATCGACGTGGGCAAAGCCATCGCCTTCCAGGCGCTCGGCCAGGACGGCGGTGATCGCGTCCACCTGGCGGATGGCGTCCTCGGCGTGCTGGGCCGTAGCTCGGGCCAGGTTGGTGACCGCGTTCTCGGCGTCGCCGAACGCCTGCCGGTAATCGCGCCAGATCCGCCAGCCCTCGATCAGCACGAACGCCAGCATCACCACCGCCATGAAACCCAGCACCAGGCGGAACAACGACACGGCGCGGCCCTCGCCGGTCACCGCGAAGAGGCCGTCATCAGTGTGTTTCCTGGCTGCTGCCATCGAAGTCCCTTGTCGTCACGCACTGGCCGCTCATCACTATAGTTCAGCCAGGCAACTGTCTATCCCCTCTAGGAGCGGCCTGTTCAACCAAGCTGCGCCACGATCGCCTCCATCAGCGCCCGCACCCGCCTCGGTTGCACCCGGGTCGGCGGATAGACGATCTGCAGCGCCACCGGCCCGGCGCTGAAGTCACCCAGCACCTCCACCAGCCTGCCTTCGTCCAGGTCATCCTGCACATCGCGCAGCGACTTCAGGCACAGGCCATGCCCGGCCAGGGCCCAGCGCCGCACCTGCTCGCCGTTGTTGGCGACGCGCCGGCCGCGCACGCTGACCGGATACGCCGCCGCGCCCAGACGGAACGGCCAGACCCGCTCGGTGTGGATGCCGAAGCGCATGACGATGCAGTCGTGCCGCGCCAGGTCGTCCGGGTGCAGCGGTATGCCATGCCGGCGCAGGTAGTCGGGCGCGGCGCACACCACCCGGCGGTTGTCGCCCAGGGGTCTGGCGCGCAGGGAGCTGTCGGCCAATGTGCCGTAGCGGATGGCGAGGTCGATGCCCTGCCCGACAAGGTCGACGTAGCCGTCGGTCAGGTCCAGGTCGATCGACACGTCGGGGTGCTCAGCGAGGAAACGGTCGAGCAGCGGCACGATGCAGTGCTGGCCGAGGTCCACCGGCGCGCTCAGGCGCACCAGCCCGGAGATCTTCTGTTGGCCGTCCTGCAGCTGGCTCTGCAACTCCTCGGCCTCGGCCAGCAGGCGCCGGGCGCCGTCGGCCAGCAGGCGACCGGCGTCGGTCAGGCTGAGCGAGCGGGTGCTGCGGGTCAGCAGCGTCACTCCGTAATGCGCCTCCAGCGCCGACAGGCGCTCGGACACCGTGGCCGGTGACAGCCCGCGTTCACGGCCCGCCGCCGACAGACTGCCTTTTTCGATGATGGTAAGGAACAACGCCAGTTGATCCAACATAGCTTTCGATTTTTCCGAAATATGATTTTGTCTTTTGGCTAATTATTAGCGATTTTTTCGCTAATTACACTGCCCGGTATCGAAACCCCCGCACTCAGGAGCGAACCGATGACCAGCAGAAGAGACTTCGTGAAAGGCACCCTCGCCGGCGGCATCGCCGTGGCGGCGGGCGCGGCACTGGCAAGCCAGCCCGGCAGCAGCAACGGAACGAC
>NZ_NIBE01000124.1:126834-141129 GCF_002205115.1 Pseudomonas sp. DrBHI1
CACTGGACCCACGCTACCCCGACACCATAGCCCCCAGCTGGTACCGCTACGGCCCGCTGGAAGGCGTGCCGCGCCTGCTCGCGCTGTTCGACCGGCACGGCATCAAAGTCACCTCGCACATGGTCGGCAAGGCTGTTGAAGCCTACCCGGAGCTGGCGGCCGAGGTGGTCCGGCGCGGTCATGAGGCCGCCGGGCACGGCCTGCACTGGGCACCCCAGTACAGCCTGACGCCTGCAGAGGAGCGCCGCCAGTACGAGCAGGCCAGCGCTATCATTGAACGCGTCACCGGGCAGCGTCCGCTGGGCTTCAACGCGTTCTGGATGCGCCACTCCCGCGAGACCCTGAATATCCTCCAGGACCTGGGCTTCCTCTACCACATCGACGACCTGGCCCGTGACGAGCCCTCGATCACCCCGGTGCGCGGCAAGCCGTTCGCCGTGGTGCCCTACACCCTGCGCAACAATGACATCGGCCGCATCGCCGGATCCACGGCGATGACCGGCGCCGCCTTGCTGCAGGAGCTCAAGGACGAGTTCGACGTGCTGTACGCCGAAGGCAGCCAGCGCCGCCGGCTGATGTCACTGTCGGCCCATGACCGCATCGGCGGCACGCCCACCGTGGTGCGGGCGCTGGACCAGTTCTTCGCCTACGCCCGCAGCCATGCCGGGGTGGCCTTCATGCGCAAGGACGACATCGCTCGCTGGACCCTGGCCCAGGACGACGCGCCGGTCAATCCGCCTCGGGGGTTTAGCTGATCACAGGGTTCAACGCCCCACCAGGCCCGCCTGGCGCATGAACGCCAGGTTGTCCTCCAGGTGCCAGTCCTCGGCGATCCGGCCATCGGCAATGCGGTAGATGTCCATGGCGATGAAGTCGATGGCTTGGCCCTGGCCTTGGTGCTCGCCCAGCGTGCCGGTGAAATGGCCGGTGAAGCGCAGCGCCGCGGTGACCCGGTCGCCCGCGACGATCATCTGCAGCACCTCACAGCGCAGGTCCGGCACCGCCGCGCGGAATGCCCGGGAAGCCTTCAGCGGCCCTTCAACGCCCTGCGCCCGCCCCGGCGGCAGGGTCGACGGGATATCGCCGGCGTCTCGCAGAAGGTGCTGTCGCAGCCCCTGAAGAAGCTCGAGCGCGATGGCCTGGTGGAACGCCAGGTACACCCGACCGTACCGCCCACCGTCGAATACGCCCTGACCGAACTGGGCGCGACACTGGGTAGCACGGTGGAGCAACTGGCGCATTGGGCGGAGTCGAACATGCCAGCGATTGTTCAGGCTCGGCAACGCTATGATATGAAGCCGGATCCAGGATCCTCACGCAATGCGTTTCCCCTGTAGGAGCGTTACCTCGGCTTACGGCTGCTGATACTGACTCAGATATTTGTCCAGCACCGCCTTGTCCCCCGCCCCATCCCCCGCTACCTGCCACAACCGCCGCTCGATCCCCTGGGCCAGCAGGTGCCCCACCGCGGCTTCGATGGCCGACAGCACGCACAGCTGCGCCGGCTCGTTGGTGGTATAGCCCACCTCGGCTTCGAGCAGCTTCTTGAACTCGATGAACTTGAACACCCCGGCGTTCTGCCCGACCGAGTAGATGGTCTTGCTGGTCATCACATTGGCCAGCACCTGGCCGGTGCGCACGTCCACCGCCCGCAGGTTGACCGTAACCTGGTCGACCCGGTATTCACGGGACAGGCCGATGCCCAGGTAGCGGGCGCCCTCGCCGCCGCTGCGCACGTTGGTGTCGTAGGCGATGATGCCGCCCTCGAGCATCAGGTTGGCCGCCTGCAGCGGCGGCAGCTCGCCCTGGATGTTTTCCGCCACATCGGGTTTCTTCTGCGAGGCGCGGATGATCTTGCGCTCGGTCAGCAGGTTCTGCAGGCCCTCGCGCTCCAGCACCACGAACCAGCCGCTGGCGTTGAGCGCGTCCATCAGCATGCTCGCCGCCCCCTGGGTGACGCTGGTGGAGAACGAGCTGGCCGGGGTCGGCTTGTACTGCCCGGTCTGGTCGCGGAAACCGTACACCACCGCCATCAGCCGACCGCGGGGCCGCGGCATGTTGACCAGGTCATAGTAGGTCGAGGCCCGCGGCGTCAGCGTCGGGGTCTCGGGGTCCTGTTCGGCGGGCATCGGCTCGCGCAGGCCGCAGCCGTGCAGGCTACCCAGGGCGGCGAGGACCAGCAGTGTGCTCAGCAGGCGTTTCATGGCGTTCTCTCCCCAGTAAAGACCCGTCCCTCTCAGGGGTTCAGGCCGCTGACCTCGATGATCGAGACTTCCCCGGTGGCCCGGTCGGTGACCTTGATGCTCAGCGCCCCCGAATCGTCGATGACGTCGATCAGGAAGGCGTCGGTGGACATGCTGCCGGTGTTGCCGTTGCTGATGTTGTCCAGCAGTTGCCCAAGCAAGCGCGATTCGAGCTGGTTGCTGAAGCGTTCCAGGGCCGAGGTCCCGGCGAACGCCGAAGTGCGGTCCTTGAGGTCTGGATCGTCGTAGTCGTTCTGCGCCTGGGCGTTGTTCAACAGCCAGGTGCCATTGATCGGATTGCCGCCGAAGGACGGATTGACCGGGGTGTACACCAGCTCCGTGGCCAAGGCCTGGCCACCGAGGCCGGCAGCCAGCAGGCAGGCGGCGATGCGTCGTGCAAGGTGGGTGCTCATAGCTCGTCCCTCTCAAGATCAGTTGTGTCCTGCAGCAGTCGTTGCAGCTTGCGCTGAACGATCTGTTGCCTGACCAGGTCGGCGGCCGCGATGGCCTCGTCGTTGAGTTGCGTGGTGTTGGGCGGCAGGAAACGCCGGTACAGCACCTCGCGCTCGTACTCCACCGTCACCAGGCTGCCCCAGCGGGCATCCGGGCGTTCGCGCACCACCAGGTTGAAGTCGAGCCGGCTGGTGGCGCGCAGCCGGTCGCTGAAGGCGTGATAGAAGTCGTGGCCGATGTGCGAGATGGTGTTGTCGACGATAAATCCCATCATCTCGTCCTCGGCGCCCGCCCGGGCCTGGCCCTGCAGCAGCGCCAGGCACAGGCACAGCAACGCGGCCAGGCGTTTCATGGCGCTTCTCCCGGGCCTGCGTGCTGGCGGGCGCCGCCGGCGCTTTCGGCAAACGCCTGCTCGGCGACGAACTGCCAGTCGCTGTAGTGCTCCAGCCCCTCGAAACCGCTCCACTGGGCATCAAAGCCGCTGCGTTTGAGCGGCGTGGCCTCGGAGCGGCTGTACACCCCGGTGATGCGGCCATCGACCGCGCGCAGCAGGCCCCATTCTTCACCGCCGATCGGGTCTGGATAGAGCCTGCGCAAGTGACGCTGCGGTGCAGGGAAACGGTTGTCCTCCACCAGTTCACCCAGGTCATGTGGGTACTGGGCCAAGCCCGGCGAGGCGCGGTAGTAGCTGCGCAAGGCCTGGGCATACTGACCGCCCACCCACAGCAGCTGGCGCTCACGCTCGCGCTGCACGCTGGTGGCCCACAGAGTGCCGGTGGCCGCCAGGGCCACGCTGCTGACGGCGATCAGCAGCAGCACGCCCAGGTAGGTGAAGCCGGTTTCACCATTCGGCATAGAGGCTGCCATCACGCGCCCTCCCGCTGGCTCCACTCTTGATGTCGGCCACCCCGCCGGCCACGCCCTCAGGCGGTGGCACCACTTGCCAGGCATCGCGGCGCTCGGTGATCGGGTCGACCGGGGTGTTACGCAGGTAGCGCTGCTCCACCAATTGGTCGAGGGAATCGGGGTAGTGCCCGGTGTCGCCGTAGTAGTGGTCCAGGGCCTCGCGCAGCACCGCCAGGCTCTGGCGCAGGGTGGCCTCGCGGGAGGCCTCCAGGCTGTTGAAGTAGCGCGGCATGGCGATGGTCATCAAGGTGGCGATAATCGCCATCACTACCAGCAGCTCGATGAGGGTGAAGCCCTTGCTCGGTTTCATCGCCGTCACCATTGCCCGTAGGGAACGTTGTTGAGGCCCTTGCCGGCGGCCTTGGAATAGACGTCGAACACGTCCTCGCCCTCGCGCGGATTCTCGGCCGCGCTGTCATAGGCGCGCAGGCCCCAGTCGCCCTGGTCGTCGGCCTTGACCGCGCGCAGCGGATCGTGGGGGATGCGCCGCAGGAAGTAGAACTTCGCGCCCTTGGCGCTGCGCACATCGCGCACGCCGTCTACCAGCACCTGCAGGTTCGGCGGATAGCCACTGGCGTTCAGGCGCTTCTCGATGTAGCCGGCGTCGAAGGCGCGCTTGTAGGCATCGATGGCGTCGCGGATCTGGTACAGGGCCTCGCGCAGCTGCTGCTCCTTGCCCCGGCGCACCACGGTTTCGGTCAGTGGCGCGGCCATGCTGGCGAGCAGCCCGAGCAGCGCCAGGGTCAGCACCACCTCGATCAGGCTGAAGCCCTGCTGGCGGGGTGTCATGGCCGTGGCCTCGGGCTGGCCGGCACCACCGCCATCTGCCCTTCCACCCGTGGCGCCCCCTGCGACTCGTCGTCCGGGGACTCGGTGGGCACGGCGCTGGCCGGCACCGGCTGGGCCAGCTGGCGCACCTGCAGGGCCGACTCGGTGCCGGTGGCGAACTCCATGTCCGACGGGCTCTGGTACGGCAGGTTGCGCACGATACGCGGGGTGATCGCCAGCACCAGTTCGGACTTGCTCATGTCGTCCTTGTTGCTGCCGAACAGCCGACCCAGGCCGGGAATGTCACCCAGCCCCGGGATCTTGTTGCCGCTGGCGTTGTGGTCGTTGCGCACCAGCCCGGCCAGCACCTGGGTCTCGCCGTCGTGCAGGCGCAGGCTGGTCTGGGCGTTGCGGGTGTCGACCTGGACCGGAATGGTGCCCTGGCGGGTCGCTTCCAGGGGCGTGGCGTTGCTCACTTCCAGGGCCACCTTGATCGCCACCTCGTTGTTCAGGTGCACGGTGGGCTGTACTTCGAGCTTGAGGCCGACGTCCAGATAGGTGACGCTTTCGGTGATCACCGGGCCTTGGGTCGAGGGCACCGAGGTGGCGCTGATGATCGGCACCCGCTGGCCGATGTGGATGCGCGCCTGCTCGCGGTTGCTGACCCGGATCACCGGGCTGGCCAGGGTGTTGATGTCCTTGTCCTGGGCATTGATCTTGGCCTGTGGCGCCGGCGAGATGCTGATGCGGCTGGAGTCGATGCCGCGCAGTTGGTCGAGCACGCTCACCGACTTGCCATCGCTGGTCAGCACGCCGAAGGTGTTGGGCCATTGCAGGCCGAGGTCGAGGATGCGCGAGGTGGCCACCTCCATCACCTCCACCTCCAGCACCACCTCGGGGTTGGACTGGTCCTGGGACTGCAGCAGCTTCTCGGCCATGCGCACGGCGTCGGGGGTGTCGCGCATGGTCAGGGTGTTGAGGCGCTCGTCGACGAACACGTCACGGGTCTTGAGCATGGTCTTGACCATGTTCAGCGCGGTATTGGCGTCGATGCTGGTCAGGTAGAAAGTGCGCATGACCAGTTCCTGGTAGTCCTTGGTCTTCTGCGGTGAGTCCGGGTAGACCAGCAGGGTGTTGTCGTTGACGATCTTCTGGCGCAACTGGTTCTGCTCCAGCAACAGGGCCACGGCGTCCTCGATGCGCACCTCGCGCACGAAGATGGTGGCCTTCATGTCCGGGCGCAGGTCCTTGTCGAAGATGAAGTTGATCCCGGCGACCTGGGCCAGCACCTCGAAGATGGTCTTGAGATCGGCATCGCGAAACTCCAGGGTCACCGGGCGCTCCAGCTTGCTGCGCAGCTGCGGGTACGGCGTGGCGGTACGCGCCTGGACGTTCTCGATGTCGCTGCGCAGGGTCTGGCCCTTCTGGTTCTGCGGATCCAGGCGCAGCACTTCGCGCATGTAGCGTTCGGCGCCGAACAGGTCGCCCTGGCGCAACGCCGCCTGGCCGAGGGCGACGCGATCGTCTAGGGTGCGGATCAACTCCAGCTGGCGGATGCCTTCCTGGGCGCGGCGGTTGTTGGCCTCTATGGTCAGCACCCGGCCGTAGCCCATGCGCGCGCCGGCGAAGTCGTGGCGCGCGCGGTCGCTGTCGGCCTGGGTCAGCAGCGCCTCTACCGCCGCCTGACGGCCATGGGCCAGGGCGATGTTCAGTTCGGTGTCGCGCGGGTCCTCGCGCAGGGCCTCCTCCAGGCGGGCGATCCCCGCCTCGTACTGGCCTTCCTTGATCAGTTCCTGGCTGTCCTTGCGCACGGCGCTCGAGCCGCATCCGCCGATGGCCACACACAGGGCCAGGAGCATGAACGGCGCAGGCTTGCACAACTTCGACGATTTCATGGTGCGCTCCCGACAGACAGGGTCTGTGGCTGGTGCAGTGGCAGGTAGACCAGGCCCAGCTCGGTGGCCGAGACGTGGTCCAGACGGTAGGTGTCATCGATCACATCGCCCTGGCGCACGACGTAGAGCTTGTCGCCGCTCTGCAGGAAGATCTGCAGGTCGTCGCGCTCGCCCATGCGGCCGATGAAGCGAAACGGCAGCGTCGGGGCGGTGGGCGCGACGGTCACCGGGGCGGTGACCACGGGTTGTTCGGTGACGGTGGCCAGGGCCTGGGGTGGGGTCCATTGCTGGCTGGGGAACAGGTCGCGTGAGGGGCTTACCGCCTCATCGCGGGGCGAGCCCGCTTCCACGTGGGTGGAAGTTGCGAGGAAGCGGGCTTGCCCCGCGATCGGACCAGCCTCCTCTTCCTCCAGGCCGAACCAGTGACCAGGCGCCCACGCCAGCGCGGCGCTCAGCCCCAGGAACCCTGCCCACATCACCGCACGCTGAGTGTTCATCACGACCTCGACAGGTAAAGGGTCATGCGCACACGACCGGTCAGTTCCCGGTCACCGATCCGCTTGCGTTGCAGCTCCAGGTCTTCCAGCACCAGGGTCGGCAATTGGCCGATCAGCGCCTTGAGGAAGCCGCGGATCTGGGGGTAGCTGCCGCGTACCGGCAGGACGATCTGATAGCGCGCCAACTGGGTCTTGGGGTCCACCCCCAGGGCGTATTCACCGCGGGACAGGCTGATGCGCTCGGCGCTGGCCAGGTGGTACAGGCGCTCGATCAGTTCGCTGGCCTGAGGCTGGCCGGGCAGCTGCTGGCGCAGTTCGTCCAGCGCCTGTTGCTCGGGCCGGGCCTGGACCTTCAGCTCGCCACGCGCCAGACGCTGCACCTGGGCGCTGGCGTCGGCCTCGCTGGCGCGCAGCTCGCGCACTGCCTGCCACTGTGGCAGCACCCCGGCCAGGCAGACGGCCAGCGCCAGGACGCCGACCAGCAGTGCGGCCAGCCCTGCCCGGCCCAGGCGCCGCAGCGTTTCATGGACGATCAGGCTAGGGACGCGCATGGCCGGTCTCCCAGGTGGCAGTGAGGTTGAAACGCACCGGATGCTCGGCTTGCCCGGCCAGCACCTCATGGTTGAGCAGCGACACATCGGACAGCTCGCTGCTGCGTTCCAGGCGCTGGTGGTACTGCAGCATCGCTTCGAGGTTGCGCGCCTCGGCACTGATGCGAACCTGGCCCTTGCGCGCGTCAGGGGTGAGGCTGAGCAGCGCCACGTCTTCCTGCGGCATCGCCTCGAGCATGGCAAACAGCTGCTGCCAGGGCCGCTGAAGCTGCTGCGAGACGCTGCGCATCTGTGCCAGGCGCTCGGCCTGCTCGCGGATCACCGCGCTGCTTTGCACGGCAGCAGTGGCCGGGCGCCGGCCGAGCTTGAGTTCGAGCTGATGCACGCGGCCTTCCAGGTCCCCCTGCTCGCTCACCAGTTGCTGCTGGGCCAGCAGCAGCACCGCCAGCACGGCACCGCCCAGGGCCAGCAGCGACCAGGCCAGGGGGCTGCTGTGACGGGGCTGGAATTCCAGGTCGAGGCGGCGCATCTCAGGCCACCGCCCGCCACATGGCGCACAGCGGGTCGGCCTCGGCGCTCGGCGCGCACAGCTGCACCGCCACCAGGTGCGAGGCCGCCGTGCGCCCCGGCGCATGCAGGTACACCCGCGGCGGCTGCTCGCCGTACAGCTCGCACGTGCGCTCGATCAGCGCCTGCAGGGCCTGGTCGCTGTCGGCACAGCCCTGGGCCAGCACCTGTTGCCAAGCGCCGCCGGCGGCCAGCAGCAGCACGCTGCGGCGCGGCTCGGCAAGCACGAAGAGGAAGTCGCCCTGGGCCAACTGCGCCGAGCAGCGGTTGTAGGCGGCCATCAGGTAAGGCTGCACCGAGCGCAGGCTCAGACGGCTTTCCCGGCCCAGGGCCTGCAGGCCCTGAAGGAGCGCCTCGGGCAGCGCGGTGGCGATTCGCGCGGCACCCGCCGGCTCCGGCGACAGCACGATGCGCCAGTCGTCCAGGGCCTGGCCGTAGAGGTGTTCGAAGCAGGCCCGGGCGTAGGTGTCCAGCTCGCCCGGGGTGCCGATGGCGTCGCTCCAGGGCACCAGGCAGAAGCGGCTGTAGCGGGCCGAGAGCAGCACCCGCAGTTGCGCACCGCGTGCCGGGTGCTCGCCGAGCAGGCCGGCCAGGGCCTCCAGGGCCGGGGCCCAGGCGGGTTGGGTGGCGTCGCAACTGAAGGCGCGGCTGCCCAGCCACTGGTGTTGATGACCGTGCCAGCGGCCCAGGCCGACACTCTCGGCGCCGAGCACGGCGCAGTACCGATCAGGCGATAAATGTGACACGGTTGATCTCCTCGAGTGTGGTGCGGCCGTCACGGACCAGGTCCAGGGCCGAGGCGCGCAGCAGCCGCAGGCCACGTTGGCAGGCCAGCTGCTTGATCTGCGCGAGCGGGCGGCGTTCGACGATCATCTGCCGCAGGTCGTCGTCCAGGTGCAGCAGCTCGGCGATGGCGTTGCGCCCGCGGTAGCCACTGCCACGGCACTGGCCGCAACCCTGGGCGCGCACGAAGCGCCAGCCGGCCACCGCGTCACGGGTCAGGCCCGAGGCGGCGAGCAGTTCGTCGTCGGGCTCGCAGGGCACCGCGCAATGCACGCAGGCCAGGCGCACCAGACGCTGGGCCAGCACGGCGTTGAGCGCCGAGACAAAGCTGTAGGGGTCGACCTGCATCTGGCTGAAACGGCCGATCACGTCGAACACGTTGTTGGCGTGGATGGTGGTGAACACCAGGTGCCCGGTGAGCGCCGACTGCACGGCGATCTGCGCGGTGTCCGGGTCACGGATCTCGCCGACCAGGATCTTGTCCGGGTCGTGGCGCAGGATCGAACGCAGGCCGCGGGCGAAGGTCAGGCCCTTCTTCTCGTTGACCGGGATCTGCAGCACGCCGGGCAGCTGGTACTCGACCGGGTCCTCGATGGTGATGATCTTGTCGACGCCGTGGTTGATCTCGCTGAGCATGGCGTACAGCGTGGTGGTCTTGCCGCTGCCGGTGGGCCCGGTGACCAGGATCATGCCGTAGGGCTCGCTGGCCAGCCGGCGCAGGGCGCGCAGGGTGTGTTCCTCGAAACCCAGGGCCTGCAACTGCACGCCGCTGACCTGGTCGGACAGGTCCTGCTTGTCCAGCACCCGCAGCACCGCGTCCTCGCCGAAGATGCTTGGCATGATCGAGACGCGAAAGTCGATCTGCCGCTCGCCGATGGCCACCTTGAAGCGCCCGTCCTGGGGGACGCGCTTTTCGCCGATGTCCAGTTCGGCCATGACCTTGATCCGCGAGATCACCTGCTCGGCGAAGGCACTGCCGCTGGCCTTGCCGGCACCGTTGAGCACGCCGTCGATGCGGTACTTGATGGTCAGGCCCTGGCCGGTCATGCCTAAGTGGATGTCGCTGGCGTGCAGCTTGAGGGCGTCGTACAGGGTCGAGTTGACCAGCTTGACCACCCGGCTCTGGTCTTCGCTGATGCTGGTCAGCGACAGGCGCTGCAGCGGGTCGGCCTCGCCGCCGGCCTCCGCGTCGTGGCCGAGGGCGTCGACGGCGTGGAAGCTCTCTTCGTGGCGGGCCAGGAATGCGGCCAGGTCGGCGGCATGGACCAGGTACAGCGGCGCGCCCTGCAGGCAGTCGTCGATCCAGGCCAGGCGGGCGCTGTCGAAGGGGTCGGCGAACACGCCGAGGCGCTCGCCATCGTGCTCGACCAGGGCGAATTCACGCTTCAGGCATTGCGCCAGGCTGACCAGGTCGAAGGCCGGGGCGCAGGCGAACAAGGTCTGGGTGGCGAGCACCGGGTAATGCAGGGTGATGGCCAGGCGCTGGGTGAAGGTGCTGGGCGTGTCGCGGGAGAGCCGCTCCAGGCAGGCCAGCAAGCGCTCTTCGCCGGCTTGCTGGCGGGCCTGGGCCAGGAGGTCACGGGGGTAGCCAGCGATCGTGGGTAGCGATGAATCTGCATCGAATGCCTGGGACATGGCCTGCGACTCCGCTCAGGGGCGGCGCCGCAGGCTGGGGGACCTTGGGCGCCGCTATTCCCCGGTGAGCAGTTGTTCGTCGTCAGGTTCGCCTGGCTTGGCGCCGTTGCGTCGGCGGTCGGCCAGCACCCAGCTGCCATCGTACAACTGCAAGGGGAACGATTCGTTCCTGTTCTGGCGTCGTTCGACGAACCCCGCGGCCGGCTGGTCGGTGCTCCTGCGCTGGCGCTCGATGCCCATCAGGTCGAAGACGGCGCGGGCCAGTTCCATCAGCGGGAACGGCTTGAACAGGACATGGGTCACACCCAGCTCGGCGGCGCGCTCACGGACCTCGGCGGTCGGGTGGGCGGTGATCAGCACGAAATGACACGACCTGTTCCTGCGCACGGTCTCCAGGACCTGAAACCCCTCCATGTCGGGCAAGCGGTAATCCAGCACGATCACGTCCGGTGCCAGTTGCTCGGCCAGTTCGATACCCGCAGTACCGTCGTGGGCGAGATGGACCTCCAGGCCTTGCGCCTGCAGATACGCTTGCAGGTTCTGCGCAAGGGTCTGTTCGTCATCGACTACCAATACTCTGTTCACCAAGGTCCACTCCCATGAACTGCCCGGTTCCCCGGTCTGCGAAGTGCGGCCTTGTAGAGGCTTGAGCAGGCTTCGTGCCAGGCATGAAAAGTCATTGCGCACCGCTTTCAAGTCATTGATATCGTTGTAGCTTTCAATCCATTTCAGGTCGTGCCGGCAGACCTTCCCCCACAACCGGGGAAGCTGATGGCACTTTGCCTTTGGGGCATTCCCCAACAATGGGGAATCGCCTTGGCGTCCCTTCAGTCGGCGCGCTCCACTGTAGCGGAATCACGCAAACGTTGGCGCACTGCTTGCCGCGCCTGGGCCTGCAATTGCGCGACAAGCGCATCCCTGGCCAGGCGCAGGCCGTGTTCAGATGAGACAGAAGTATTATCACTTTGGTTCTGCATACCTTGCAGTCTTTGCCCATTGGCCTGATGGAAGGCCGCCACCTCGGCTTCGCTGGGCGACGCCACCGCCGTCAAACGGGCGTAGACCTGCTGGGCGGCCATCTCCTGTCGAGTGTAGTCAGCGAAGCTGCGCCGATCGAAGCCCGCCTCCTCCAGCCGCCGCTCGAACACCGCCGGGCTGCCGAAGGCCGCCTCCACCTCGCCGACCCGCGCCGTCACCTGCGCGTCACTGACCTCGATACCCTGGCGCTGGGCCTCCTGCCACAGCAGCTCCTTGTCGATCAGCTCATCCAGGGCCTGCTCGCGCAGACGCTGGTACAGGTTGGGGTTGCGGATGCTCGCCACCGCCCGCCCCTGGGCCTGGAGGTATTCGCTGAAGTAGTGCTCCAGGCGCAGCACGCCGATATCCACGCCATTGACCCGCGCCACTGGCGTGTCGGCGTGGCTTGCCAGGGCAAGCAATGACAGCAGGCAGGCAATCAGTACGCGCATGGTGATCCACTCCTGAAAGGGTCATGGTGTGTCCGGTACCGGACGGTACGGCGCCACCTCGGCAAAGCTCGGCCCCGGCAGGCTCACCGCCACCACATGGGCGCCGGCCATGCCCTGGCGACGTCCGGGGCCGAAGCCCAGCAGCGGTGTCAGGCCGGTGTCGACGTCATGCAACTGTTCCAGGGCGCCGAGCAGTTGTTCGCGGCTGGCGTCGCGTCCCACCTGTTTCAGCGCTTCGACCAGCAACTGCCAGGCGCACAGCGTGCTGACCTGCAATGACGCCTGACGTGGCTCCAGCCCCTGGCGCTGCTGCACGCCGGCCAGGGTCTCCCGGCCACGAGCGGTCCAGTCGCCGGGCACGAACGGATAGGCCAGCAGCACCCGCCGCGACCAAGCCGGTGCCAGCCCCGGCACGGCACCGGCCACCTGGCTCGACGCGGCAAGCAGGTAGGGTTTGCGCCCGCCGGCCTGCAGACTGGCGGCCAGCTCGGCAAACCCCTGGGCGCGCCCCAGGAAGACGATGCCCTCGCCCGCCAGCGCCTGGCCCGTGAACGCTTGCGCGGATACGCCGGTAAAGCCCAACTGGCGCAAACGCTGCTGTACGACCTGCGCCGCCTCGACCTGGTCTTCGCCGGCATAGACCAGTTGCACGGCATCGCGGGCCAGGCCAAGACTATCGCGGGCATGCAGGGCCACGCTGAGCAATTGCTCGGGTACGCCCGGTAAAGGGTCGAATACCTGAGCGCTGCCGCCACTGCGCGGCGTGGCGCCGATCAGCGGCAGGCCCGCCTGTTCCAGCTGGCGACTGTCGAGCTGCGGTGCCACGGGCGCAATCAGGGCGAAAACCCGCTCACGCTGGATCAACTGGTCCAGCGCCTGCGCGGTACTGGCCGAATCCGGTCCCGGGTCCAGCGCAATCAGCTGCAAGCGGCGGCCATGGATGCCCCCCGCCTGGTTCAGCTGTGCGACGCCATCCTCCAGCACCGCCCTCACCGTCCGTCCGGTCTCGGCCAGCGGGCCCTGTTCGGGGAGCAAGGTACCCAAGCGCAAGGTGCTCTCCTCCACGCCCGGATCGCGGTCTTCGCCCAAGCGCTTGAGGTAGGCCGCCAGGTTGCGCTGGTCGGCCAGGCTCAGCTCGAAGCGCGGCATAGCCGGGTCCAGCCGATTGCCGGCAGGATCGACCCCACTGCGCACGACCCGCGCCAGGCTGACTTCGGTATAGGCCGGATAGCGTCGGTTGTTGGCCTCGCGATCGCCCGTGCCGAGGGCCAGGCGCTGCCAGTCCAGGCTCGGCGGGCGCACCCCGCCCTCACTGCGGCCGCGCCCGTCGTTGCCGTGGCAACTGGCACACGGCAGCACGCTGGCCGGCACGCTCATGTCCCCCGGCCCCACCCGGGCCAGCAACTGGGCGTCGCTGCTGGAGACGCCTTCGCGATAGAGGCGCTTGCCGGCGAGTTCCTGTTCGCTCAGTTGCACCGCCCCGCACAGGCACCACCCCATCATGAGCATGACCAACGTGGGAGCGACGGTGCGCCTGTTCATGCGCTCACCGCCCCGCCAGCGGCTGAGTCAGCAGCTGCATGCGCTGGGCAATCGCCGCCGGTGGCGCGTCCGGGCGGATCTTGCTCCAGCGCTTGCCTGCCACGTCGCCGGCGATCAACTGCGTCGAATGCTGCTCGGGGCTGGGCAGGAACTGCCCCAGGCGCCCGAGCACCAGGTCGACGCTGGCCTTGTCGCCGGTCAGGAACAGCCAGTTCGGCCCATCCACCCCTTGCTTGCGGGCAAACGCCTTGAGCACCTCGGGCGTGTCGTTCAAAGGATCGCTGCTCACCGAGACGAAGGTCACCTGCGCCGCAAGCTCCGGCCCCATGGCCTCGCGCACCTCGCGCAACTTGCGGGTGATCAGCGGGCAGGCGTCGTTGCAGTGGGTGAAGATCACGTTGAGCATCACCACCTTGTCCTTGAGCACATCGCTGTAAAAGCGCAGCTCGCGGCCGTCCTGGTCCTTGAGCACGGTGTCGGTGAACCAGGCCTGCGCATCGCGGGTGCCGCCGCCACTGACCATCGGCTGCGGCGCGGGTTGCGGTGCCGGCGCGTGACCTTCGTGGGCGAACGCGACCGAGGCGAGGATCCACAGGCAGCCACCAAGCACCAGCCAGTCGAGGCTGCGCATGCCGGCGTGGCGAGAAGTCTGCGCGCTCATGGCTGTGCCTCCTGCCCGGCAATGGCTGTGCTTTTGGCGTGCACCCGGCGTGCGCTCAGGCGGTTGATCTCGCCGATCAGCACGTTGGGGTCGGTGAAGCCGTAGTAACGCGTCCAGTGCCCGCTGCGCCCGTCACCGACCAGGATCAGCGGCGGGTGCTCGCTGAGGTTGGCGCTGAAGCTGCCCAGCCCCTTGAGCGTCTCGCTGATGGCATAGGGCGAGCCGGTCAGCCAGCTCCACCCCGGCCCGTGCTGGAACGCCCGGGCATACCCGGCCAGGCGTTTCGAATCATCGCGCTGCGGATCGACGCTGATCGAGACCAGGC
>NZ_NIBE01000125.1:0-386 GCF_002205115.1 Pseudomonas sp. DrBHI1
ACAGCAGTGCTATGCAGCTGTCTCCAGTAGAGTATGAGAAACGCTATTTTCTGAGCTTGGAGAGTGTCTAGGAAACCAGGGGCGATTCATAGATCTATACCCGAATGTTGCTCTTCTTGGCTGACGGGGAAGCGCGGACGAGGGTGGAGCCTATCGATGTTCTTTCTCATGGCATGGTCAGTTGCGGCTATGATCGAAATCCCTGTGTGTAGAATCCGCCTTCCGGCGGGTTTCTTGTCCAAGTTGATTCAGCAGGCTTACTGGGTGGACGTGGTTGCCTGCTTAGAATTCCAGATCAGGAAGTGTCAGATTTTTTGTGTGCGGGCCGGTAACGGCCTGCCGTCAGGCAGGCCCTGACTTTCACCAGGTCGGCCTGATGAACCGAT
>NZ_NIBE01000126.1:0-361 GCF_002205115.1 Pseudomonas sp. DrBHI1
GTGGTGGCCTGCGCGTTGGCCAACAAACTGGCACGCATCGCTTGGGCCATTGCCACTCGGCACACGCAATATAAAACGGAGCCAGACGCGATAAACGCCTGACCCCGTTGTGCTGCACCGAGTTTCACCATCAGGTTTTGCGATAGCTGAACAACAGATGAAATAAACGGCCGATCGGCCTGGCGATGATCCTGAACGACCAATTGGCTCTTGGAAGCCGCCTACTTTGTTAGGATCGCCAGGTGCGAATGCTCATCGTGGCGCGGGATGCGAGCCCAATAGACGCCGGATAGATTGAAGCAAGCCATCCATTCCATCTGATGAACAGTATTGCAAAAAATGGGGTGACCATAGATTGGTC
>NZ_NIBE01000127.1:0-23520 GCF_002205115.1 Pseudomonas sp. DrBHI1
GGGCAGGTCACGCAAGGGTTTCTTTTTGGTTGGCATACATGCACCTCTTACTCATGTTATGCCCGAACACAAAATTTCTGACACCCTCCATTTATTCGCGATGGTGACTATGCGCCAACATCGCGAATAAATGCGCATACAACTTTCAAAACAACCAAACAACCAAACAAACTTAACTGTCCCGCCGCAGATCCTCAGGAATAGGCAAATCCTTCTTCAACGGCTCCGGCGCCTTCCCCCTCCCGGCCCGATACTGCCGAATCTGGAACACATAGGCCAACACCTGCGCCACCGCCAGGTACAACCCCGCCGGAATCTCCTGCTCCATCTCGGTGGAGTAGTAGATCGCACGCGCCAGGGCCGGCGACTCGAGTATCTGCACGTTATGCTCGACCCCGATCTCACGAATCTTCAAGGCAATGAAATCAGTCCCCTTGGCGACCAGCAACGGCGCCGTCCCACCCTTGTCCGGGTTGTACTGCAGGGCCACCGCGTAATGGGTCGGGTTGGTGATGATCACATCCGCGTCAGGCACCGCCGCCATCATCCGTCGCTGCGACATCTCCCGCTGCAACTGCCTGATACGCTGCTTGACCTCAGGCTTGCCTTCGCTGTCCTTGTACTCGTCCTTGACCTCCTGCTTGGTCATCTTCATCTTCTTGTTCGTCTGGAACAGCTGGTATGGCACATCCAGCCCGGCAATCAGCAGCAACCCCGCCGCCATCCACAAGGCGCTCCAGCCCACCACCTGCACCGCATGGATGATCGCCTGCTCCAGCGGCTCGTTGGCGATGGCCAGCAGCGCCTCGCGGTCACTGGCCAGCACCAGCAGCGCCACCAGCAGGATCATGATGAACTTCGCCATGGCCTTGAGCAGCTCGGTCAGCGCGTTCATCGAGAACATGCGCTTGATCCCCGACAATGGGTTCATCCGGCTGAACTTCGGCTGCAGCAGGCTCCCGGAGAACAGGAAGCCGCCCAGGGCAATAGGCGCAACGAAGGAAATCACGAACAGCAGAATCAGGATCGGTTGCACCGACCAGATCGCCATCTTGCCCGAGGCCAGCAGGAACGCGCCCATGCTGCGCTCGTCGACGATCACTTCGCGCGTCAGGCTGAAGTTCATGCGCATCAGGGTCATCAGCGTCTCCGCCAGATAACCGCCGAACGCCAGCAAGCCACCAGCGCCCGCCAGGGTCACCGCGACCGTGTTCAGCTCCTTGGAGCGGGCGACCTCACCTTTCTCCCGCGAGTCGCGTTTGCGCTTCTCGGTGGGTTCTTCTGTCTTGTCCTGACCGCTTTCGCTCTCTGCCATGCTCAGCGCGCCCGTGCCAGCTCACGCAGCCACTGCAGCGCTTCGCTGGCCAGTGCCTGGTAGTGTGGAAGGATATCGGCCAGGCCGACCCAGAAAATCCCCATGCCCAACACCAGGGTCAGCGGGAAACCGATGGAGAAGATGTTCAACTGCGGCGCGGCGCGGGTCATCACGCCGAAGGCGATGTTGACCACTAGCAGCGCGGCGATCGCCGGCAGGATCAACAGCAGCGCAGCACCCAGCACCCAGCTCAGGCGCCCGGCGATCTCCCAGAAATGGTTGACCACCAGGGCACTGCCCACCGGCAACGTGGTGAAACTCTCGGTCAGCACCTCGAACACCACCAGGTGGCCGTTCATCAGCAGGAACAGCACGCTCACCAGCATGGTCATGAACTGGCTGATCACCGCGACGTTGAAGCCGTTGGCCGGATCGACCATGGAGGCGAACGCCATGCCCATCTGCACGGCGACGATCTGCCCGGCGATGACGAAGGCCTGGAACAGCAACTGCAGGGAAAAGCCGAACAACGCCCCGACGATGACCTGCTCGGCGCACAGCAGCACGCCGCGCACGCTCAACGGATCGATCTCGGGCAATGGCGGCAACCCCGGCACGATGACCACGGTGATCGCCACGGCGGCATACAGGCGCACCCGCGCCGGCAGCATCTTGGTGCCGAAGATCGGCATGGTCATCAGCACCGCCATCACCCTGAACAGCGGCAGGATGAAGGTGGCGACCCAGGTGCCGATCTGCGTATCGGTCAGCTCCAGCATGGCGGCCTCAACCGATCAGCTGCGGAATGCTGGTGTACAAGCCGATGAAGTACTCCATGAACTTCTGCACCAACCAGGGCCCGGCGACGATCAGCGTGATCAGCATCACCAAAAGGCGCGGCAGGAAGCTCAGGGTCTGTTCGTTGATCTGCGTGGCGGCCTGGAACATCGCCACCACCAGGCCGATCAGCAGGCTCGGCACCACCAGCACGGCGACCATCAGGGTGGTCAGCCACAACGCATCACGGAACAGGTCGACAGCGACTTCAGGTGTCATGCAAGGCTCTCCTTGGCGGCGTCAGACGCCACCGAAACTGCCGGCCAGGGTGCCCATGATCAGCGCCCAGCCATCGACCAGCACGAACAGCATGATCTTGAACGGCAACGAAATGATCAGCGGCGACAGCATCATCATACCCATGGCCATCAGCACGCTGGCGACCACCATGTCGATGATCAGGAACGGGATGAAGATCATGAAACCGATCTGGAACGCGGTCTTGAGCTCGGAGGTGACGAACGCCGGCACCAGGATCGTCAGCGGCACCTGGTCGGGCCCGGCAATGTCGGTGCGCTTGGACAGGCGCATGAACAGGTCGAGGTCGCTCTGTCGGGTCTGCGCCAGCATGAAGTCCTTCAACGGCCCCTGGGCCTTGTCGATGGCCTGCTGGGCGGTCATCTGCTCGGCCAGGTAGGGCTGCAGGGCGTCCTTGTTCACCCGGTCGAACACCGGCGCCATGATGAACATGGTCAGGAACAGCGCCATGCCGGTGAGCACCTGGTTCGATGGCGTCTGCTGCAGGCCCAGGGCCTGGCGCAAGATGGAGAAGACGATGATGATGCGGGTGAAGCTGGTCATCAGGATGACGAACGCCGGGATGAAACTCAGCGCCGTCATGATCAGCAGGATCTGCAGGCTGACCGAATATTCCTGCTGCCCGTCCGCCCCACTGGACAGGGTGATGGCCGGGATCGACAGCGGGTCGGCGGCCAGGGCCAGTGGTGCTGCCAACAGCAGCGCCAGGGTCAACAAAAAGCGCAGCGCGCCGCTCATCACGTCTTGTCCTTCTGATCCTTGCCCATCAGCTCGAGCAGCCGTTGGGCGAATTCCGGCGCGGCCTGGCGCGCCGTAGCGGGCACCTCCACGGGCTCGGCCAGCACATGCAAGGCCTCGATGCTGCCGGGACTGTGACCGATCAGGATCTGCTCCTTGCCCACCTGCACCAGCAGCAACCGGTCGCGCGGGCCGATGGCCCGGCTGCCGACGATCTCGATCACCTGCGCGCCACGCTGAGCATTGCCCTGCATGCGGCGCAGCAACCAGGCCAGGAAGAAGATAAGCCCCACCACCAGCAGCAGACCGAAGACCATCTGAGCCAACTGCGCGCCCAAACCGCCGGGCAACGGCGCGGCAGCCGAGGCGTTGGGCTCGGCCGCGGCGATCACCACTTCACTGACCAGCAATGCACCGAGGGCAATCAGGCCCCGCACCATGCGCTTCACTCAGCGCAGCTTCTTGATACGTTCGCTGGGGCTGATCACGTCGGTCAGGCGGATGCCGAACTTCTCGTTGACCACGACCACTTCGCCATGGGCGATGAGGGTGCCGTTGACCAGCACGTCCAGCGGCTCGCCCGCCAGGCGGTCCAGTTCGATCACCGAACCCTGGTTGAGCTGCAGCAGGTTGCGGATGCTGATCTCGGTGCTGCCCACCTCCATGGAGATGCTCACCGGAATGTCCAGGATCACATCCAGGTTCGGGCCTTCGAGGCTGACGTGCTCGTTGGGCTTGGGCGAACTGGCGAATTCCTCCATCGGCAGGCGATCGCCACCAAGGTGGCCGGCATCGCCACCGAGCAAGGCATCGATGTCGGCCTGCCCGGCATCACCCGTCTCTTCCAGGGCAGCAGCCCATTCGTCGGCCAAGGCCTGTTCCTCGGGAGAGTTGATCTCGTTTTCGTTAGCCATGATTTCCTCGACAGGCATTCAATACGTTGGAGCGATCGGCACGCCGTCAGCGGCGCTCGATCGGGTCGATGATCTGCAGCGACAGGGTGCCCTTGTGCGAGCCCAGCCGCGCCTTGAACGACGGCACGCCGTTGGCGCGCAGCACCAGGTGCTCCGGCAGTTCCACCGGAATCACGTCACCCGGCTGCATGTGCAGGATGTCGCGCAGCTTCAACTGGCGGCGGGCGACCGTGGCCGACACCGGCACATTGACGTCCAGCACGTCTTCGCGCAGGGCCTTGACCCAGCGTTCGTCCTGGTCGTCCAGATCGGACTGGAAACCGGCGTCGAGCATTTCGCGCACCGGCTCGATCATCGAGTACGGCATGGTCACGTGCAGATCGCCGCCACCGCCGTCGAGCTCGATGTGGAAGGTCGAGACCACCACCGCCTCGCTGGGGCCGACGATGTTGGCCATGGCCGGGTTGACCTCGGAGTTGATGTACTCGAAGGTGACCGGCATGATCGCCTGCCAGGCTTCCTTGAGGTCGACGAAGCACTGGTCCAGGACCATGCGCACCACGCGCAGCTCAGTCGGCGTGAACTCACGACCCTCGATCTTGGCGTGACGGCCGTCGCCACCGAAGAAGTTGTCCACCAGCTTGAACACCAGCTTGGCGTCGAGGATGAACAGCGCGGTGCCACGCAACGGCTTGATCTTGACCAAGTTGAGGCTGGTGGGCACGTACAGCGAGTGCACGTACTCGCCGAACTTCATCACCTGCACGCCGCCCACTGCCACGTCGGCGGAGCGACGCAGCAGGTTGAACATGCTGATGCGGGTATAACGGGCGAAACGCTCGTTGATCATTTCCAGGGTCGGCATGCGACCCCGCACGATACGGTCCTGACTGGTCAGGTCGTAGCTCTTGATGCTGCCGGGCTCGCCAGCGCTCTCGGTTTGTACCAGCCCATCGTCCACCCCATGCAACAGGGCATCGATCTCATCCTGGGACAGCAGGTCCTGCACGGCCATCTATGTGCTCCTACTGCAATACGAAATTGGTGAACAGCAACTGGTCGACGACCGGCCTGCCGACTTCCTTCTGCGCCACTTCCTGCACTACCGCGGTGGCCTTCTGACGCAGCATCTCCTGCCCGACCGGGCTGCTGGCGAGGGTGTCGAAGCCCTGGCCGGAGAACATCATCACCAGGTTGTTGCGGATCACCGGCATGTGCACTTTCAGCGCCTCCAGGTCGGCCTGGTTGCGCCCCTGCATGGTAATGCTCACCTGCATGTAGCGCTGGCGGCCGTTCTGGTTGAAGTTGACCACGAAGGCCGGCGCCAGGGGTTCGTAGATCGCCGCCGGCTTTACGTTGCTCTGCGCAGCGTCAGGCGCTGGCGCCGACGCGCTCTTGTGCATGAAGAACCACGTGGCGCCCACCGACAGGCCGACCGCCAGGAGCAGGGCCAGCACCAGCAGCAGGATCAACTTGAGTTTGCCTTTAGTGGCGGGGTCTTTCACTGCGTCACTCTTCGCCATGCCAATAATCCGTCGTCCATCGGGGTTTCAAAGAAGGATGACGTGGCTTGAGCAAGTGTTATGCCAGATTTGACCGAGAAGGAAGGTACCGGCCCTGTCGCCAGACAAGCGCCACCCGAAGGTGGCCGCGCAGGGCCGGCGAATATCAGGCGTAATAGTCGACCATGCTGTCGCCGACCACCACTTGATGCTCGGCAGGACGCGCGCCCTCGGCAGGATTGACGCCCTCCCCAACCGCCTCGGCGCGGCGCGCCGCCACGCCGGACAGGCTCGAGCCGCCCTGCTGCGCCTGCTGCTGTTGCTGGCCGCGGGACTGGTCGGCCACGCTGACGTCCGGCTGCGCCAGCCCCTGCTGGGCGAACAGCTCGCGCAGCCGGTAGACCTGGCTGTCCAGCGCATCGCGCACGCCGGCATGCCCACTGACAAAGTGAATCTGGGTGGGCTGGTCCGCCGCGACATTGACGCGGATGTCCAGGCGCCCCAATTCAGCGGGTTCAAGCTGGATGTCCGCCGACTTGAGGTTCTGGCTCGACAGGTACATGACCCGGTTCACCAGGCCTTCGGCCCAGGCGCCCTGGTTCATCGCCAGCGGCTGCTGCAGCGGGTTCGGGGTCACCGGTACGGCATTGGCGGTCTTGGGCGTCGCCGCCTGCGTCAGGCTGGCCAGACGGTCGGCGAAGTCATCGATCCGCGTGTCGCTGCTGGCGCCCTTGATATCCTTGAGGCCATCGTCGATCAGCCCGGCGAATGCCTTGTCGCCATGCTCGGCGTTCCCCGCTTCCTGCTCGGCCTTGCCAACCACGTTCGCCAAGGTATTGACGGCTGTGGCGGCGGGATCGGCAGGCGCCTGGCTGCTGTCGGAGCGGCTACTGGCCGCATGGGCCGATGTGGTTCCCTTGGCCTGGGCGTCCTGCTCCAGCGCCAGGCGCAAGGTCGGCATGTTGGCCAGAGGGTCCGCCTCCGGATCGAACGCGGCATCCTTGGGCGCTTCCTCGACGACCGCCGCCGCCGACACAGGCTGTGGCGCCTGCGCCGCCGCCTGCAGCACCGGGGCGACCGCTTCGGCCTGGGCCTGGATCAACTGCGCGCCCGGCTGGGCGTCGGTGACCTGGCCAGCCACCAGGCTGGCATCAAAGGACGAGGTAGTGTCGCCTTCGGTGGCTTCATCCGCCTCGGCAACAGGCTTGCTGCCCGGGATGACTGGCAAGTTATTGCCGTCATCGGCAACCGCCGGCTTGCTGGCGTCGTCCGGCTTGCCGCCTGCGGCAGGTGCGGCCTGCTCCTTGGATTTGGCCGGGTCGGCCCCCTTGGCGACCTTGTCGTCACGCGCTGGAACGCTGTCGCGCCCCTGCCGGGCCATGACCTGGTCGAAGCCATCGCCTTGGCTGGCCGGGGCTTGCAGCGGCTTGTCCGCCACACTGGCAGCCGGGCGCGACGTCTTGTTGACGAGGCCGGCTTGCAACAATGGATTGGATGCGACAGGCATTGAGAGGTCTCCGCTGCAGAACTGGTAAAATGCGTCTGTGCGAAGAAAAGCAAAACTCGCGCCAATTTTTACTCGGCGGCGATCCGCTGCCGCTCGGCACGGTAGAAACGCTGGACCTCCACGTACTCCTGGTCGATGCGGTTGATCAGGTCTTCAATACCGTACAAAGGTTGCTGGCGGACCCGCTCCTCCAACTCCCGGCACAGCTCGGCCAGTCCAACGGCGCCCATGTTGCTGCTGCTGCCCTTGAAGCTGTGCGCGGCCAGGCCCAGCTCTTCGGCGTCCTTGGCCTCGTGCAGCTGGCTCAGGCGTCGCTCGGAGTCTTCGAGGAAGGTTTCCAGCAACTGCAGGTAGCCATCTTCCATGACCTCCCGCAAGTCACTCAGCACCCTCTGATCGATATGCATGTCCACCACTTGTTCACTCCCTGATCAAGCCGCGCAAACCGGCTCACCATTGAAACTCCACGCGCGCCAGACGGCCACCTTCCAGCCACTGGGCATTTTCCGCCAGCCGCCGCACCAGGCTCACTCCGCGCCCACTGAACCCGTGCCAACACGGCCTGTCGAGCGGCAAGCGCGCCACATCGAAGCCTGCGCCGCTGTCGCGAACCTCGATGGTCAGACGCCCGCCCGCACCTTGAGGTTCCACCCGCAGGGCAATGCCGACGCTGCCATGCACCTCGCGTCCCAGACGCTCGGCGCGCTGGCGATAGTACTCGGCGAAGCCGTCGGCGTCGCACTTGAGCGCCGAGTCCAACCCCAGCACGCCATGCTCCAGCGCATTGGCATACAGCTCGCTCAGCACACTGTGCAACTTGCCGCTGCTAGGCCTGAGCCCATGAATCTCCTGCAACAGCTGTACCAGATATGGCACCGGGTTGAAGCGACCCAGGCTCTCGCCCCGCAACTCGAACTGCATCGACCAGTCCAGTGGGCTGGAACGACCACTGTCGGAGTACACCACCGCCTGCGGCGCGACAGGCTCGGGGCCCAGCATGCGGATATCGCACAGGCTGATATCGTCACGAGACTGACCACCGAATCCCGCCAGCGCCTGCATAAGCTCGTCGAACAACACCGCCGGATCACGGTTGGCCGCCAGCACCTCGCGCAGGCGCTCCACGCCAAACAGGCAGTCCTGCTCATCAGCCGTATCAACGACGCCGTCTGACAGCAGGAACAACCGCTCTCCCACCGCAAGCGGCATCACCTCGGTAGCATCGTCGAACTGTTCGGGCGAAAGGATTCCCAGCGGCAAGTGGCGCGAAGGGAGGACACCCAGCACCTCGCCTTGCGACGACAAACGATAGCCATCCGGCATGCCACCGTTCCAGAGCTCCACCGTCCCTCGCTGGTAACTCAGGTTGAGCAACAGCGCGCAACAGAACATATCCACGGGCAGGATGCGCTTGAGCTTGGCGTTCATCTCCCGCAGGGTTTCGACCAGGCCATAGCCCTTGGCAGTCATGCCATAGAACACTTCCGCCAATGGCATGGCGCCGACCGCGGCCGGCAAGCCATGACCGGTGAAGTCACCCAGTAGCACATGCATGTCGCCCGAAGGCGTATACGCCGCCAGCAACAGGTCGCCGTTGAACAACGCATAGGGCGACTGCAGGTAACGGATATTCGCAGCACTCAGGCAGCCGGAGTGGGCGACCTTGTCGAACACCGCCTTGGCCACCCGCTGTTCGTTGAGCAGGTGATGGTGATGGCGGGCAATCTGGTCGCGCTGCTCCAGCACCGTTGCCTGCAGGCGACGCAAACGGTCCATGGCGCGGATCTTCGCCGCCAGGATGACGGCACTGTAGGGCTTGGCCATGAAGTCGTCGCCACCGGCCTCCAGGCAACGCACCAGCCCCTCCTCTTCATTGAGCGAGGTCAGGAAGATGATCGGCACCAACGCCTCGCCCGCCAGCGCCTTGATCCGCCGCGCCGCCTCGAAACCATCCATCACCGGCATCAGCGCATCGAGCAGCACCAGCTGCGGTCGTCGCTCGGCGAACAGCGCCACCGCCTGCTCGCCATTCTCGGCGGTGACCACCACGTGCCCCTGGCGGCGGACGATCTGCGCCAGCAACATCCTGTCCGCGGCGCCGTCCTCGGCCACCAGCACGGTCAACGGCTGATCGGCAGCCATGGCCAGGCTCAACTGATGTCGAACAGCTTTTCGAAGTTTGAGATCGCCAGGATCTTGCGCACATCAGGGCTGGCATGGACCACACGGATATCCGAGTCCTCGCCGCCGACATGGTCGCGCAGCAACAGCAACATGCCCAGCGCCGAGCTGTCGAGATACGTGGCTTCCTTCAGATCGACCACCACGGAATCCGGGCGCGGACGCTGATGCTCGTAGGCATTCCTGAATTCCTGATGCTTGCCGAAATCAAAACGCCCCTTGACCTTGATCGTCAGCTTTTTCCCGTCCTGTGAAAAATCAGTTTCGACTGCCATGCGAGCGATTCCTTCGATGATGGCGAATGCGACTTCTGAAGGTTTAGCAGGCGCTGGCGACGAGCGCCAGTCAGGTCGATCAGGGGTGACCCTGGCGTGGCAGGCGTTGGGACAGCTCGTCGAGCAGCTTCTGCTCGCGCTTGTCCTCGGCACGGCGCGCTTCGTCCAGATAACGCTGGACCAGCTTGCGCAGCCCTTCGACGCGGGCATAAGCCTGCTGCCAGGTGTTGCGGGCGTTGTTCAGGTTGTTCTGGTGCCAGGCCATGCTCTGGCGTTGCTGGGTCATTGCCGTTTCCAGCTGCCCGAGGAAACGCTGGTAGTTGACCAGCCAGTTGCCGTCGACACCCTGGCTGCCGCGATTGATCCATTGCTGCTGATAGGCCTCGCGAAAACTCTCGAGCTCGGCCTGCTTGGCCTGGGCATCGCTGAGCAGCTTCTGGAAATGCCCCAGGCGCTGGGCGGCCTTGCGCTCGGCCTCTTCGGCCATTTCCACCACCGGCACCAGGCGTGCCGCTCGGCTGGGCTGGGCCATGATCTATCAGCCCGCTGGCGGCGCGAACACCGCGGCCAGTTCTTCGCGGCTCTGCGCCATGCCGACATTCTCATCCAGACGCTGGCGCAGGAAATCCACCAGCTTGGGTTGCAGGGCGATGGCCAGGTCAGTTTCCGGATCACCACCGGCCACATAGGCGCCGACACTGATCAGGTCGCGGCTCTGCGACAGGCGCGACCACAGCTGCTTGAATTTCTGCGCCTGACGCAGGTGATCGGGATCGACCACCTGGGGCATGACCCGGCTGATCGAGGCCTCGATGTCGATGGCCGGGTAGTGCCCTTCCTCGGCCAAGCGCCGGGACAGCACGAAGTGACCGTCTAGCACGCCCCGCGCCGAGTCGGCGATCGGGTCCTGCTGGTCATCACCCTCGGACAGTACGGTGTAGAACGCGGTGATCGAGCCACCGCCCGGCTCGCCATTACCGGCCCGCTCCACCAGCTTGGGCAGCTTGGCGAACACCGAAGGCGGATAACCCCGGGTGGCGGGCGGCTCGCCGATGGCCAGGGCGATCTCACGCTGGGCCTGGGCGAAACGGGTCAGCGAATCCATCAGCAGCAGGACATTCTTACCCTTGTCGCGGAAATACTCGGCAATGCGCGTGCAGTACATCGCCGCACGCAGACGCATCAACGGCGCGTCGTCCGCTGGCGAGGCCACCACCACCGAGCGCTTGAGCCCTTCCTCGCCGAGGATGTGCTCGATGAACTCCTTCACTTCGCGGCCCCGCTCACCGATCAGGCCGACCACGATGATTTCGGCCTCGGTGAAGCGGGTCATCATGCCCAGCAATACCGACTTACCGACGCCGGTACCGGCGAACAGACCCAGGCGCTGGCCACGACCGACCGTGAGCAAGCCGTTGATGCTGCGGATACCGACATCCAGCGGCTGGCTGATCGGATCACGGTTGAGCGGGTTGATGATAGGGCCGTCCATCGGCACCCAGTCCTCGGCCTTCATCCCGCCCTTGCCGTCCAGCGCGCGACCGGCGCCGTCGAGCACCCGGCCGAGCATGCTCATGCCCATCGGCAGGCGACCACTGTCGTCCAGCGGCACCACGCGGGCACCCGGGGCCAGGCCAACGATGCTGCCGACCGGCATCAGGAACACCTTGCTGCCGGCAAAGCCCATGACTTCGGCCTCGACCTGCACCGGGTGGTAGCTGTCGTCATTGATCACCAGGCAACGGCTGCCCACCGCCGCGCGCAGGCCCTCGGCCTCGAGGGTGAGGCCGACCATGCGCAGCAAGCGCCCTTCGACGATCGGCTGGTCGGGCAGCTTCACCGCATCGGCGTAGCCCTCCAGGCGCTTGCCGAAGCTGGTACGGTCAAGGCGCATCGGTTTCACCCGCCGGCACGTCCAGTTCGACGGAAATATCCGGCGAAGCAGGATGCAGGGACTGGTCGTGGGACTGGTCGAACAGTTGCGCCACAGCCTTCTCGATACGGGTTTCCATGGTCGCGTCGATCCGGCTGTGAGCGGTCTCGATCCGACAGCCGCCCGGCAACAGCGACTCGTCCTCGAGCAGCTTCCAGCTCTCCTCGTGACGCTCGCGCAAGGCCTTTGCCAGCTCGAAGTCCTGCGGGTTGAGGTGGATACGGATGTTGTCGGCGCCCATCGGCAGCAGCTTCAACGCCTCACGAAGCACGTGGGTGATCTGGCTCGAGTCGCTGCGCAGCTCACGACCAATGACCTGGCGGGTCATGCCGGCGACCAGCTGCACCAGGGCTTTCTCGATCTGCGTATCCTGCTCGGCAATGGGCTCGAGCAGGTGGCTCATGATTTGCTCCAGGCTGGCCAGCTTGGCCGCCAGGGCCACTTCGGCTTCCTGTCGAACCTTCAGTTGAGTGCTGTGGAAGCCTTCGCGCTCGCCGGTGGCGAAGCCTTCGTTGTAGGCCTCCTGACGGATGGCCTCGAGTTCCTCGAGGGTCAGTGGCTGGACTTCCTCCAGCGGCACTTCTTCGACTTCCTCCTCGATGACTTCCGGCTCAGGCTCGGGTTCCGGCTCAGGCTCGGGATCGAAGCTGGGCAGCGCCCACACGTCCACACCCTCGAGGTCGCGGGCACGGATCAGGTCGCTGGGGTGTTCGGTGGTGGACATGTTTTCAGGTACTCAAAAGCCATCTGCAACCAATGCGCCCCTGTAGGAGCGGCCTTGTGTCGCGAAAGGGCTGCAAAGCAGCCCCACGATCTCGATGTCACCGCAAGCTGTCGGGGCAGCCTTGCTGCCCTTTCGCGACACAAGGTCGATCCTACAGTAGAACGCGCGCGCCCCACCGATCAGATCATTTCCTCGGCGCCCTTGCCGCCCAGCACGATCTCGCCGGCTTCGGCCATACGGCGGGCGATGGTGAGGATTTCCTTCTGCGCCGTCTCCACGTCGCTGACCCGCACCGGCCCCTTGGCCTCCAGGTCGTCGCGCAGCAGCTCCGAGGCACGCTTGGACATGTTCTTGAAGATCTTGTCCTTGACCCGCTCGTCGGCACCCTTGAGCGACACCACCAGCACATCGGAGGACACCTCGCGCAGCAGCGCCTGGATGCCACGGTCGTCGACGTCGGCCAAGTTGTTGAAGACGAACATCAGGTCTTCGATCTGCTCCGACAGGTCGCTGTCGATCTCGCGGATCGCGTCCATGAGCGCGCCTTCCACGGAGCTGTCGAGGAAGTTCATGATGTCGGCGGCGCGCTTGATGCCGCCCAGTGTGGTGCGCGCGGCATTGGAGTTGCCGGAGAACTGCTTCTCGAGGATCTGGTTGAGTTCCTTGAGCGCCGCTGGCTGCACGGTGTTGAGCGACGATACGCGCAGGACGATGTCCAGGCGCACCTTGTGGTCGAAGTTGCTCAGCACTTCACCGGCCTGGTCGGGGTCGAGGTAAGCGACCACGATGGCCTGGATCTGCGGGTGCTCGTAGCGGATGACGTCGGCCACGGCGCGCGGCTCCATCCACTTGAGGCTGTCCAGGCCGCTGGTGTTGCCACCGAGCAGGATACGGTCGATCAGGCCGTTGGCCTTGTCCTCGCCGAGGGCCTGGTTGAGCATCTTGCGGATGTAGCCGTCGGAACCGACGCCCAGGCTGGTCTGGTCGCCGACGATCTCGACGAACTCGCTCATCACCTGCTCGACCTGCTCGCGATGGACGTTGCCCATCTGCGCCATGGCCACACCGACCCGCTGCACTTCCTTGGGGCCCATGTGGCGCAGGACCTGCGCGGCATCGGTCTCGCCGAGCGAGAGCAGGAGGATGGCCGCCTTGTCGACGCGGCTCAGCTTGGCGGTAATGGCTCGATTGTCACTCATCGGCGTTGATCCACTCTTTCACGACCTGGGCCACGCGGCCCGGGTCTTCGGCCACCAGGCCCTTGATTGCGTTGAGCTGTGCCTCGTAACCCTCGCTCGGGCTCGGCAACAGAATGCTTGTCGGGCCACCCAGGCTGACGCGGTCGTTGGCCAGCTCGCCATCCAGACCGATCATGCCGCCCAGCTCCATGTCGCTGTCCGTGGCAGCCTGCTTGCCGCCACCTGTGATGTTGTTGAGCACCGGACGCAGCACGCCGAACACCAGCACCAGGATGAACAGCACGCCCAGCACCTGCTTGACGATGTCCCAGAACCACGGCTGCGAGTAGAACGGAATGTCGACCAGTTCGTCGCCACGGTCGGCGGCGAACGGCACGTTGATCACGGTGACGCTGTCGCCACGGCTGGCATCGAAGCCCACCGCGTCCTGCACCAGGCGGGTGAAGCGCGCCAGGTCCTCGGCGCCCCACGGGGTGCGGGTGGCTTCGCCAGTGGCGGCGTCGAGCTTGACCTGGTCATCCACCACCACGGCCACCGACAGACGGGTCAGGCGACCTTGCTGCTGACGGGTGTGGCTGATGGAGCGGTCGAGCTCGAAGTTCTTGGTACTCTGCTGACGCTTGTCGCTCGGGTACGGCGCGAGCATCGGCTGGCCGGTGGCCGGGTCCATGATCTGCTGGCCGTTGGCGTCCACCAGCGGCTGGCCGGGCTGGATGGCACCGGCCGGCGTGGCGGCGGCCTTGGCGTTTTCGGGCGCGGAGGCGCCGGCCGGCGGCTGGTTGCTCAGGGCCCCCGGCACACCTTGCGGCCCCTGGCTGCTGGCACGCTGTTCGTTGACCGACTGCTCGCTGCGCAGCGCAGGCTGGTCAGGGTTGAACTGCTCGGAGGTAGACTCGACGGCGCTGAAGTCGACGTCGGTCGACACTTCGGCCTTGTAGCGGTCGTTGCCCAGCACCGGCTGCAGGATATTGTGCACGCGCTGGGTGAGCATGCCTTCCATGCGGCGGCTGTAGTCGAACTGCTTGCCCGCCATGGTCAGGGCGGTGTCCTGCAACTGATCGGAAAGCAGATTGCCCTTCTGGTCGACCACGGTCACCTGGGACTTGTCCAGCTCCGGAACGCTGGTGGCCACGAGGTTGACGATGGCCATGACCTGGCCGGCTTCCAGGCTGCGGCCCGGGTACAGCTCGACCAGCACCGAGGCGCTGGGCTTGCGCTCGTCACGCACGAACACCGAGCTTTTCGGGATCGCCAGGTGCACGCGGGCGGCCTTGACGTTGTTCAGGCTCGACACGGTGCGCGCCAGCTCGCCTTCAAGGCCGCGGCGGTAGCGGGTGGCTTCCATGAACTGGCTGGTGCCCAGGCCCTGCTCCTTGTCGAGCAGCTCGAAGCCAACATTACCGTCGCTTGGCGCCACACCGGCGGCGGCCAGTTTCAGGCGCGCACGGGAGAGGTCGTCGGCCTTGACCAGCAGGGCGCCGGAGTTCGGCTCAACCTTATAGGGAATATCGGCTGAAGCCAGCGCGTCCACCACCTGCTTGGTGTCCATGCCCGCCAAGCTGCCGTACAGCGGCCGGTAGTCCGGCTGCTGCGACCAGAGCACCACGGCGAAGCCGATGGCCACGCTGGCGGCCAGCCCGACCAGCAGGCCGACCTGACGCAGCATGGGCATCTGCGAGATGTTTTCCAGAAATGCCATGCCGAACAGCGGCGGCTTGGCTGCTGGCGGGCCACTCTTGGCGGGGGCGTTATCGACGACTGCTTCGGCCATGACTCACTCTCGCCCTTATACCGGCATCTGCATGATGTCCTGGTACGCCTGTACCAGTTTATTGCGTACCTGGGTCAGGGCCTGGAACGACACCGAAGCCTTCTGCGAGGCGATCATCACATCGGTCAGGTCGACACCGCTCTTGCCGATCTCGAAGGCGTTAGCCAGCTGGGAGGAAGCCTGTTGCGTTTCATGCACCTTGCCAATGGCCTGGCCGAGCATGTCGGCGAAGCTGCTCTGGCCGGGCGCCAGCTCAGGCGCGGCGGCAACCTTGGGCTGGGACATGGCTTCGGCCTGCATGGCGCGCATGTCCAACATCAGACGATTGAATTCAACACCTTGGGTCATGGACTTCTCTCTCCGGCTGCCGCACTTTTTTTGACACTCATGCAGCGAATGGGTTGGTGCTAGCAAGAGGAGTGCCAGCCAACCCGAAAAACATTCAAAACGACGTATCAACCAAACAGGCTGGCCTCGACATCCAGACCAGCGTCACGCATCTGCGCCAGCTTGTAGCGCAAGGTGCGTGGACTGATCCCGAGACGCTCGGCAGCCTCCTTTCGACGCCCGCGCTCGGCGCGCAGGGTGTCGATGATCATCTGGAACTCGTGACGACGCATGTCGTCGCCCAGCCCACCGACCTCGGCAGCCGGCTCGACAGATAATGGCTCAATAGTGGCAATTTTCGGCACCGACAATGGAATGGCGCCAGCCAGACAGAAATCCGCCGCCTCGATGACGCCCCCCTGCTGGAGGATCAGCGCCCGCTGTATGGCGTTATCCAGTTCACGCACATTGCCCGGCCAGGCGTAGGCTTGCAGGCACGCCCGCGCTTCGGCGGACAAGCGCACCTGGGCATGGCGCATTTTCTGCGCATGGCGCGCCAGCAAACGCTCGGCCAACGGCACGATATCGGCTGGACGCTCACGCAGCGCCCGCCAGGCCATGGGGAAAACCGAAAGACGGTAGTACAGGTCTTCTCGGAAGCGCCCGGCCGCCACCTCCCCCGCCAGGTCGCGGTTGGTCGTGGCGAGAATGCGGATATCCAGGGCGATGGGTTTGCGCCCACCGACGCGCTCGACCTCACGCTCCTGCAGCACGCGCAGCAGCTTGGCCTGCAGGCCCAGCGGCATCTCGGAAATCTCGTCGAGCAGCAGGGTGCCGCCGTCGGCCTGCTCGAACTTGCCGGCCTGGGCGGCGATGGCGCCGGTGAACGCCCCCTTCTCGTGACCGAACAGTGTCGCCTCAAGCATGTTGTCCGGGATCGCCGCGCAGTTGATCGCCACGAACGGCTGGTCCACGCGCCGCGACTGCTGATGGATATAGCGCGCCAGCACCTCCTTGCCAGTCCCCGACTCACCGGAAATCAACACCGTTGAATCGCTTTGCGCGACCCTGGCTGCCAATTCCAGCAATTGCCGACTTGCAGGCTCGCAAGCCACCGGCCCCTCCTCGCCCGCTGACGCACCGGCACCGACGGCATGCCGCGCCACCAGGCTGATCAACGCCTTGGGCTCGAAGGGCTTGACCAGATAGTCGACAGCCCCTTGGCGCATGGCCTCAACGGCCCGCTCAACCGCCGCATGGGCGGTCATCAGCAGCACCGGGAGTTGCGGGTGGTTGCGGCGCAGCTGCGCCAACAGCTGGTGACCATCCATGCCCGGCATGTTCACGTCGCTGACCACCAGACTGAACGACTCCTCGGTCACCGCCAGCAAGGCGTCTTCGGCGCTGCCGACGGCGCGCAGGCAGAAGCCGCCGATTTCCAAGGTATCGGCCAGCGCCTGGCGCAGGACCCGATCGTCCTCCACCAGCAGAACCTTGACACTCATTGACCTGCCTCCAGCCGGCTGTCGATCAGCGGCAACACCACGGTGACACAGGTGCCACGACCAGGCTTGGAGCGCAGGCCCAGCGTGCCACGGTGCGCCCGCACCACGGCCTGAACCACTGCCAGCCCCAGGCCGGTGCCGGTAGCCTTGGTGGTCAGGAACGGTTCGCCAAGACGCGTCAGCAGTTGCGCGTCGATGCCGCTGCCGGCATCACTCACGCAGATGCGCAGGCTATCGTCGCGACGGGACAGATGGACCTTGATTCGCGCCGGCTCATGACTGGCCTGCAGGGCGTTTTCGATCAGGTTGAGCAGCGCGCCAACCAGGGTGTCGCGGTTGCACAGCAAATCGCCAAGATGACTGTCGCACTGCCAGCGCACGGCATGCCCCTGGACATGGGCATGGGCCGCCTGCTGCAACGCCTGGAACAGCGCTTTCGGGCTGATGCGGTCGCTCAGGGGCAACTCGCCGCGGGCGAACACCAGCATGTCGCGCACCTGATGCTCCAGTTCGTGCAGGCGCTCCTTGAGGTTGCCGGCGAAACGCTGACGGGTCTCCTCCGCCAGCGCCTGCTGCGGGTCGGCCAGGTGACCGGCATACAGCATCGCCGCCGAGAGTGGCGTACGGATCTGGTGGGCCAGGGACGCGACCATGCGCCCCAGTGACGACAGGCGCTCGTGGCGCGCCAACTGGTCCTGCAGGCGCCGGGTTTCGGTCAGGTCATTGAGCAGCACCAACTGGCCGGGCTCGGCATCGAGGGAACGCGTGGCAATGGACAGACGGCGTCCGTCACGCAGCGAGACCTCGTGGCCGTCATCCTCACGCGGCGCGAAACTGCGGGCGATCACATGCCGCCAGAGCACACCGACCAGCGGCTCGCCCAGCAACTCGCAAGCCGCCGGATTGGCCTCGCGCACATAGCCCTCGCCATCGATCACGATCACCCCGCCCGGCAGCAGGTCCAGCAGGTTCTGCAGGCGGTTGGCCAGGCGCTCCTTTTCGTCCAGTTCGGCCATGCGCTGGGCGCTGACCACTGCCAGTTCTCCCTTGAGCTCGCTGACGCGCGTCTCAAGCATGTTGTAGGACTGGCTGAGCTGGCTGGAAACCTGGTCGAACAGGGCGAACGCCTGCTCGAGACCCTGCCGGCTTTCCTGCTCGAGCGGGGTGTGTCCTCGCGGATCGGAGGAATGGGAACGGTGGGCGGCCTGGGGCATCGTGCTCTCTCGCATGGCTGACCGTCATAAAAACGGTATGTTGCCAGCGGTGTAGCAATAGCCGTGCCGGAGATGGGGGCAATCAGCTGTGGGCTTGTTGACCGAGCGCAATGACCGGGGTTGTCAAGCACCCGGCCATTGCGCCAAAACCCGGCGGGATCAGTCGTCCGCCTGCTCCTCGCCACCCTGGCGGCTCATGCCGTACTTGCGCATCTTCTCCACCAGCGTGGTGCGGCGGATGCGCAGGCGCTCGGCGGCCCGGGCGACGATGCCATTGGCATCGTCCAGCGCCTGCTGGATCAGCCCCTGCTCCAGGCTGCCAAGATAGTCCTTCAAATCCAACCCTTCGGGCGGCAGCATGGCATGGCTGGCGAAGTTCGGCGCATGCCCGTTGATCGCCACGCGCTCCTCGAGATCGGAACGCAAGCTGTCGACCAACTGCTCGTCTTCGTCATCCACGTAGCGGAACTTCTTCGGCAGTTCCGCCACGCCAATCACCCCGTACGGATGCATGATCGCCATGCGCTCCACCAGGTTGGCCAGCTCACGGACGTTGCCCGGCCAGCCGTGACGGCACAGCGACATGATCGATGCGGAGTTGAAGCGGATCGAACCGCGTTTCTCGTGCTCCATACGCGAGATCAGCTCGTTCATCAGCAGCGGAATGTCTTCCACCCGCTCACGCAATGGCGCCATCTCGATAGGGAACACGTTCAGCCGGTAATACAGGTCTTCGCGGAAGGTCCCGTCCTCGATCATGGTCTCGAGGTTCTTGTGCGTCGCGGCGATGATGCGCACGTCGATGCTCTGGGTCTTGTTGCTGCCGACCCGCTCGAAGGTGCGCTCCTGCAGGACACGCAGCAGCTTGACCTGCATCGGCAGCGGCATGTCGCCGATCTCGTCGAGGAACAGCGTGCCGCCGTTGGCCAGTTCGAACCGCCCGGCACGGCTGGTGATCGCCCCGGTGAATGCGCCCTTCTCGTGGCCGAACAGTTCGCTCTCGAGCAATTCCGCCGGAATCGCCCCGCAGTTGACCGGCACGAACGGTGCCTCGCGGCGCTTGGAGTGGTAGTGCAGGTTGCGCGCCACCACCTCCTTGCCGGTGCCGGACTCGCCGAGGATCAGCACGCTGGCATCGGTGTCGGCGACCTGCTGCATCATCTGCCGCACATGCTGGATGGCACGGCTGGTGCCCACCAGGCTACGGAACAGATTGGGCTCGCGCTGACGACCACGCTCACGGGCCTGGTCATACATCTCGCGGTAGACCTGGGCACGGTGCAGGGAGTCGAGCAGCTGGCTGTAGCTCGGCGGCATCTCGAGATTGGAGAGCACGCGCCGACGCAGGTCCTCGGGGAACTCCGCGGAAGAAATTTCACCCAAAAGCAGAACCGGAAGGAACTCATCCCACCCGACCACTGTCTTAAGGAGCCCCAGCACATTGGCCGGAGCATTCACGGTCCCGATCAGGACGCACAGGACTTCGCGACTGGAAGACAAACCCTCGACCACCTGCTGCCAGTCGCCGCTGGAACAGGAGAGGTTATCTTCGCCGAGAAAATTCAGGACCACCGCCAGATCGCGGCGGCGTTCGCTGTCGTCATCGATCAGGAGAATCTTGGTTTCACGCCACATGCAATAGCAACTTCCCTAGTCATATCGGCGCCCGGAGGGCGTGCACGACATCATTCCGACTGAATGGTCAGTGTTCGGACGTCTGAATTTCGAAAACAGCCACTAGTAAAGTCAAAAAGGCCTGCACAGTCAAATTTATGGCGCCTTTTGCTCAGTCCGGTGCATATTAACTGAACAAATGGTAAACCTTCGACGCATTCTTTGCTTGATTGATCTGGGTCATTTCATCGGCGATGGCCTGGCGCTCGCCGATGGTCGCGTCGAGCAGTTCGCGATAGACCTGCAACAACCCTTCCAAGCGCTCCTTGACCACCTCTTCATCCAGCGCTGGCGCGCCGAGCATGTCGTCGATGCAGGTGCGGCAGCTCTCGTCGAGCCTGCCGATGGCATCCCAGTCCTTGGCACTCAGAGCGTTCAGCAGTGCGTCGCGGGTCTCGTCGAATCGTTGCAGTTCGCTGCTCACCTTGCTCTCCCTGTCCGGCTCAGCCGGCTTGTTGCGCTTCGGCGATCGCGTCCCAGCCGCTCTTGACGGTGATCAGCAATTGCGCGACCTCGTCGATGATCGCCGGGTCGTTGTCGATATTGGCCTGCATCAGGCGATTGGTCATGTAGGCGTAGAGGCTCGACAGCTGCTCGATGTAGGCAGGGTCCGCGCTCTTCTGCGCATCCAGGCCGTCGTTCAGACCGATGATGATGTCGATGGCCTTGCCCAGCATCAGGCCTTTTTCGGCGATGTCGCCGCGGGCCAGCGCACCTTTGGCCTGGGCCATGCGATCGAGCCCACCCTCCATCAGCATCTGCACCAGGCGATGGGGCGTTGCTTCGGAAATCTGGGCATGGGAATTGACCTTCTGGTACTGCCGAAGGGCTCTCATGGGATTCATCTTGCGACCTCGTAGCGGGCAAAAACGACTGGTTTCATAGTCCTTGTATCGGGCCGGCGGCGGAAAACTTTACCTGCCGCCGAGGTGAAGCCGGACATCATGCCCGGACTTCACGGGACCTTCACGGATTATTTGTCGTTCTTGGCATTGTTCAGTGCGTTGAGCGTGCCCAGCACGTTGTTCTGCTGCTGGCGCAGCTGAGAGACCAGGGTATCCATGCTGTTGTACTTGTCCTGCAGGCTGACGCGCAGGGCTTCCATACGCGTATCCAAGGTGTCCTGCTCGGCCTTGAGCTTTGTCAGACTCTCGCTCAACACCTTGGAGCGCTCGGCCAGGGTGCCGGTGGCTGCCTTGGCATACGGTTCGGTCGCGGTCTGCAGGCGTGCCAGCAGGCCATTCTTGCCATTGAAAATGCTGGTCAGGTCGGCGGCGTTGGTGGCCGCGGCCTTGTCCCACTTCTTTTCGTCCAGGGTGAGCGTGCCGCCATCCTGGGACGAGGTGACACCAAAGGCGGCGAGCGACTTCATCGTGCCGTTGCCGGAAAGCGCGTTCATTTCTTCGCGGATCGATGACATCAGCGCGCGCATGGACGCGTCGCCGGTGAGCGCTGCGGGCGTCACAGTGCCGTCGGCGTTCTTTGTCACCCTGGTCTCGGCGTTGACCACCTTGAGCAGCGCATTGTAGGTGTCGATGAAGCCTTTGAGTCCCGACTTCAGCGCGGTGGTGCTGGTGGTCAGAGACAGCGTGGTCTTGAGGAACTCCTTGGTATCCTTGTCCTGGGGGGAAACACCCACCAGCTTGATATTCAACCCGCTTACCGCATCGCTGATATCGTTGCTCTTGGACTCCATGGAGATGCCATCAAGCGTGTACTTGGCATTCTGGGGTTCATCTACAACGGTCGCCCCAATGTCGAGCCCCGAGTTGCCCGACAACGTGATATCGGAACCCACACCCATCTTGTTGGAAGTAATCACCAGACGCGAACCCGAGGCGTCAGTTAGAACGTTGGCACTCAAGCCTGCGGTACCGAACTGGCTGTTGATCGCCTCGCGCACTTGCTGCAGCGTAGCGCCCGGCGGGATGCTGACGTCGTGGGCCTTGCCATTCTGGGTAATGGTCAGTTTGGTCGAGGTGGTCCCCGGGTTGATCACGCTATCCGCGCCGCCAGCGTACACCTTGGTGGACACCTTGGAAGCCGATGCCAGGTGGGTCACAACCAGGTTGAAGGAACCATTGGCCGCTCCAGCACCAGCGGTGATGGTCGCAACCTTCTCATCCGAGGACTTCAACGCCAGACCACCGAAGCTGTTGTCGTTGGTCATGCTGGTCAACGCGCCACGGAAGGCATCCAGGGCCGCCTGGATCTTGCCGATCGAGGACAACGTGGTGGTTGCCTTCAGTGTCTGGGTGTTGATCTGTGCCTGTTTCGGCGCCTTCTGCGCGTCCACCAGGGACTTCACAATCGCCTGGGTATCGATGCCCGAACCGATACCGCTGACTGTTGAACCTGCCATCATTGCTCTCCTTGTTCGGTAGCTGCCGGGTCCTTGACGACTACACACATCAAATGACCGACAGCAACAAAAATCATGCCAGCTTAAGCCTTGCCATCAAACAGCAGGCTGCCAGCTTCGCTGAGGCTTTGTGCCAGCTTCAGCGCCGTTTCCGACGGGAGCTGGCGGATCACATCACCGGATTCGGTGGCGATCACCTTGACCACGACCCGGCCGGTGGAATCATCGATTGAAAAATCCAGCTTGCGCTGGCTCGACTGGACGAAATCGCGGATCTCGCCAACCGCCTTCTCCAGGTCCTCGCGGGTGTGCGGCTTGTCATCGACGGCCGCGGCTTCCGGCACCTTGGCAGGCACCAGCGGGTCCTTGGCAGTCGTCACTGCCTGAGGCAGCACCGGAGGATACACCTGGTTCAGCTTGACACTCATGTCCATGCTTCGAACTCCTCATGTCAAAAAAGCGAAAGGGCACGTAAACGCGCCCTTCCACCTCTTACTCAGGCGCCTGAATTACTGGAGCAGTTTCAGGACCGAGGATGGCAGCTGGTTAGCCTGCGACAGGATCGCGGTCGAAGCCTGCTGCAGAGTCTGCTGCTTGGTCAGCTCTGCAGTTTCCGAAGCGAAGTCCACGTCCTGCACGGTCGAACGGGCAGCGGTGGAGTTCTTCTGGATGTTCTGCAGGTTGTCAACGGTGGTGGTCAGACGGTTCTGGGTAGCACCCAGGCCCGAACGGACGCTGTCGATCGAACCGATGGCCTTGTCGATAACGGCCAGGGCGTTCTGAGCCTTGGTGGCGTCGGTGACGTCGGTTTGCGAGATGGTGGTCTTGGCGGAGGTAACGGTCGCAGCACCGAACAGATCAGTAGCGCCGCCCAGCGAGAAGCCCTTGGCCGAGTCCAGGGAGATCTGGCCGGTCACCACAATGGCAGCACCACCCAGAGCAGCACCAGCAGCGAAGTTGCCGGAGCCGTCTTTGGCGGCGATCGAGATGTTCGTCTGGGCGTTGGCGTCAGCAGCCGAGAAGTTGATGTTCTCGCCGGTGTCCGACTTGATGCTCAGGGTTTGTTTGGCTTCGTCGTAGTTGACGCTGATGCCCAGTTTGGCGGCGTTGGATTTCAGCTGGTCAGCCAGGCCTTTCTGGTCGGTCACACCAACGAAGTCAACAGTACCGCTCGAACCGACGGACAGCTTGAAGTTGGATGGAGTGGCAGCGGTAACGTCCAGCTTAACTTCAGTGCTGGCGGTTGCAGTCAGACCACCGATCGAACCGTTCAGGTTGCTGGCG
>NZ_NIBE01000127.1:23551-29886 GCF_002205115.1 Pseudomonas sp. DrBHI1
CGGTGCTCTTGACCTGCTGGGAACCGATGTTGCTGGCAGCAACGTTTTCCAGGGTCAGGTTGATGGTTTCGTTGGCGTTGGCGCCGACCTGGATGGCCTTGGTGCCGTAGGAGCCGTCCAGCAGCTTCTGGCCACCGAAGGTGGTGGTTTCCGAGATACGGTTCAGCTCGGCGGTCAGAGCCTGGTATTCGTCGTTGTTCGACTTACGGTCGTCGGCGCTCAGGGAGCCAGTGGCCGAGGACAGGGCCAGGGTACGCATTTTCTGCAGGATGTCGGTCGAAGCCTGCATTGCGCCTTCGGCGGTCTGGGCGATCGAGATACCGTCGTTGGCGTTCTTAACTGCCTGGCCCAGGCCGTTGATCTGGCTGGTCAGACGGTTGGCGATCTGCAGGCCGGCAGCGTCGTCTTTGGCGCTGTTGATGCGCAGGCCGGAAGACAGGCGCTGCATCGAAGTGGTCTGGGCGCTGCTGGCCTTGTTCAGGTTAACTTGAGTAGTAACCGAAGCAATGTTGGTGTTTACAGTTAAAGCCATGACGAAATCCTCGTTGGATGGGTACTGCGGCTTCCGGCCCTGGCATCCGCCGGGTATGGCCTAGAGAACCTTCGTAATGGTTATCGTCGTCTGCGTGGGTTGCTTGAGGGCATTTTCGAAAAAAAAATGCCATCACCCCGCCACCCCCATGAAATCAGGGGGTTATTGATTTGGCGGTTGCCGATCAGCGGCTGCTTTGCAGCCCATCACGGGGCAAGCACGCTCCTACAGGGCGATCTTCCACGCATAAAAAAACGCCTGACGGGGCACGCCAGGCGTTTTATTCGAGGTCTTCGCGAATCAGCCGCGATAGAGAATCGCCGAACCCCACGACAGGCCCACGCCAAAGCCGCTGATGGCAACGCGCTTCCAGCTACTGTCGAACATGTGCTTCTGCAGCAGCAGCGGCACACTGGAGGACACGGTATTGCCAGTCTCGAGCATGTCCTTGACGAACTTCTCCGGATGCTGCTCCTCGAAGCGTCGCGCCACGGCATCGACAATTGCCGCACTGCCCTGGTGGATGCAGAACGCATCGATGTCCGAGGACTGCAGGCCACTGGCCGCCAGCAGCTCATGCAGGTGCGCCGGCACCTTGACCAGGGCGAAGTTGAACACCTGGCGGCCATTCATGAAGAAGATGCCATCGTTGACCTTGAGGTGCTCGGCACCCGAACCGTCGGTGCCGAAGCGCGCCTCGCCCAGTTGCCAGACGGCGTTCTCGCCCATCCAGGTGGCCGTGGCGGCATCACCGAACAGCATGGTGGTGTTGCGGTCTTCCGGATCGACGATCTTCGAATACGGGTCGGCGGTGATCAGCAGGCCGTTTTTCAGCCCCGCCGCCTGCATGAAGCCCTTGATGGCGTAAAGACCATAGACATACCCGGAGCAACCCAGCGACACGTCGAAGGCCGCCACGCGGGTCGACAGGCCCAGCTTGTTCTGGACGATCGCCGCCGTGTGCGGCAGGCCCTCTTCGTCACCGTTCTGGGTGACCACGATCAGCACATCGATCGACTGCGGATCAAGCTCTGGGTTGTTGGCGAACAGCGCCCGTGCAGCCTCCACGCACAGGTCAGACGTCTCCTGCTCCTCGGCCTTGCGCGGCAGGAAGGAGGCGCCGATCTTGCCGAACATGAACTCTTCGTCCTTGCCGAACTTCGCACCCTGGACGTAGTTGTCCAGGCCAGCGGTGGGCACGTAACTCGCGATGCTTTTGATGCCAATCATTCTGGCTTCCCAATGAAAACAGCCAAAGACCGCCACTCGATGAATTGAGGGCGCCGACTACCGGGTCGAGGGCAATGCGCCCCGGACAGGCCGACACCAGGCTTGCCCTCTGCGCACCGGTAACAAAATGCTGCAGCAACTGCCGCATAGAATACAGGGAAGATGCACGATTTGACTCATTAGTCACAGTCAATTATCGCCAAACCCCTGCCACCACCGCGCGCCAGACACGAAAAAGCCCCGGCAGCATGGCGCTGGCCGGGGCTTTCCTGACGCGGATCGCGATCAGAGCTTGTTGAACAGGCTCAGTTGCGAAATACGCGAGAAGGCCAGCTGGGAAGCTTCGAGCATGGCCTGCTGCAGGGTCAGCATGATCGAGGCGTCGGCCATGTCGGTGTTGCCGATGGCATCCTGGGTGACCTTGTTGGCCGTGCTCAGGCTGGTGTTTTCCTGGCGCTGGATATCGAGCGAGTTGCCACGAGCACCGATCGAACCACGGGTGATATCCACCTGCTCGCGGGCACTGGCCAGGTTGGCCACAGCCGAGGCTACGGCGTTCTTGATGGCGGTATTGTCGCCCGAGGTGCCTGGCGGCGCATCCAACGCCGCACGCAGCTGGCTGATGGTCTCCAGCACGCTCTGGTTCTGGTGGTTGTTGGCATTGACCGCGAACTGGTCACCCGTCTGCGGCGTACCGGATACCTGGTAGGTCACCCCCGCCACCGTCAGCGACGGCGCGGTGAAGGTACCGCTGGCAACGGGTTTGCTGTCCGCAGTCAAAGGCTGGGCATAGAACTCGTAGGTGTTGGCACCGGTGAACTTGATCACCGCCCCATCACTCGGGAAGGTACTGCTGTAGGCGGCCGGGTCGGTCACGGCGCCGCTGGTGACCTGCGCACTGGACGGGTTGCCGGCACCACGCACGGTCGTGAGCGTATCGGGGCGGGCCTGCACGCTGAACTCGCGGCCAGCGAAGACGGCATTGGCATCATCGCCTTCTTTCAGCGAGGCGGTGATCTCGAACTCGACGCCGCGCAGCGCGATACGATTGCCACCCTCGGCCTTACTGTCGAAGGTGCCATTGGTGGGCGTCTCGGCAGTGATGTCGTTACCCAGAGCATCGGTCACCGTGTACTGGGTGGCGCTGGTGAAGGTGATCTTGTACGGCTGGCCAGCGGTGAAGCTGCTGTTGTAGGTGTTGTTCGAGGTCAGCAGGCCCGGCGAGAGCGCGACCTTGCCGTCATCGACCGGCGGCGTCACCAGGGTGGACTGGGTACGGCTCTTGTTCTTGGCCGAATCGAAGATGCTGAAGCCGGTGTCGTTGGTCGCCAGGCTCAGGGTGTCGGACACCTGCAGGCTCAGCTGGGTCTGGTCGCCCTGGTAGCTGTAGGTGCCATCGGCATTGCGCACATAGGGTGGCGACGAGGTCTTGGTGCCACCGAACATGTAGTCGCCGTTGGCATCGCGCGAATTGAGCAGGCCGAAGATGTTGGCCTCGATCTCCTTGAGCTCGCTGCTGATGGAGACGCGATCAGCATCGGTCACGCCAGCGCCACCGGCACGCAGGGCCAGCTCGCTGGCGCGCTGCATGGCATCGTTGATGGTGCTCAGCACGCTCTCTTCCTGCAGCAGCGAGTTGTTCACCGTGGTCATATTGCCGTCGTACTGCTTGAGCAGCGCTTGCTGCTGTTGCAGCAGGAGCAGGCGCGCGGCGCCGACCGGATCGTCGGCGGCAGTCTGGATGCGCACGCCGCTGTCGATCTGCGTCTTGCTCTTCATCAGGTCAGCGAAGTTCTTGGTGTAGCTACTGGCGCTCGACTCATAGAACTGAGCGGTGGAAATACGCACGATGGCTACTCCTTACAATGCGTTGATCAGGATGCTGAAGGTTTCCTGCGCCGCCTTGATGATCTGCGACGACGCGGTGTAGTAGTGCTGGAACTTGATCAGGTTGGCTGCCTCATCGTCCAGATTGACACCGGAAACCCCGTTGCGGCTTTCCTTGGCCGCATCGAGCACGGCCTTGGTCGCAACGGTATCGATTTTGGCCTGGTTGGCCTTGGCTCCGACCCGCTCGACCAGCGAGGCGTAGGCCGAGGTGAAGCTGGAGCCGCCGCCGGAGGTCACGCCGACGGTGGATTTGGTCTGCAGCCCCAGGAGCGCCTGGGCGTTGCGGTTATCGGACTTGCCGTCGGCATTGAAGCCAAAGGTAAAGCTGTCGTTGGTCGCCGGGCTGCCGCCGACGGTGGTCTCGACGCTGAAGGTCCGCGGGTTGCCGCTACCATCGAGGATCGGCGCACCGCTGGCATCGCGCATCGGCACATTGATGGTCAGCTTGTTATCCTGACCAGGCACGATGGTGCCTGTGCCGATGGAGTTACCCTTGGAGTCGTACAGGGTGTAGCCCTGCGTACCTCCGCTGGCGGCCTGGAACACCATGCGTACCGGCATGGAATGCTTGATCGAATCCTGGATCAGCGCAGTGTCGGCGCCACCATAGATATCCAGCTTGGCTCCCAGGTTTGGCTGGGTGATGGTGCCGGAGCCGGTATTGCCACTACCCACAACGCCATTGATCGGCCCGGCGAAGGCGAGCTTGTTGGCATCGGTGAGCACGGTATTGATGGAGCCTGCCGCCGAACGGGTCGGGCTCACCTTGAAGGTGTCGCCAGCGGCCAGGCCGCCACCGTTCAGTTTCAAGGTGAAGCCGTCGATCACCGGCGGCGGCGTGGTGGTCAGGTCGAAGTTGCCCATGTCGGTGCCGTCGGAACGGCGCACGCTGTACTGGTTCGGGCCGGTGAACTTGACCTCGTAGTCGTAGGTGGTGAGCGCGCCGCTGTTGGCGATGGTCACATCCAGGTTGCCGGAGCCTGCACTGTTGTTCGTGGAGGCCAGGCTGCGCTGGCTGATCGCGAGGGCACTGTTGATGCTGGAGAACAGCGCGCTGCCGAACTGCGCGTTGGCATCCAGGCCCTGCCCCAGCTGGCTGTTGATGCTGTCGGCCACCACCAGGGCGACACGTCCCAGCTCGTTCATCGACGGGGTGAGCACGTCGTTGCGGTAGCGCAGCAAGCCACCGATCTGCCCGCCGGTGACCACCGAGGTGACATCCGAGGAGAAGGTCGGGTAGTTGATCTGCAGGCTGTACTGGCTCTGGTCCGCGGCGCTCGGCACGGCGGTCAGGGTGTTGGCGCGGTTGCCGGTGACCAGCGACTGGCCGTTGCCCAGGTACACGTCGTAGTTGCCGTCACGCTCCTGCACGGTGACGCCGACCAGTTCGTTGAGCTGGCGAACCGCTTCGCTGCGGGCGTCGAGCAGGTTGTTCGGTGAGGCACCGGAGGCCGACAGCTGGGTGATCTGCTTGTTGAGATCGGCGATGCTCGAGGTCAGCTTATTGACCTGGCCCGACAGGGTGTCCAGCTGGCTGTTGATGCTGTCGTTCTGCTTGCTCATCTGGCTGGAGATGGCATTGAAGCGGTTGCTCAGGGTCTGCGCCTGGGTCAGCAGCAGCTGGCGCGAGGCGGCGTCGCTGGGCTTGGCCGAGGCGGTCTGCAGGGCCGAGAAGAACGCGGTCAGCACCGAGCTGATACCGGTGTCGCTTTCGGCCAGCAGCTTGTCGATGCCGGTGATCTGATCCTGGAACGCCGCCGCATCGGTATTCAACGAGGTGGAGGTCTGCAGCTGGTTGTCCAGGTAGGCGTTGTAGATACGACGCACATCCGACAACGTGGTACCAGTGCCGACGAAGCCCGTGCCGATATTGTGCGACGGCCCCGTGGTCTGGATGGTCTGCTGACGCGAGTAACCCGAGACGGCCGCGTTGGCGATGTTGTTACCGGTGATGGACAGCGCGGTCTGGCTGGCATTCAGGCCGGAAAGCCCGATCGAGATCAGAGACATGCTTCAATCCTTATAGATTCGTGTTAGTGCCGGCCATGGCGTATTCCTGGGTTGGCCGCAGCTGCCGGGCAATGCTGATGATCTTGCGGGCGTAGTCCGGATCGGTCGCGTAGCCAGCCTTCTGCAGCTCTCTTGCAAACTGTTCCGGGTTATCGGCGGCGCCGACGGCATCTTTATAGCGGTTGTTGTTCTGCAACAGGCTGACCAGATCGTGGAAACTGTCCTGGTAGGAGTCGTAGGAACGGAACGCCGCCGTCTCCTTGACGAACTGCCCACCACGGAACTCGCTGGTGATCGCCCGTGCCTCGCCACCCTGCCAGTTACCGGTGGCCTTGATGCCGAACAGGTTGTGGCTGCTACTGCCGTCAGGATTGCGCATGACCGACTTGCCCCAACCAGTTTCCAGCGCAGCCTGGGCCACCAGGTAGCGCGGGTCGATACCGATGCGCTTGGCCGCCTGCTCGGCCATCGGCAGCATGGTGGCGACGAAAGCATCGCTGTCGCTGAACGCCTTGCTCGGCGCCAGCGGCGGCTGGGCCACGGCCCGGCCCAGAATGCGCACACCCTCGCGCGGCGCGGCGAACGCCTGCGCCGGCTGCCAGTCGCCCCGGGCGACGCCGGCGAGCGTGGGGCCAGTGCGACTGGGCAGGGCCGTGTCGTTGCCCGCGGCGCC
>NZ_NIBE01000127.1:29896-119882 GCF_002205115.1 Pseudomonas sp. DrBHI1
GGCAGCGACGTCGTTGCGCCCGGCAGCGGGCTGCTCGCCGTGCACCGGCGCGGCCACGCGACTGCCCCAGAGCACCGGAGCGGCACCGTCGGTGCGCGGGAATGGGCTGGAGTTCACGCTGTGCTTCTGCTTGCTCAGCTGACGCACCAGCACATCCTGCAGGCCAATGCCGCCACCCTGGCGGGACATGCTCACCGCCAGTTGCTGGTCATACATGTCACGGTACTGCTTGACCGTGTCGCTGTTCATCGGGCTGTCTTCGTCGGCCATCACATCGGTGGCCTTGCGCGACGCCTTGAGCATCTCGCTGACGAACAACGACTCGAATTCCTGGGCCACCTTGCGGATGTTGCCCTCGCTGTCGCGATCGCCAGCTTTGAGCGAACTCAACCGATTGAGGTCGGTGAAGGCCCCACTGTCGGACGCGCCGGAGATCAGGCTTTTCGGATTCATCCCTGGCGTCCTCAGATCACGATCAGGTCGGCTTGCAACGCACCGGCCTGCTTCAGGGCTTCGAGGATCGCCATCAGGTCGCTCGGCGCTGCGCCGACCTGGTTCACCGCGCGGACGATCTCATCCAGCGTGGTGCCCGGGCCGAACTTGAACATCGGCTTGGCTTCCTGCTCGGCATTGACCCGCGAGCGTGGCACCACGGCGGTCTGGCCGTTGGAGAACGGCCCCGGCTGGCTGACGATCGGGTCTTCGGTGATGGTCACGGTCAGGCTGCCGTGGGTCACCGCCGCCGGCGAGACCTTGACGTTCTGGCCGATGACGATGGTGCCGGTGCGCGAGTTGATGATGACCTTGGCCACAGCCTGCCCCGGATCGATCTCCAGGTTCTCGAGAATGGACAGGTAGTCCACTCGCTGGCTCGGGTCCATCGGCGCGGTGACCCGCACCGAACCACCATCGACGGCCTGGGCCACGCCCGGGCCAAGCAGCTCGTTGACCTTGTCGACGATGCGCTTGGCGGTGGTGAAGTCCGGGCGATTGAGGTTCAGGGTGAGACTGTTGCCCTGGTTGAAGCCACTTGGCACCGCGCGCTCGACCGACGCGCCACCGGGAATACGACCGGCCGACGGGACGTTGACGGTGATCTTCGAGCCATCACGGCCTTCGGCGTCGAATCCACCGACCACCAGGTTGCCCTGGGCGATGGCGTAGACGTTGCCGTCGATACCCTTGAGCGGCGTCATCAACAGGCTGCCGCCGCGCAGGCTCTTGGAGTTGCCGATCGATGACACCGTGATGTCGATCACCTGGCCCGGCTTGGCGAAGGCCGGCAGGTCGGCATGCACCGACACCGCGGCAACGTTTTTCAACTGCACGTTGCCCGATCCTGGCGGCACCTTGATGCCGAACTGCGACAGCATGTTGTTGAAGGTCTGCAGGGTGAACGGGGTCTGGGTGGTCTGGTCACCGGTACCGTTCAGGCCCACCACCAGGCCGTAGCCGATCAGCTGGTTGGCCCGCACGCCGGAAATGCTGGCGATATCCTTCAAGCGCTCGGCGTGGGCGCCGAACGCACAGGACAGAAGTAGTGTCGCGGCAATCAACCGCCTAGCGTTGAACATGGTCATCCGTACTCAGAAAGGCCAGAGCGGGCTGATGAAGAAGCGGTCCAGCCAACCGGGCTGGCTGGCATCGGCAAACGAGCCGGTGCCCGAATAGGTGATGCGCGCGTCGGCCACGCGAGTGGACGGCACGGTGTTGTCGGTGGCAATGTCGTCGGCGCGCACCAGGCCAGCAATGCGCACCAGCTCTTCGCCGGTGTTCAGGGTCATCCACTTCTCGCCACGCACGGCGATAATGCCGTTGGGCAGCACCTCGGCCACGGTGACGGTGATCGAGCCGGTCAGGGTGTTGCCCTGGGTGGCCTTGCTGTCACCTTTGGTGGAACGGTCACCGCTGTAGCCGGCCTCCAGGGTGAGGTCGCCACTGCCCAACGGGTTGTTGGTGTTCGGCACGGTACCGAACAGCGAGGTCAGACCGAGGTTGGCCTTGCTGTTCTTCTGGATCTGGGAACCTGCGTTCTTGCTCGCCGAGGTGCGCTCGTTGAGGGTGATGGTGATGATGTCACCGACCCGAAACGCCTTGCGATCGGTATACAGGCCCTGCTCGAAACCGGCCTGGTAGATCGAGCCGTTGTTGGCCGCTGCCGGCAACGGGGTGCGCGGCAGGACCGGCGCGTAGTACGGATCGTTGGGCTTGGGCGTCGGCGCGACGCAACCGGCCAACGATACCGCCCCCCCCAGGGCGAACACGGACAACAGACGTTTCATGACGCTTACCTCTAGGCAAAACAGGCGCTGCAACAGCGAGCGAATGGTCAGCGGCCCGCACCCGGCGGGCCGCCAGGGGTTACAGCTGCTGGGTGACGAACGACAGCATCTTGTCGGCGGCGGAGATGACCTTGGAGTTCATCTCGTAGGCGCGCTGGGTGGTGATCATGTTCACCAGCTCTTCGACGGTGCTGACGTTGGACGCTTCCAGGGTCTGCTGCTCGGTGGTGCCGAAGCCGTTCAGGCCTGGGGTGCCGACCTGCGGCGCGCCGCTGGCAGCGGTCTCCAGGAACAGGTTGCCACCGATCGCCTGCAGACCGGCCGGGTTGATGAAGTCGGCGGTCTGGATGTTGCCGATGACCTGCGCGGCCGGGTTGCCGACGGTGGTGATCGACACGGTGCCGTCCTTGCCGACGGTGAACGTCTGCGCGTCTGGCGGCACGACGATGGCCGGTTCCAGGGCAAAGCCGTTGGCGGTGACGATCTGGCCGTCGGAGTTCAGGTGGAAGGTACCGTCGCGCGTGTACGACACGGTGCCGTCGGGCTGCAGGATCTGGAAGAAGCCGCGACCGTTGACCGCCATGTCCAGCGGGTTTTCAGTGGTCTGCAGGCTGCCGGCATTGAAGCTCTTCTGGGTGCCGACGATGCGCACACCGGTACCGACCTGCAGGCCCGAAGGCAGCTCGCTGTCCTGGGTGGACTGCGCGCCAGGCTGGCGCTTGATCTGGTAGAGCAGGTCCTGGAACTCGGCACGATCACGCTTGAAGCCGGTGGTCGAGACGTTGGCCAAGTTGTTGGAGATGACCGCGAGGTTGGTGTCCTGGGCGGACAGGCCGGTTTTAGCGACCCAAAGAGCCGGAAGCATTTAATGTTCTCCTCGTGCGCCTGTTTTACGGCACCCGTTCAAATGTAATTAGCCGATTTGCAAAACCCGAGCCATGGCTTCATCGCCTTCCTTGGCCGCGTTCATCATCTTGACGTGCAGTTCGAACTGACGGGACAGCGCCAGCACCGAGGTCATTTCCTCGACGGCATTGACGTTGCTCGACTCCAGGAAACCCGAGACCACCCGCACGTTGACATCGGCGTCAGCCGGCTGGCCAGTGGTGGTGTGGATCATGCCGTCCAGGCCCTTGGTAAGCCCCTTGATATCCGGATTGACCAGCTTGATCCGGTCGACCTCGGCCATCACCCGCGGATCCTCGCCCATGGCGCGGATGCTGATGGTGCCGTCGTCGCCGACCTCGACCTTCTGCTCCGGCGGAATGGCGATGGGACCGCCATTGCCGATCACCGGCATGCCGTTGCCAGCACGCAGCACGCCCAGGGCGTCGATGTTCAGGCTGCCGGTGCGCACGTAGGCTTCGCTACCGTCTGGTGCCTGCACGGCGATGAAACCCTTGCCGGCAACCGCCACATCCAGCTCCCGACCGGTCTCGACCAGCGCACCCTCGCTGAAATCGGTGGCCGGGCGCTCGGTCATGGCGAAGGCGCGTGCCGGAAAGCTGTCGCCGAACACCGGCATCGAACGCGCCTGCTCCAGGTCACGCTGGAAGCCGTTGGTGGAAACGTTCGCCAGGTTGTTGGCATGGGCCTTCTGCGCCAGCGCGTTCTGGCTGGCGCCGGTCATGGCCACGTAAAGCATCTTGTCCACAGCATCTCCTCTACGCGAACCTTGCCGCGCTATCGTTGGCAAGGGTAAAGCAAATATCGAACCAAACTGACGCAACCCTTTGAGTACGGGGCATTCAGGGCCACGCCAAGACAAAAAGCGTCAGTTTGTCGGCGAATGTTTGCCGCAGGCGGCAACACCCCGTCAGTTGTTCCGACACGCGCCATTGTTGTAGGGCCCGGAATGACGCTTCCAGCCCTCGCCCGGATCGGTGGCCGAGCACATGTAGCGCCCGGTCGCCAGGCTTTGCCACTGATACCAGGGCGCCGGCGCGGCGCGCAGCGAGAGCGCGATCAACAGTGCGCCCGCCACCGCCACGAGCATCGACAGTTTCTTCATGGCTTTGCCCTCCGCTGTGCCAGACGTGAAAAAGCCCCCGCAAGCAGGGGCTTTTTCACGCCACGATCATCAGGTCATCTGGATGATGGTCTGCATGATGGTGCTTTCGGTGGAAATGGTCTTGGCGTTGGCCTGGTAGTTGCTCTGCGCCTTGATCAGGTTGACCAACTCGCCAGTCAGGTCGACGTTGGAGTCTTCCAGGGAACTGCCCGCGATACGACCCAGGGTACCGGTGTCCGGCTCGCCGATGATCGGCACGCCCGAAGCGTAGGACTCTTTCCAGGCGGTGGCGCCGACAGGGGTCAGCCCCTGCAGGTTCGCGAAGTTGGCGATCACCACCTGACCGATGACCTTGTTCTGGCCGTTGGTGAAGTTGGCGAACAGGTTGCCGCTCTGATCCACGGTCAGGCCGGCGAGCTCACCGGTGGCATAGCCATCCTGGTCCTTGGCAGTGGTGGCCGAGGCCGCGTTGTACTGAGTGGTGGCCAGCATGTCCAGGGTCACACCACCGGTGCGTGCGGTGGCACCATTGCCTACCCAGGCGCCTGCGGCGTTCTTCTCGGCCGGCACCCAGTTGGCCAGCTGGAAGGTCTTGTCGGCAGCGACGGTCAAGCCACCTGCGACCGGCCCGGCAGCCATTGCGGCGGTATCCAACTTGCCTGCCGAGGTGAACGGCAGCTTGTTGACCAGCGGAGTGGACAAGGTGGGGTCGGCCGGATTGCGACCATCGATGGTGGTGTACATGGTCCAGGAGTTGGTACCGGCATCCTTGACGAAATACTGGTTCATCTGGTGTTCGTTGCCCTGGCTGTCGTAGACCGGGGTATTGAAGGTGTAGTTGTAGCTTTTGACATTGGTCGGATCGAACGGCGCAACCGTCGGCGCTGCGTCGCTGGAGTTCAGGTTGACCGTTTCGGAAATGCGACCCGTCGGCTTTGGCGACAGGTTCGAAGTATCGATCTTCAGGTTGGTCAGCGACCCCTGGATGACCTTGCCGTTTTCATCCACCGGATAACCCTGCAGGTTGGCGCCGTTGGCGTTGACCACGTAGCCTTCCTTGTCGCTGTAGAAGGCGCCGGAGCGGGTGTAAATCCGCGAGCCGTTGTCATTCAGGGCAAAGAAGCCGTTGCCGTCGATGGCCATGTCCAGCGCCTGGCCGGTGCCATTGATGTTGCCCGGGTTGAACATCTGCGAGACCGCCATGGTCTTCACGCCGCTGCCCACCTGGGTCTTGCCGCCGGCGGTGCCACGGATGGACTGCGAATACTGGTCGCCGAACTCGGCGCGCGACGATTTGAAACCGGTGGTGGCGACGTTGGCAATGTTGTTGCCGGTAACGTTCAGAGCCTTGTTCGCCGCGTAGAGACCGCTAAGGCCGATATTGAAAGACATTTACTCGCTCCTTGTGCCGATGCTGCGGCGTTAGATTCCGATGGTGGTTACTTTGGAGATGCCGACTTTGCCGATACCGGCCAGGTCGAGCATCATCTCGCTGCCGTTCTGGAAGCTGACACTGTTGACCTTGGCCGGCAGCAGCGTGGCCAGCGTCTTGGCCTTGCCGTCGACCTTGGTCTCGGCACTGAAGGTATAGGTGCCCGGCTCGACCGCCTCGCCCTTCTCGTTCTTGCCGTCCCAGATGAAGTCGGCGGTACCGGCCTTGCGCGCCCCCAGGTCGATGGTCTTGACCACGTTGCCATCCTTGTCCTTGATGCTGACCTTGCCCTCGGTGATGTTCGACGGCACCACGACCTGACCATTGAAGCTCTTGGTGGTGTCGACCACCGCCTTGTCGCTCGCCACGATCACCGAGCGACCGACCAGCGAAGTGGCCTGCAGCGCCTGGGACGAACCAATGCCGGTGAGGATGCCGTCGACCGACTCCTTCAGCGACTGGATGCCCTCGAGGCTGCTGAACTGGGCCAACTGCGCGACGAATTCGCCGTTGTCCTGGGGATCCAGCGGGTTCTGGTTCTTCATCTGCGTCACCAGCAACTGCAGGAACGCATCCTTGCCCAGCGCGCTGCCGGCCTGCCCGGTGTTGCTCTTGTTGGCAGGCTTCTGCAGCGAATCCAGATAGCCGCTGCCGACCTTGGTATCGGTATTGGTGGTAGTCATTACGGCTCCCTGCTTACTGACCCAGGGTCAGCACTTTCTGCATCATGTTCTTGGCGGTGTTCATCAGTTCGGCGTTGGTCTGGAACGCGCGACTGGCGGAGATCATGTCGGCCATCTCCTCGACCACGTTGACGTTCGGGTAGTAGACGTAGCCGTCCTTGTTCGCCGCCGGGTGGTTCGGCTCGTAGCGGGCCTCGAGGTTGCTCTGGTCCTCGATGATGCCCTTGACCTGAACGCCCTGCCCCGCCTCGCCCTGATCCTCGAACAGCGACTGGCCCGCGCCGCCCTGAGCCTGCTGGAAGGTGGTGGCGAACACCGGATGACGAGCGCGGTAGGTCTGGTCGATGCTCGAGGACACCGTCTCGGCGTTGGCGATGTTCGAAGCGACGGTGTTAAGGCGCGTATTCTGCGCGCTCATGCCGCTACCGGCGATGTTGAAGACACTGGCAAGGGACATGGTCACTCTCCGCGCAGGGCCGATACCAGCCCTTTGAATTTACTGTTGAGCAGGGTGAAGCTGGCCTGGAAGCCAACGGCGTTTTCGGTGTAGTTCGATTGCTCGATCTGCGCGTCCACGGTGTTCTGGTCGATCGACGGCTGCATCGGGGTGCGGTACTGCAACGTGTCGTCCATCATCGCCAGGCCTTCGGCCTCGATGTGACGGCTGTTGGTGCGGTCCAGGGCGATACGTCCGTTCTGCTGTTTGTCGGCCTCGGCGGCGAGCACCGAAGAGAAGTCCATGTCACGCGCCTTGTAGTTGGGCGTGTCGGCGTTGGCGATGTTGTTGGCCAGCACCTCGGCACGCTGGGCGCGAAAGCCCAGCGCCTTTTCGTGGATGCCGAGCGCTTTGTCGAAGCTGATGCTCATATCGGGGAAACCTTCGGAGGTTGACCAGAGTTTCGTTGGCTTAGGCTTTAGCAAGGGCTGTGCCAACCACCACAACCCCGATAAACAGGGGCCCAACGGGCTCAGCACAGGATGGGCATGCCAGAAAAGCGGCAAAGTGCTTCCGCTTCGAACGCAACAAGCGGCAATTGCCAGGCGGCAAAAGCGGCAAAACAAAAAATTGACGTCAAACAATAATGACCATTAGCCATTATTCGCGGTAGGATTCGCGTCCTGCGCAGCGCTGTGGCACGAAGCCACCCTTCTCGAAAGCCAATGGTTTCTACCCACGCATGGATGCGCGACGACTTTTTACTGTTTTCCAAGGATAGAAGCCGTGGCTTTGCCAACCTTCCGCAAGACCCTCCTTACACTGGCCATCAGCGCTGCGCCCCTGCCCTCCCTGGCTCAGACCGTCACCCTGAACGACAGTGGATTTCGCAGCGAACACCAGGTCATCAACGACGACCTGGCGTTTGCCGGCAGCTTCACCGGCCAGGACAAGAGCGCCATCCACCTGTTCGACACCCGGGTCATGGGTGACCTCACTTTCAACAGCACCGTCAACGACAACGACCAGACGGTCATCGCCACGACACATGACAGTGATGGCATCCACCTCGCCAGCAGCAACCTGAGCGGGGAACTGCTCCAACTCGGCAACGTCAAGACCAGCAGCAGTGGTGGTGCCGCCCTGCGTCTGCGGGCCAGCATCCTGGACGGCGACCTGCGTAACCTGGGCCAGCTCAAGTCCACCGCTGGCGCCTTCGCAGTCAGCGGCGTGCAGAACCACGGTATTGACCTGGCCTCCCCCAACACCGGCACCACGCTGATCAGGGGCGACGTGATCAATGCCGAGGGGGCGCTCATCGAGGCTTCCTCGCCTGTAGCGCGCGCCATCAACGTGGCCGGCGCCAACCTGGAGGGCAAGGTCATCAACCGCGGCACCATCCGTGCGAGCGGCAGCAACGCCATCGGCATCCTGGCCAGCTCCAGCCCCGACAGTCGCGGGATCAGTGCCGTGCTTGCCGGCGTCCAGAACCACGGCGAGCTCTTTGCCAGCAGCGAGGGCATCTTGCTCGATGGCGCGACCCTGACCGACACGTTCGGGCAGCATGTCGTCAACACCGGCCGGGTCACAACCAGCGGCACCGCTATCAGGATCGGCAATGTCGCCCTCGATGGTCCTGGCATGCAGCCCTGGCAGAAGACCAATGGCGACCTCAACATCTACAACAGCGGCGGTATTTGGGCCGACGTCGCCATCGACGCCAGCGCGAGCAACCATCCGGTCGAACTGATCCTGCGCGAAGGCAGCGAGACCTATGGCACCCTGAGCGGAATAGCCAACATCGAAGTCGAGGGCGACAGCACCTACGGCACCACCGTCATCAACCGCGGGAGTGCCGACATCCGCCTGGTGAACGATGGCTGGATCGATGTCGGCAGCGCCGGCGATCCTGCCGTCACGCTCCACTTCGACTCCGACCACACCCGCATCGACGGCAACCTGCGCGTGGCCGACAACTCGGCGATGGGCCTGCTGCTCTCCGAGATGACCATCCCCAACGAGGCGATCGTCAGGGTCAGCGGCACCACGGAATTCGGCCAGAACACCAGGATCGCCCTGACCCCCGAAGGCGATGATTTCCAGGCCGGCGGCACGCGCTACCTGCTGCTCGAGGCCGGCCAGGTGAAGGTGCTCGACGCCAGCGGCACCCCCAAGGTCGTCAGCACCTCGGTGATGCTCAACGTCACGAGCAGCACCCTCGAGGACAACAAGGTCTATGCCGTCGTCAGCACCCAGCCCACCGAGCGCCTCGAACAGATCGTGGCCGGGCAAGGGGGCGACAGCAACGCGCGTCAAGCCCTGGGCAACCTGGCCGAGTCCGGCCTGCTGGCACGCCTGGGCAAGCAGGATCCGCTGTTCCTCGCTGCCGCCGGCGCCGACGAGGCTCGACTGGCCAGGCTCGCCGAGCAACTGGCACCGGACGTCAGCGACGGCGCCCGCCAGGCCGCCATGGCCAGCCAGCGACTGATCGGCAACGCCATCGCCAGCCGCTCCAGCAGCCTGCGCGCCCCTCACGCCAGCGAAGCACGCCGCGCCTCCGGCGTGTGGATGCAGTCGCTGTACAGCGACGCCAGCCAGCAACAGCGCGATGACATTGCCGGCTACAACGCCTACAGCCGCGGCATGGCGGTCGGCGCCGATGCCCAGCTTGACGACCAGTTCACGCTCGGCGCGACCTACAGCCTCATCGACAGCGACATCAACAGCCAACGCGGCAACAAGACCCAGGTACAGAGCCATGCCTTCTCGCTGTATGGCATCTACACACTGGACAACTACTTCGTCGACGCCAGCTTGACCTACGGCATCAACGACAACGAAGGCAAGCGCGAGATCGCCGGCACCCGGGCCAAGTCGGACTATGACAGCAACCTGCTGGGCCTGAACCTGGTGGGCGGCTACAGCTGGCAGCTGAATCCGCGACTGCTGGTCGAACCACGCCTGGCGGCGCGCTACACCCGCATCGACATCGACAGCTTCAACGAGAAAGGCTCGTCGGCCGCGCTCAAGGTCGAGGCACAACGCTACGAGGCCATCGAACTGGGCGTCGGCGTGCTCGTGGCCAGCCAACTGCCGCTCGGCGCCGGCACCCTGGAGCCGCAACTGAAGATGATGGCGTATCACGACTTTGCCGCCGACCCTGTGCAGAACACCGCGACCTTCGTGCTTGGCAGCACACCCTTCGTAAGCCACGGCGCCGGCGTGGCGCGCAGCAGCTACGAGGCCGGCCTGGGTGCGGACTACAAGCTGGGGGCGGTGAGCGTTGGAGTCAGCTATGACTACGTGGGCAAGTCGGGCTTCGATGCCGACGTGTTCTCGGCCAGGCTGCGCTACGCATTCTGACACGCCATCACAGGCAAGCCCGCAGCGAAAACAAAAAGGCCGGGATCGCAGGATACCGGCCTTTTTTGCCCAGCCTTACTTGGCCTGGTAGATGATCCCCGGACTGCACTGGACCATCTGATAGTGGTCCGGCAACCCGTTGAGCGCCTCGGACGCGCCAAGGAACAGGTAGCCACCAGGCTTGAGCGTGCTGTGAATGCGCATCAGGATGTCCTTCTTGACCTGAGCCGAGAAGTAGATCAGCACGTTGCGGCAGAACACGATGTCGAATTTGCCCAGCGGCGCATAGCTGTCGAGCAGGTTGTACGAACGGAACTCGACGCGACTGCGGATCGGCGGCTTGACCGCCCAGCGCCCCGGCCCCTTGGGGTCGAAGTAGCGCTGCAGGCGCTCCTGTGACAGGCCACGGGCAATGGCCAGGCTGTCGTACTCGCCAGTCTTGCAGTTGTTGAGCATGGCGCCGGACAGGTCGGTGGCAACAATCTGCGCGCCCATCTTCAACTGGCCGAGGTTGGTGCGCTCGAACTCGTCGATCGACATCGAGATCGAATACGGCTCCTGCCCCGACGAACAGGCCGCCGACCAGATGCGCAGGCGCTGGCCCGGATTGTTCTTGATGAACTCCGGGATCACCTTGCTCTTGAGCACTTCGAACGGGTAGGTGTCGCGAAACCACAGCGTCTCGTTGGTGGTCATGGCATCGACCACCTGCTCGCGCAAACCACTGCGTGGCTGGGTCTGGATGCGCTGAACCAATTCGCCCAGCGACTTGATGCCCTGTTGCTCCATCAGCTTGTTGAGACGGCTGGAGACCAGGTACTGCTTATTCTCGCCCAGCAGGATGCCACAGGCTTTCTCCAGGAAGACCCGGAACTGTTCGAAATCCAAATTACCCGTAGACAATGCTGCCGCCTCTTCTTAAATCGCTAGCGCCGGGGACGAGCCCCGGCCGTTTCAATGACTCGCCTTGATCCGATCGACCACGCGCTGGGCAAGATCGTCCGGCCTGAACTTGGCCAGGAAGTCATCAGCACCGACCTTCTTGACCATCGCCTGGTTGAATACCCCGGACAGCGAAGTATGCAGGCAGATGTGCAGCTTTTGCATACGCGGATCGCTGCGGATCTCCGCCGTGAGGGTATAGCCGTCCATTTCCGGCATTTCAATATCCGAGATCATCATGAGGAACTCTTCCTCCGGACGCTTGCCCTCGTCCACCAGCTTACGCAGGTAGTCCAGGGCCTGGCGACCGTCGTTGAGCGCCACCACCTCGACCCCCACAGTCTGCAGGCAACGGCTCACCTGCTTGCGCGCCACCGACGAATCATCGACCGTCAGCACCCGCAACATCACCGCCTTGTCCTGCACCTCGGCATCGATCACCCCCTCGGACACCGACTCGGACGACGGCGCCACTTCGGCCAGCACCTTCTCGACATCGATGATCTCGACCATGCGATTGTCGACCCGGGTCACGGCGGTCAGGTAGTGATCGCGCCCGGTGCCCTTGGGTGGCGGATGGATCTCTTCCCAGTTCATGTTGACGATGCGCTCGACCGAGTGCACCAGGAAGCCCTGGGTCTTGGTGTTGTACTCGGTGATGATCACGAAACTGTTGCGCGTTTCTTCCTTCAACTGCGGAAGGCCAGTGGCCATCGACAGGTCAAGGATCGGGATGGTCGCCCCCCGAATGTTGGCCACACCGCGCACCACCGGATGGGATCTGGGCAGCAGCGTCAGGTCCGGGCACTGCAGCACCTCCCGCACCTTGAACACATTGATGCCGTAGAGCTGATCGCCATTGAGGCGAAACAAAAGCAGCTCCAGGCGGTTCTGCCCCACCAGTTGCGTGCGCTGGTTGACCGAATCCATCACTCCAGCCATGCCAGACTCCTTCAACGATTGCCTAAGTACCGAATCGGCACGGGCTTTGCTTTTTTGAACGCCATGTACACGAAAACGACAAATTTCCGACGACTGACGCGCCTGCTGACCGGCTCACTGGCCGCCCTGTGCCTGCTGGCACCCGGCATTCGTACGCTGGCGGACTCTTTTACCTTGCCTGAACAGCTTATCGGTGTCACTCAGGGGTTTCTTGAGTTCACCGTAGAGGATTATCTGGCGACGACCCAAACCCCGGGCCGCTATGAAATCCAGGTCAATACCCTGGACCCGCGCCTGCGCATGCCCCAATGCAGCCAGCAATTGGATGCCTCGCTGGAAAGTTCGACGCCGCTCGGGCGGGTCACGGTACGGGTACGCTGCGACAGTGCCGCGCCCTGGACGGTGTTCGTCCCGGCACAGGTCCGCCTGCTGCGCGATGTGGTGGTCATGACGCGCCCCCTGAAGCGCGAAAGCGTGGTGACCGAAGGCGATGTGGCCATGCGCGAGCGCGATGTCGGCAGCCTCGGCCCAGGCTACCTGACCCAGCTCGACCAGGCCGTGGGCATGAAGCTGCTGCGCCCCACTGTGCTCGACCAGGTACTGACGCAACAGCACCTGGAACAGGCCGAGGTGGTTCGCAAGGGCGACCATGTGGTGATCATCGCCCGCAGCGGCAGCCTGAGCGTGCGCATGCCGGGCGAGGCACTGGACAAGGGCGGCCTGCAGACGCAGATCCGCGTGCGCAACCTGAATTCCAGGCGCGTGGTCAAGGCGCGGGTCACAGGCCCCGGCCAGGTCGAGGTGGCCATGTAATACACCGTGTCGGGATAATGACAGAACGCTGGCGATGTGGAACCGCGCGCCCTAAACTGTGTCACAAATCGGGTTGCGCACCTGTACCTGGAGGCACTGATGCATTCACACCTAAAGTTTTGCTCAGGCTGGCCGAAAACCAGGCATGCGTCCTAATTCCCAGGGGTTCTGAACATGGTCATCGACTTCAGTCGTCTCAACAACTCTCCGTCCGTCACGGGCGGCGTTCGCGGCAATGCCGCGCCAGGCAACGCCGAAAAAGCCGGCGAAGCCAGTGAAGCGCCAAAGCGCGCCAATGCCAGCGGAGAAGCGGTACACCTGAGCCCAGAGGCCCAGCAATTGCAGAAGATCAGCGACAAGCTGCGCGATCAGCCGACCGTCAACAGCGCCCGCGTGGCCGAGTTGAAGCAGGCCATCGCAGACGGCAGCTACAAGGTCGATGCCGACCGGGTCGCCAGCAAACTGCTTGATTTCGAAGCCCAGCGCTGACCTTCAGGCGCGCTGACTTCAAGGACGCAACACGCCAAGAGTTAGCCATGCACGACACTACCCTGCTGCAACTGATTGAAAACGACATAGCGCCGACGCAGGAACTGCTCGAGCTTCTGCAGAACGAAGCGATAGCCCTGCACGGTCGGGACATGATGGCCCTGGAGCAAATCCTGGCCCGCAAGCAGTCGTTGATCATCTTGCTCGAGCAGCAGGGCAAGCGGCGCAGTCAGCTGCTCCTCGAACTCGGCCTGAGTGCCGACCGCGAGGGGGCCCAGGCGCTGGCCGCACAGTCGAGCAATGGCGAGGCCATCATGAGCCGGCTCGATGCACTGGGCGAGCTGATGGATGCCTGCCGGCAGGTCAACGAGACCAATGGCCGGATCATCCAGGTGCAACAACAGACCACGGCGAACCAGATCAGAATCCTTCAGGGTGGCGATTCCCCGTCGCTCTACGACAGCCGTGGCGGCACCTCGCCAATGGCCAAGCCCCGCGCACTCAGCCAAGTGTGATTAGTTCTATCTTATTTGTACCAAGACACGGAACATACTGGCAAAATGCCGTAACTTGCGTGTGCCGTTTTGCCTGGAGATTGATAACCCGTGTTCAATGAATCCGATGCGCCCCAGCCACCAAAGGTGCTCACCACCCCTTTGGAGATCACGGCCAACTTGCGCCAGTTGCTGGATAGCCACGACCCGCTGATCATCAGCTTCCACGAGCGCAGCCAGCGGTTCCAGAGCTATGTGGTGCACGTCGACCGGGACAACGGCGTCCTGGCACTGGATGAAATGATCCCCCGCGACGGCGAAAAGTACATTGAGAACGGCGAGTCGTTCCGCGTCGAAGGCTTCCATGACGGCGTGCGCATCGCCTGGGAGTCCAGCACACCACTGACCATCACCGAGATCGACGGCCATCGCTGCTACCGCGGCCCACTGCCCGAGGAAGTGACCTATCACCAGCGTCGCAACGCCTTCCGCGCCGCGCTGAAGCTATCGCAACTGGTCGACATCACCCTCGACGGCGCCCACCTCAAGGGCAACGGCGCCCTGCGTGGCAAACTGCTGGACATCTCCGCCACCGGCTGCAAGCTGCGCTTCGACGGCAACGTCGAGGACCGCCTGCAACTGGGCCAGGTCTACGAGCGCTTCAAGGCCGGCAACCCGCTGGGCCTGACCGACACCCTGGTAGAACTGCGTCACCTGCACTTCGAGGAACGCATTAACACCACCTTCGCCGGGGTGCGCTTCCATAACCTCAACGGTCAGGCTCAGCGCAAGATCGAGAGTTTCGTCTATCAACTGCAGCGCGAGGCACGGCGGTTCGACAAAGACGACTATTGAGCGTCGCCAGGACATGATAAACGCCACCCCATGGGTGGCGTTTTGCATTCAGCGAGTAGCTGATTTGCTCGTCTCGCTTTCCCGCTCCATGCCGGCCTCCTCTTCGGTATCTTCCGCCGCCACCGGCGCCTGCATCACCTCCTGCACGGTCTGCTCATCGACCCGAGGGTCAAGGGCCGCCGACAAGGGCGAGCCAGCCGCCGGCATGGCCACGTGCCCAAGCGGCGCATCCTGGACCTGGTGCAGCCCGGTGACTGCCTTGGGCCGGATACGCCAGACCAGCACCAGGGCGAAGAATACGAAGAAGGCATACAGCATCTGCGCGCCCAGCAGCTTCATCAGCACCCCGGCCGCCAGCGGCCCGATGCAGGCGCCCACGCCATAAGTGACCAGCAGCATGGCGGTCAACGAGACGCGCCGCTCGCTTTCCACATGGTCGTTGGAGAACGCCACCGCCAGCGGATACAGGCAGAACTGCAGCAGCGATATGACGAAACCGATGCCGAACAACAGCGCCAACGGCACGCCTGGCAGGATCGCCAGCGGCGCCGAGGCCAGGGCCAGGCCGATCGCCACGCCACGTATCAGCACGGCGCGATCATAGCGGTCGGACAACCAGCCCAACGGCCACTGCACGAGCAGGCCGGCGAAAATGCAACTGCCCATGAACAGGCCGATCTGCTCGGTGGAAAGCCCCTGGCTGGACGCATACAGCGGCGCCAAGCCATAGAACGAACCGACGATCAGACCCGAGCCAAGTACCGTGGACAGCGACTGCGGCACACGCTTGATGAAAAACTTCGGCTCCATCGGCGCCGGCCGCAATGGCGCGGGGTGGATGCGTCGGGTCATGGCCACGGGCACCAGGCACAGGGCAAAGCACATCGCCACGAGCATCAGCAACTCAGGCCCAAGCTGCGGATGCACCACCAGGATCAACTGGCCAAGCACCAGCCCCAAATAGGAAGCGATCATGTAGCCGCTGAACACCGCGCCGCGATGCTTGGCATCGGCCTGCTCGTTGAGCCAGCTCTCGATGACCATGTACTGGCACATCATCCCCAGGCCGACGATCATGCGCAGCCCGACCCAGGCCGGCAGCCAGCTGGTCAGCCCGTGCCCGAGCACCGCCGCGCCGACAATGCCGGCACAGGTGGCGTAGGCGCGGATATGCCCGACCCGGCCAATCAGCCGGTGCCCGACCTTGCCGCCTACCGCCAGGCCGAAGTAGTTGGCCGCCATCAGCGCACCGATCCACAGGCTGTCGACATGGTCGGCGGCCAGACGCAGGGCCAGGTAGGTACTGAGCAGACCCGAACCGATCAGCATCATCAGGGCGGCGAAGTACAACGACTGAAACGGCTTCCAGATATTTCGCATACGTCCCGTCAAGCTCCTTGATCTGGTGGCGCGAGGTTGCCGCCAAGCATAAAAGCAAATTCACTGCAGCGCAGGCCCCCGGCGGCTAAATCGGCCGCCGGGGGCGCATCCAGTAGCGGTCGTGTCGCGCTCAGGCTTGCGCGGCCAGCACGCGGCGCTCCCAGGGCGTGATCTCATCGAAGAAATCGCTCAGCTCCAGGGTCTTGGTGGCGATGTAGCCTTCGATGAACTCCCTGCCGAACAGTTCCCGCGCCAGGTTGCTGCGCTTGAGGCGTTCCAGCGCGGCGTGCAGCGTACAGGGCAGGCTCAGGTGCTCGGGCACCTCGAACTCGCCCTGGATCGCCGGCGTTGGCGCGATCTGGCGCTCGATGCCATGCAGGCCGGCGGCAAGGCTCGCGGCGATGGCCAGGTAGGGGTTGGCGTCGGCGCCCGGCAGGCGGTTCTCCACCCGCCGGGCCGCAGGTGAGCTGGCCGGGATGCGCAGGCCCGCGGCGCGATTGTCCTCGGACCAGCAGGCGTTGTTTGGCGACGCATAGGGGTGGCACAGCCGCTGGTAGGAATTGACGTTAGGCGCGAACAGCACGGTGAAGTCAGCCAGGCAAGCCTGCAGGCCACCGATGAAATGGTGGAAGGTGTCGGTCGCCCTGCCCTGCTCGTCGCTAAATACATTGCGCCCGCTGGCGCTGTCGACCAGGCTCTGGTGGATATGCATCGAGCTGCCGGGCGTGTGCGCCAGTGGTTTGGCCATGCACACCACGGTCAGGCCGTGCTTGAGCGCGACCTCCTTGAGCAGGTGCTTGAACAGGAAGGTCTGGTCGGCCAGCAGCAACGGGTCACCGTGCAGCAGGTTGATCTCGAACTGGCTTACGCCCATCTCGTGCATGAAGGTGTCACGCGGCAGGCCCAACGCCGCCATGCAGCGGTACACCTCGTTGAAGAACGGACGCAGACCGTTGTTGGAGCTGACGCTGAAGGCCGAGTGCCCCATTTCCCGACGCCCGTCCTTGCCCAGCGGCGGCTGGAACGGCAGGGTCGGGTCGCTGTTGGCGGCAAACACGAAAAACTCAAGCTCTGTCGCCACCACCGGCGCCAGCCCGCGCTCGGCATAGCGGGCAATCACCGCCTTGAGCTGGCCACGACTGGACAGCCCCGAGGGCGTGCCATCGAGTTCCACCGCGTCGCAGATCGCCAGGGCCCGAGGCTCGTCGCTCCAGGGCAGACGGTGGATCTGCGAAGGCGCCGCCACCAGCGCCAGATCGCCGTCGTCGCTGCCATAGTATTTGGCCGCCGGGTAACCGCCCATGATGCACTGCAGCAGGACCCCACGGGCCATCTGCAGGCGGCGGCCTTCGAGGAAACCCTCTGCGGTCATCACCTTGCCGCGAGGCACGCCGTTAAGGTCGGGGGTGACGCATTCGATTTCATCGATGCCCTTGAAATGCGCTGCCTGGGCGCGCGGGCCTTCGGTCGTCATGACGCTGTCCTTCTTGTTGTGTTCGCATGCCGGGAATGGCGACGCACACAACATAGGCCGGGGGTGTTTAAAATATCAAGCACCCCAGGTACCTTGCCCGGATCATTGCTCGCGCAGGGTCATGCCATTGGCCGGCAACGGCAGCGCGGTCTTGTAGCGCACCTGCTTCAGCGCAAAGCTGGAGCGAATGTTCGCCACCCCGGGCAAGCGCGTGAGGTAATCGAGGAAGCGCTCCAGCGCCTGGATGCTCGGCAGCAGCACCCGCAGCAGGTAATCCGGATCCCCGGTCATCAGGTAGCACTCCATGACCTCAGGCCGTTCGGCAATCTCCTCCTCGAAACGGTGCAGCGACTGCTCCACCTGCTTCTCCAGGCTGACGTGGATGAACACATTCACATCCAGCCCCAGCGCCTCGGGCGATAGCAACGTGACCTGCTGGCGGATCACCCCCAACTCCTCCATGGCCTTGACCCGGTTGAAGCACGGTGTGGGCGACAGGTTGACCGAGCGCGCAAGCTCGGCGTTGGTGATGCGGGCATTTTCCTGCAGGCTGTTGAGGATGCCGATATCCGTTCGATCCAGTTTACGCATGAGAGAAATTGACCTGGTTTTTGTGTTTGTACGGAATGTTTATCTGCGCCGCCGGACAAAGGCAATGAACTTGAGAGAAAAATTCTTTTGCCGTCCCCCTATGATGTAAAAAGACGCTGACCTGCCAGTCACAAGCAGGCAGTCAGCAGCGGCCGCTTCAAAGCTCACAAAAACAACATTCGAGCGAGCGTAAAAAGCATGAACGAGTACGCCCCCCTGCGTCTGCATGTGCCCGAGCCTACAGGCCGGCCAGGCTGCCAGACCGATTTCTCCTACCTGCGCCTGAATGACGCCGGTCAAGTCCGTAAACCCCCTATCGATGTGGAGCCTGCCGACACGGCAGACCTCTCCTACAGCCTCGTGCGCGTGCTCAACGAGCATGGCGACGCCGTCGGCCCCTGGGCCGAGGGTATCGACCCGAAGGTGCTGCGCCAGGGCATGCGCGCCATGCTCAAGACCCGCATCTTCGACAGCCGCATGGTGGTCGCCCAGCGCCAGAAGAAGATGTCGTTCTACATGCAGAGCCTGGGCGAGGAAGCCATCGGCAGCGGCCAGGCCCTGGCCCTCAACCGCACCGACATGTGCTTCCCCACCTACCGCCAGCAGAGCATCCTGATGGCCCGCGAGGTGTCGCTGGTGGACATGATCTGCCAGCTGCTGTCCAACACCCGCGACCCGCTCAAGGGTCGCCAGCTGCCGATCATGTACTCGGTGCGCGAAGCCGGCTTCTTCACCATCAGCGGCAACCTGGCCACCCAGTTCGTCCAGGCAGTCGGCTGGGCCATGGCCTCGGCGATCAAGGGCGATACCAAGATCGCCTCGGCATGGATCGGCGACGGCGCCACCGCCGAATCGGACTTCCACACCGCCCTGACCTTCGCCCACGTCTACCGCGCCCCGGTGATCCTCAACGTGGTCAACAACCAATGGGCGATCTCGACCTTCCAGGCCATCGCCGGCGGCGAGTCGACCACCTTCGCCGGTCGTGGCGTAGGTTGCGGCATCGCCTCGCTGCGGGTCGACGGCAACGACTTCATCGCCGTCTACGCCGCCTCGCGCTGGGCCGCCGAACGCGCGCGCCGCGGCATGGGCCCAACGCTGATCGAATGGGTCACCTACCGCGCCGGCCCGCACTCGACCTCAGACGACCCGTCCAAGTATCGCCCGGCTGACGACTGGAGCCATTTCCCGCTGGGCGACCCGATCGCCCGCCTCAAGCAGCACCTGATCAAGCTCGGCCACTGGTCCGAGCAAGAGCACCAGGCGGTCACCGCGGAGCTTGAGGCCGAGGTGATCAAGGCGCAGAAGGATGCCGAGCAGTTCGGCACCCTGAGCAATGGCCATATCCCCAGCGCCGCCTCGATGTTCGAGGACGTGTACAAGGAAATGCCCGACCACCTGCGCCGTCAGCGCCAGGAACTGGGGGTCTGAGATGAACGATCACAACAACAGCATCCATCTGGAAAACGCCATGTCCACCACCACCATGACCATGATCCAGGCCCTGCGCTCGGCCATGGATGTCATGCTCGAGCGCGATGACAACGTGGTGGTCTACGGCCAGGACGTTGGCTACTTCGGCGGCGTGTTCCGCTGCACCGAAGGACTGCAGACCAAGTACGGCAAGTCCCGCGTGTTCGACGCGCCGATCTCCGAGAGCGGCATCGTCGGCACCGCCGTGGGCATGGGCGCCTATGGTCTGCGTCCGGTGGTCGAAATCCAGTTCGCAGACTACTTCTACCCCGCCTCCGACCAGATCGTCTCGGAGATGGCCCGCCTGCGCTATCGTTCGGCCGGCGAGTTCATCTCGCCGCTGACCCTGCGCATGCCCTGCGGCGGTGGCATCTACGGCGGCCAGACCCACAGCCAGAGCCCCGAGGCGATGTTCACCCAAGTCTGCGGCCTGCGCACCGTGATGCCATCCAATCCCTACGACGCCAAGGGCCTGCTGATCGCCTCGATCGAATGCGACGACCCGGTGATCTTCCTCGAGCCCAAGCGCCTGTACAACGGCCCGTTCGACGGCCACCACGACCGCCCGGTAACCCCGTGGTCCAAGCACCCGCACAGCGCGGTGCCGGATGGCTACTACACGGTGCCGTTGGACAAGGCGGTGATCACCCGCCCGGGCAACGACGTCACCGTGCTGACCTACGGCACCACCGTGTATGTCTCGCAGGTGGCCGCCGAGGAGAGCGGCGTCGACGCTGAGGTCATTGATCTGCGCAGCCTGTGGCCGCTGGACCTGGAAACCATCGTCGCGTCGGTGAAGAAGACCGGTCGCTGCGTGGTCGTGCACGAGGCCACCCGTACCTGCGGCTTCGGCGCCGAACTGGTGTCGCTGGTCCAGGAGCATTGCTTCCATCACCTCGAGGCGCCGATCGAGCGCGTCACCGGCTGGGACACCCCCTACCCCCACGCACAGGAATGGGCCTACTTCCCCGGCCCTTCGCGGGTAGGCGCGGCACTGAAACGGGTCATGGAGGTCTGAATGGGCACGCACGTCATCAAGATGCCGGACATTGGCGAAGGCATCGCGCAGGTCGAGTTGGTGGAATGGTTCGTCAAGGTCGGCGACATGATCGCCGAGGACCAGGTGGTGGCCGATGTCATGACCGACAAGGCCACCGTGGAAATCCCCTCGCCGGTCAGCGGCAAGGTATTGGCCCTGGGTGGCCAGCCGGGTGAAGTGATGGCGGTCGGCAGCGAGCTGATCCGCATCGAGGTCGAAGGCAGCGGCAACCATGTCGACGCGCCCCAGGCCAAGCCGGCGGAACCGGAACCGGCGCAGGTCAAGGCCGCGGCCCAACCCGAGCCACGCATCGAAGCACAACCCCAGGTTGCCGCGACCCACGCCGCCGCGCCTATCGTGCCGCGCGAGGCCCACGACAAGCCACTGGCGTCACCGGCCGTGCGCAAGCGCGCCCTGGACGCCGGGATCGAGCTGCGCTACGTGCATGGCAGCGGCCCGGCCGGGCGCATCCTGCATGAAGACCTCGACGCCTTCATCAGCAAGCCGCAAAGCAGCGCCGGCCAGGCGCCGGGCGGCTACGGCAAGCGCACCGACAGCGAGCAGGTACCGGTGATCGGCCTGCGCCGCAAGATCGCCCAGCGCATGCAGGACGCCAAGCGTCGCGTCGCCCACTTCAGCTATGTCGAAGAGGTCGACGTCACTGCCCTCGAGGCCCTGCGCCAGCAGCTCAACGCCAAGCATGGCGACAGCCGCGGCAAGCTGACCCTGCTGCCGTTCCTGGTGCGCGCCATGGTCGTCGCCCTGCGCGACTTCCCGCAGATCAATGCCACCTACGACGACGAGGCCCAGGTCATCACCCGCCACGGCGCGGTGCATGTCGGCATCGCCACCCAGGGCGACAACGGCCTGATGGTGCCGGTACTGCGCCACGCCGAGGCCGGCAACCTGTGGAGCAACGCCAGCGAGATTGCCCGTGTCGCCCACGCCGCGCGCAACAACAAGGCCAGCCGCGAGGAGCTGTCCGGCTCGACCATCACCCTGACCAGCCTCGGCGCCCTGGGCGGTATCGTCAGCACCCCGGTGGTCAACACCCCGGAAGTGGCGATCGTCGGCGTCAACCGCATGGTCGAACGGCCGGTGGTGATCGATGGCCAGATCGTTGTGCGCAAGATGATGAACCTGTCCAGCTCGTTCGACCACCGCGTGGTCGACGGCATGGATGCCGCCCTGTTCATCCAGGCCGTGCGCGGCCTGCTGGAACAGCCCGCCTGCCTGTTTGTGGAGTGATCATGCAAGCGCTCATCAATACCACCCTGCTGATCATCGGCGGCGGCCCCGGCGGCTATGTGGCCGCCATCCGCGCCGGGCAACTGGGCATCCCCACCGTGCTGGTCGAAGGCCAGGCCCTGGGCGGTACCTGCCTGAACATCGGCTGCATTCCCTCGAAGGCGCTGATTCACGTGGCCGAGCAGTTCCACCAGGCCAGCCGTTACACCGAACCTTCGCCGCTGGGCATCAGCGTGGCCTCGCCGCGACTGGACATCACGCGCAGCGTCGAGTGGAAGGACGGCATCGTTGACCGCCTCACCAGCGGCGTCGCCACCCTGCTGAAAAAGCACGGCGTGAAGGTGATCCATGGCTGGGCGAAGATCCTCGACGGCAAGAATGTCGAGGTCGATGGCCAGCGCATCCAGTGCGAGCACCTGCTGCTGGCCACCGGCTCGAACAGCGTCGAACTGCCGATGCTGCCGATCGGCGGGCCGATCATCTCGTCCACCGAAGCCCTGGCGCCCAAGGCGCTGCCCCAGCACCTGGTGGTGGTCGGCGGCGGCTACATTGGCCTGGAACTGGGTATCGCCTACCGCAAGCTTGGCGCCAAGGTCAGCGTGGTGGAAGCCCGCGAACGCATCCTGCCGACCTACGACGGCGAACTCACCGCGCCGGTGGCCGACTCGATCAAGAAACTCGGCATCGCCCTTTACCTGGGCCACAGTGTCGAAGGCTATGCCGACGGCTGCCTGCTGGCCAGCGACGGCCAGGGTGGCCAGCTGCGCCTTGAGGCTGACCAGGTGCTCGTGGCCGTGGGCCGTCGCCCTCGTACCAAAGGCTTCGGCCTGGAAAGCCTGGACCTGAAGATGAACGGCGCGGCCATCGCCATCGACGAACGCTGCCAGACCAGCATGCACAACGTCTGGGCCATCGGCGACGTGGCCGGCGAGCCGATGCTGGCGCACCGGGCCATGGCCCAGGGCGAGATGGTCGCCGAGATCATCGCCGGCAACAGCCGACGCTTCGAGCCGAGCGCGATCGCCGCGGTGTGCTTCACCGATCCGGAAGTGGTGGTGGTCGGCCAGACCCCGGAACACGCCAGCCAGCAGGGCGTAGACTGCATCGTCGCGCAGTTCCCCTTCGCCGCCAACGGCCGGGCCATGAGCCTGGAATCGAAGACCGGCTTCGTGCGCGTGGTGGCCCGTCGCGACAACCACCTGATCCTCGGCTGGCAGGCCGTGGGCGCGGCGGTGTCAGAACTGTCGACCGCCTTCGCCCAGTCGCTGGAGATGGGCGCTCGCCTGGAAGACATCGCCGGCACCATCCACGCCCACCCAACCCTGGGCGAGGCGGTGCAGGAAGCGGCGCTGCGCGCCCTGGGGCACGCCCTGCACATCTGACCTGATACTGAAGCGGCAATCGCCGATTTGGCCCGCTGCGCCCCTGGCGCCGCGGGTCTTTTTTCATTCGGCGACAACGTTCTTGCCGGCCGCCTTGGCCCGGTACAGCGCCTTGTCGGCACGGGCCAGCAGATCATGCCAGTCCTCCCCTTCCCGCCACTGCACCACGCCATAGCTCATGGTCAGCTGGCACTGACCAATTGGCGCCACCTTGGCCAGTGCCTCGCGGATTCGCTGGGCCGCTTCGCGCGCCTGCGCCAGTGAAGTCCGCGGCAAGACCACGACGAACTCATCACCGCCCCAGCGCGCCAGCAGGTCCTGCTCTTCCAGACACTGGCGGATCCGCTCGGTGACCTCGACCAGCGCCGCATCGCCACGGGCATGGCCGTGAAGATCGTTGATCGGCTTGAAGTCGTCCAGATCCATGGCGATCAACGCCAGCGGTTCGCGGAAGCGCCGGGCACGCTCGCACGTCTGCTCCAAGGTCTTTTCCAGGCGATAGCGATTGGCGGTGCGGGTCAAGGCGTCACGCTCGGCCAACTCACGATTTTCGTCGAGCTGGCGCTGCAACTGCTGGTTGACCCAGGACAGTTCGCGGGTGCGCTCGGCCACCTGGCTTTCCAGGGACAGGTTACGCTGCTCAAGCTCCGCCACCAACCGCTTGCCCGGGTCGATATTGCGGTGAGCACCCAGCATGCGCGCCACCGAACCATCGGCGTTGCGGGCGATGATATGGCCACTGTCCTCGATCCACAGGTAGCTGCCGTCCTGGCAGCGGCAACGGTACTCGATGCGATAGCGCTCATTGCGCTGGTTGATATATGCCTCGAAATGCGCCATCACCCGTGGGTAATCCTCGGGGTGGATCACGCTTTCCCAGGTCAACACGGAATTGTCCAGCGAATGGCTGGCGTAGCCGAGCATCGCGTACCAGCCAGGATTGCGGTAAACGTAGCCGTTGTTGGCATCCCAATCCCAGATGCCGTCGCTGATCAAATCGAACAAGGTGTGCAATTGCTGCTCGGTGAAGCCAGCCGGTAGTGGCTTTGCTGCCTGACTCATGGACGCGCTCCCTGTTGTCCAGCAACTGCGCCCCGTACCCGGTGCTGCCGACACATGATTGTGTTTGCCGCAAGCGGCAATCCTGTTCCTCTGCCGGGCAAGCATATTCCGAGGAACAGGCTGTCGGAATAGTCCTAACAGCCTATTTCGCCCCGGTCTCACTGCTGGCACAGCTTTTGCCACTTTCGTCGCGTTCTCACGATCCATTCATGGAGGAAACATGCTTATTACAGCGAACGGCCTGGGTTGGCAGGCCGTGCAACAGCAGCGCAGCGGTAACGAACAGTCCGCGGCTCAACCGTTCCCGTTCCAACTGGTCTCAGCCAGCGGCAAAGCTTCGGCGCAGCAGAACAGCCAGGGCAGCACCTCGCAACAGCATGCCGAAGACAACCGCAAGGAAGCTTTCTCCAAGCTCATGGTCATGCTGCACAACCCCGACGCGGCGAAGCAGGAGCAGACCAGCGTGGGCAAACAGGAAGCATCCGGCGCCCTGCAGGAGTTTCGCGACTACATGAGCAAGTCACCGGCGCAGAAGATCAAGGAAAAGCTGCTCGCGGAGCTTGGCCTGACCAAGGAAGAATACGACGCGCTGCCGCCCGAAAGGAAAATGATGATCGACCAACAGATCGCCCAACGCATGCAGGAAGAGGCCGAGATGAAGGTCCAGGCCAAACTTGAGCAGCAGGCACAGGCCGCCAGCCAGCCGCATGGCAGCCTGAGTTCGACAGATGCCCGCGACATCGAAAAACGTTACAGCCCCCAGCTCTGACTCAGTAGAAGCGCTTCGGATCCCCTGACTCGAGCAGGCTGGCCAGCTGGGTCAGGGCGAAGCGCAGCTCCTCCCGGCTGGTCGGCGACATCAGCACGACCCGCACGCCACGCGGATCGCCCGTGCGCTCCACCTGGAACTGACTGGCGCTCACCACCACCACGCCATTGGCCCGCGCCAGCAGGGCAAACTCGTCACTGCGCCATGGCTCGGGCAGGTTGAGCCAGAGGTGATAGCTGTGCGGTTGGCTTTGCAGCGATGCCTCGGTGAAGACTTCGCGGGCGATGGCCTGGCGCGCCGCCGCCTCGGCCCGATGCATTCGAATCAGTTGGCTGTCCAACCCTTCGCCGATCACATGGCTGGCCAGTTGCGCGGTCAACGGCGAAGGCATCCACACCGTGCTGCGCACCATGGCGGTCAGGCGCGACAGCAATTTCGGCGGGCTGTACAGGTAGCCGATGCGCAGCGCCGGCATGACTGACTTGGACAGGCTGGTGAGGTAGATCGAACGCTCCGGGGCAAAAGTCGCCAGCGGCCGGGTCTGTGGGTCGGTGGCGAGGAAGCCGTAGATGTCATCGTCCAGCAGCAGGAAGTCGAACTCCTCCGCCAGCGCCGCGATCTGGGCACGGCGCTGGTTGGACATGATTGCCGTGGTTGGGTTCTGGCAGGTCGCCACGCACACCAGCATCGTGGGCCGCTCGCGCTGGCAGATCTCGCGCAAGGCCTCGGGAATGATGCCCTGCTCGTCCATCGGCACGCCCCGCAGGCGGCGGCCCAGGCCGTGGGCCACGGAAATGATGCCCGGATAGCACAGCGACTCGCATAGCACCAGGTCGCCCGCCCCGGTCAGGGCGCTGATCGCCACCATCAGCCCGTGCTGTGCACCACTGGTGATGACCACCTGCTGCCACTGCGCGCCTGGCAGCCACTGGCGCAACCATTGCGCGCCCGCCTCGCGATGCGCCGGGTGGCCCCCGTCGGGGGCGTAGTCCAGCACCTGCTCCAGTCGCGTGGTATTGGCCAGTTCGGTCAACGCGTTGCGCAACCAGTACTGCAGGGTTTCGCCGTAGGGCTTGATGATCGACAGGTCAAGTGCTTCGCCGCGGGCAGCGGGCGCCGCGCGGGTAACGACAGGGGCCTCGCCGGTGTCGGCGATCCGGTCGAGGACGTAGGTGCCACGCCCCACCTCGCCCTGGGTCAGGCCACGCCGTGACGCCTCGGTGTAGGCGCGGCTGATGGTGCCCGGGGTGACATCCAGCGCCTGTGCCAGTTCGCGCAGCGTCGGCAAGCGCTCGCCACGGCGCAGCGCGCCGCTGGCGATGTCATGCGCCAAGGCATCGGCGATGGACAAGTAGACAGGCTGATTGCTTTCGCTGATCCGTGGAACCCACATGAGACGGCTACCGGGCTGAAAATGATTGAAATTTGAACACACAGGTCGACTTGAGTCGATCCTTCGAGCGATTCAAGTTGTTAGCAGCACCCGCGTGAGAGTCGCCCACTTGAATTCAGGTCTCGTTACCGTATAGATTCAATTTGAATCGAATCAATAGAATCAATTAACTCAAATGGACTCGCCATGGATAACCTCAGAAAGGATTTTTCCGTCTCCGCCCTGGTCGCCGGCCTGATCGCCGTGATCATTTCCTACGCCGGCCCCTTGATTATCGTGTTCCAGGCCGCTGACCAGGCGGGCCTGGGCAACGAAGCGACTGCTTCGTGGATCTGGGCCATCTCCATCGGCAGCGGCCTGACCGGCCTGCTGCTGAGCTGGAAACTGCGGGTGCCGGTGATCACCGCCTGGTCCACGCCAGGCGCGGCATTATTGGTGTCGATGCTGCCGAGCGTGTCACTGGCCCAGGCGGTGGGCGCCTACATCGTCGCCTCGCTGCTGATTGGCGTGATCGCCCTGAGCGGAGCCTTCGACAAGCTGATGAATCGCCTGCCCAAGGCCATTGCCGCAGCGATGCTGGCCGGCATCCTGTTCCGCTTCGGCGCCGAGCTGTTCAGCTCGATCCGCCTGCAGCCCGTGCTGGTGCTGTCGATGCTGGCGAGCTATCTGCTGTTCAAGCGCCTGTCGCCGCGCTACGCGATTCTTTCGGTGCTGATCGTCGGTTGCGGCCTCGCCGCCGGCCTGGGCCAATTGGACACCCAGGCCCTGGTGCTGGAAATGACCATGCCGACCTGGACCAGCCCACAGTGGAGTTGGCAGGCCATCGTCAATATCGGCCTGCCTCTGGCCCTGGTGTCGCTCACCGGCCAGTCGGTGCCCGGCATTGCCGTGCTGCGCACCTCCGGCTACCAGGTACCGGCACGCCCGATCGTCTCGGTCACCGCCCTGGGTTCGCTGCTGCTGGCGCCATTCGGCTGCCACGGCGTCAACCTGGCGGCGATCACCGCTGCCATCTGCACCGGCCGCGAGGCCCACGAGAATCCGGACAAACGCTACATCGCCGGCATGGCCTGCGGCGCCTTCTACCTGCTGATGGGCAGCTTCGGCGCGACCTTGGCCTCGGTGTTCGCCGCCTTGCCGAGGGAACTGATCGCCGCCCTCGCCGGCCTCGCGCTGTTCGGCGCCATCGCCAACGGCCTGGCCGGCGCCATGAATGACGAGAAACAGCGGGAGCCGGCGCTGATCACCTTCCTGGTCACCGCATCCGGCATGAGCCTGCTCGGCCTTGGCGCCGCGTTCTGGGGGCTGATCTTCGGGCTGGCGGCACACTTCGCCCTGAGCTACAACCGTACGACGCGACAGCCGCAGACAAGCGTTCAGGTTCGTTGAACGAAGACAAGGGGAATGGGGGAGAAATGGCGTCCCAGGGCAGGTTCGAACTGCCAACCTTCCCCTTAGGAGGGGGATGCTCTATCCAATTGAGCTACTGAGACACTGGAGCCGACAACAGACGCTGTGCGGCGGGGACGGCGAGCATGTTAACCAGCGTGTGGGCATTTGTCATGTATCAATCGGGCATTTTGCACGTCGGCTTTTTCCCCGCCGCGTCGGCGATCACGCCTTCGCTGCGCAACAGCGCAAGCAGCGCCTCGACCGCGCTGACCAGAGAAGCAGAGTTGTCCACGACATGCACGCTGGGATCATAGGCCTGCAACCTGAAGTTGCGGGCCAGGCGCTGCTCGATCTCTTCGTTGCTCTCCCGCCCCCTGGCCAGCAATCGCTGCCGTAGCGCCTGCTGGGAAACCGTCAGCCCCACGGCCACCAGGTCGGGATAACGCTGCCGGGCGTTGGTCAGGTAGGCACGAGAGCCATTGACCAGCACCGACCGCCCTGCGGCGAGCCACGCGTCCAGCTGTACGGGAATGCCATAGCTCAGGCCGTTCGCCTGCCAATCCAGGGCAAACGCCCCCGCCTCGCGCATCGTCTCGAAGCGCTCGACACTCACCCCCAGCGCGTCTTCACCCTTGGCCTCGGCCGAGCGCGTGATGACCCGGCGGGCGATTTCGATGCCGTGGGCAATCAATCGCTGACGCGCCGCTTCGATCAGGGAATCTTTTCCCGAACCAGACGGTCCCATGAGGAATATCAAGCGCCCTCTTGAGGCCGCACCACCGCTTGCGTCATATTGCATAGCCACTATGCTCAATGTGTGGGAAACCAGCGAATTCCAGGATTTTCCCTAGGCCTTTGCCGTCTTTTACCAGATTTTGACGGCATTTGTCTGACGCCGGTGCAATTCGATGAATGTGAAACTTTTCAAACCAGTGCTCATTTCTGATAATTGGTACTGGCAAAAAGCCTTTATCGAGATCACTATTTGTCACAGAATTGACGCCAAGGAAACGGCGACCATGAGGCAAGATGAAGAACCAAAATCACATCACGGTTGAACATTTTGTCGTCGCCGCGGTCGTACTTCCACCGTGCGGCCAATTTGCGAACCGCTCCCCCTGAACCAGAACAACCGGTCAATTTATATGCGCCCAATGAAACAGGCTATCTATTCGAGCCGCACCGCCGACAAGTTTGTCGTCCGCCTGCCAGACGGGATGCGTGAGCGCATTGCCGAGGTAGCGCGCAACCATCACCGCAGCATGAACTCCGAAATCATCGCACGTCTGGAGCAGAGCCTTATCCAGGAAGGTGCCTTGGGTGACGAACTGAGCATGCGCCTGGACAGCCCAGAGCTCAGCCTCCATGAACGTGAACTGCTGCAGCGCTTCCGCCAGCTGTCCCATCGCCAGCAGAATGCGCTGGTCGCCCTCATCGCTCACGATGTGGAAATGGCCGCCGACGCGTCCTGATCCAGGCAAGCGACAACCGCACACAAAAAAGCCAGCGCAAGCTGGCTTTTTTGCATCTGATGATTGCAGAGTTGCGACGGGGTCACGCACGCCCCTGAAGGAGCGACCCTATCGCGACACAAGGCCGCTCCTACAGGGGTTGGCATGGCCTGAGCACCACGCTTACAGCAGGAACAGCGTGGCCAGGCCGAGGAAGATGAAGAAACCGCCGCTGTCGGTGACCGCCGTGATCATCACGCTCGACCCCATCGCCGGATCACGCCCCAGGCGCGTCAACGTCATCGGGATCAGCACGCCCATCAAGGCAGCCAGCAACAGGTTCAGGGTCATCGCAGCGGTCATTACCAGGCCCAGCGACCAGCTGCCATAGAGCCAGAACGCCACGGCACCGATCACGCCCCCCCAGATCAGGCCATTGAGCAGCGACACCGCCAGCTCCTTGCGCATCAGACGGCTGGTATTGCCCGGCGACACTTGGTCGAGGGCCATGGCGCGCACGATCATGGTGATGGTCTGGTTACCCGAGTTGCCGCCAATACCCGCCACGATCGGCATCAGCGCCGCCAGCGCCACCAGCTTCTCGATGGAGCCTTCGAACAGGCCGATCACCCGCGAGGCGACAAATGCGGTGATCAGGTTGATGGCCAACCACGCCCAACGGTTGCGCAACGAGCGCCAGACCGAAGCGAAGATGTCTTCTTCCTCGCGCAGACCGGCCATGTTGAGCACTTCGCTCTCGCTCTCTTCACGAATCAGGTCGACCATTTCATCGATGGTCAGACGACCAATCAGACGCTCGTTCTTGTCCACCACAGGGGCGGACACCAGGTCGTAGCGTTCGAAGGCCAGGGCGGCGTCGTAGGCATCTTCCTCGGGATGGAAGCTCACCGGGTCATTGGCCATGACCTCCGCGACTTTCTTGTCCGGGTCGTTGACCAGCAACCGCTTGATCGGCAGCACACCCTTGAGAATGCCATCGTAATCGACGACGAAGAGCTTGTCGGTGTGCCCCGGCAGCTCCTTGAGCCGGCGCAGGTAGCGCAACACCACCTCGAGGCTGACGTCTTCGCGAATGGTGACCATCTCGAAGTCCATCAGCGCGCCGACCTGCTCTTCGTCGTAGCTCAGGGCCGAGCGCACACGCTCGCGCTGCTGGGCATCAAGGCTTTCCATGAGCTCGTGAACGACGTCGCGGGGCAGTTCCGGCGCCAGGTCGGCGAGTTCGTCGGCGTCCATTTCCTTGGCGGCAGCCAGCAGCTCGTGATCGTCCATGTCGGCGATCAGGGTCTGGCGTACGGCGTCGGAGACTTCGAGCAGAATGTCGCCGTCGCGATCCGAGCGCACCAGTTGCCAGACCGTCAGGCGGTCGTCCAGCGGCAAGGCTTCAAGGATGTAGGCGATGTCGGCGGGGTGCAGGTCGTCGAGCTTGCGCTGCAACTCGACAAGGTTCTGACGGTGGACGAGGTTTTCCACCAGGTCATGGTGATGACCTTCCTGACGGTGCGTCAGGTCCTCGACCACCCGCTGGCGCTGCAGCAGTTCGATCACCTGGGCCAGGCGATCCTGCAGGCTGTCTTGGGCTTTCTTTACTTCGATTTCGGTCATAGGCGAACTCCACTCCCAGCAGCGGAGCACGCCGGGAGAATCAATCGGTCAGATCTGGCTGTATGAAGCGTGTTAGCGAGTAACTACTGGGTAAGTCCATGGTGGGATTCCACAAGCCCCGGCGGGGCTGACGGGCGCAATCATACACTGTGTAAGCTGTCGGATCGCTTAAATTTTTGGCCAGAACAATCGTTTGCGCGCTAAAGCTGTGACAACGCTCGAAGCCATCAGTGCGACGGTCACTCTGGCGTGAAAAGCACATTCGTCGTGTGCCGACTCGATGTGCACCGCCGATCCCTGCAGGGACCTCCTACAGAACAGCGTAGATGGACATCCGTGACAATTCAGCGCGCCAGAAAAACAAGAAGCCCGCTCTAATGAGCGGGCTTCTTGATGTATGGCGGACTCAGGAGGATTCGAACCTCCGACCGCTCGGTTCGTAGCCGAGTACTCTATCCAGCTGAGCTATGAGTCCATGGTGGTAGTTTTAGGCCAGATTACCACTGGCTTGTTGAAGCGTCTTTGCAAGCAAAGCCACTTCAAAAGTGGCGGACTCAGCAGGATTCGAACCTGCGACCGCTCGGTTCGTAGCCGAGTACTCTATCCAGCTGAGCTATGAGTCCGTGGTTGGTAGTTTTAGGCCAGATTACCACTGGCTTGTTGAAGCGTCTTTGCAAGCAAAGCCACTTCAAAAGTGGCGGACTCAGCAGGATTCGAACCTGCGACCGCTCGGTTCGTAGCCGAGTACTCTATCCAGCTGAGCTATGAGTCCGTGGGGTAGTTTTAGACCAGATTACCACTGGTGGATTGAAGCAGCCTTGCAGGCAAAGCCACTTCAAAAGTGGCGGACTCAGGAGGATTCGAACCTGCGACCGCTCGGTTCGTAGCCGAGTACTCTATCCAGCTGAGCTATGAGTCCGTGGGGTAGTTTTAGACCAGATTACCACTGGTGGATTGAAGCAGCCTTGCAGGCAAAGCCACTTCAAAAGTGGCGGACTCAGGAGGATTCGAACCTCCGACCGCTCGGTTCGTAGCCGAGTACTCTATCCAGCTGAGCTATGAGTCCGTGTCTTGCTGTGCCATTCGGATCGCTTTAAGCGCTCCAGGCAAATAATGGCGGTGAAGGGGGGATTCGAACCCCCGATACCCTTATGAGGTATACTCCCTTAGCAGGGGAGCGCCTTCGGCCACTCGGCCACCTCACCGCAACACGAGGCGAATATTAAACACACCCTTCCTCGTTTGCAACCCTTTTTTTGAAAAAAACTTCAAAAAAATTAAAGGCTTGGCTCCTCGTCCTTCTCTTTCTTGATCCGCAGGTAGATTTCCTCGCGGTGAACAGCCACTTCCTTGGGCGCGCTAACGCCAATACGCACCTGGTTGCCTTTGACACCCAGGACCGTCACGGTGATCTCACCGTCACCAATGATCAGGCTCTCGGCGCACCGACGAGTCAGAATCAGCATAGTTTTCTCCTCACATGAATCTTCAGGGACAACAGTCTTTGAAAAGCAGGGCCTGGCCGGGGACAACGGCACTGGCCCGGATCGACCGCCACGACTGCCTGGACAGGGACAGCCGCAGCGACCAGAAACGCGAAGGGCGCGGCAAGCCGCGCCCCTCCAGGCAGCGTGTCACTCACCCTGTCGGGCAGGCGCGTCAAGCTCGAACGCGGTGTGCAGCGCGCGCACGGCCAGCTCCAGGTACTTCTCTTCGATCACTACCGAGACCTTGATCTCGGAGGTGGAGATCATCTGGATGTTGATGCTCTCCTTGGCCAGGGCCTCGAACATGCGACTGGCAACGCCCGCGTGGGAGCGCATGCCGACGCCGACGATCGACACCTTGGCGATCTTGGTATCGCCGATCACTTCACGCGCGCCAATTTCGCGGGCGGTATTCTCCAGCACGCTCAACGCCTTCTCGTACTCGTTGCGGTGCACAGTGAAGGTGAAGTCGGTGGTGTTATCGTGCGAGACGTTCTGCACGATCATGTCGACTTCGATGTTGGCAGCGCTGATCGGACCGAGGATCTTGAAGGCAACGCCCGGGGTATCCGGGACGCCACGAATGGTCAGCTTGGCCTCATCACGGTTGAAGGCGATACCGGAAATGATCGGCTGTTCCATGGATTCCTCTTCATCGATGGTAATGAGGGTACCCGGACCCTCCTTGAAGCTGTGCAGCACGCGCAGCGGGACGTTGTACTTGCCGGCGAACTCCACCGAGCGGATCTGCAGCACCTTGGAGCCGAGGCTGGCCATTTCCAGCATCTCCTCGAAGGTGATCTTCTCCAGGCGCTGGGCCTGGGGCACGACACGCGGGTCGGTGGTATAGACGCCATCGACATCGGTGTAGATCTGGCACTCGTCGGCCTTCAGCGCCGCCGCCAGGGCCACGCCGGTGGTGTCGGAGCCGCCACGACCGAGGGTGGTGATGTTGCCGTGCTCGTCGACACCTTGGAAACCGGCGACCACCACGACACGGCCGGCCTTGAGGTCGGCGCGGATCTTCTGGTCGTCGATCTGCAGGATGCGCGCCTTGTTGTGCGCACTGTCGGTGAGGATGCGCACCTGGTTGCCGGTGTAGGACACCGCCGGCACGCCGCGCTTCATCAGGGCCATGGACAACAGGGCGATGGTGACCTGCTCGCCGGTCGAGACGATCACATCCAGCTCCCGGGGTTCGGGCTTGTCGGTGATCTGCTTCGCCAAGTCGATCAGGCGATTGGTTTCCCCGCTCATCGCCGACAGCACAACCACCAGGTCGGTGCCTTGCTCGCGGAATTTCTTGACCTTGTCGGCAACCTGCTCGATCCGCTCGATGGAACCGACAGAGGTACCGCCAAATTTCTGTACGATCAACGCCATTTCAAAGGTGCCTCAGCCCTCAAGGGCCCCAAAAAACAATCCAACATGGCGGAGACGCCGACCAGACCGACGCCCCCGCCATCTCAAAGTCCCTGCTCGGCGAACGGCACGGCCAGGGCCAGCGCCTGGTCCAGCGCGGCGACGTCGACGCCACCGCCCTGGGCCATGTCAGGACGACCGCCGCCCTTGCCACCGACCGCCGCAGCAGCTTGTTTCATCAGGTCGCCAGCCTTGAGTTGGCTGGAGAGGTCCTTGGTCACGCCAGCCACCAGCACGACCTTGCCCTCATGCTCGCTGCCCAGCAGGATCACTGCGTGGCCGAGCTTGTTTTTCAGTTGATCGACGAGCGCCAGCAGCGCCTTGCCATCCTGCCCATCCAGGCGGGCGGCGAGGACCTTGGCACCCTTGACCTCAACGGCCGCGTTGGAGAGATCATCCCCGGCGGCGCTGGCGGCCTTGGCCTGCAGCTGCTCAAGCTGCTTTTCCAGCTGGCGGTTGCGCTCGAGCACAGCCGACAGCTTGTCGATCAGGTTGTCGCGATTGCCCTTGACCAGTTGCGCGGCTTCCTTGACCTGCTCTTCGGCAGTGTTCAGGTAGGCCAGCGCAGCAGCGCCGGTGATCGCTTCGATACGGCGCACGCCAGAGGCCACGCCGCCTTCGCTGATGATCTTGAACAGGCTGATGTCGCCAGTGCGTTTGGCGTGGATGCCGCCGCACAGCTCGACGGAGAAGTCACCGCCCATGCTCAGCACGCGCACGGTGTCGCCGTACTTCTCACCGAACAGCGCCATGGCGCCCTTGGCCTTGGCGGTCTCGATGTCGGTCAGCTCGGTCTGCACCTCGGTGTTGCGACGCACCTCGCGGTTGACAATGTCTTCCAGGGCCTTGATCTGCTCCGGTTTGACCGCCTCGAAGTGGCTGAAGTCGAAACGCAGGCGCTGGCTGTCTACCAGCGAGCCTTTCTGCTGCACGTGTTCACCCAGCACCTGGCGCAGGGCTTCGTGCAGCAGGTGAGTGGCGGAGTGGTTCAACGAGGTGGCGTGCTGCACTTCGGCATCGACGCGAGCATCAACCACGGCGCCGACAGTCAGCGCACCACTGGCGACCACGCCGTGGTGCAGGAAGGCACCGCCGGTCTTGGTGGTGTCGCGCACGTCGAAGCGCACGGCGCCGGCCTGCAGATAGCCGCTGTCACCGACCTGACCACCGGACTCTGCGTAGAACGGGGTGCGATCAAGGACAACAACGCCCTCCTCGCCTTCTGCCAGTTGCTCAACGGCCTGGCCGTCCTTGTACAGAGCGATGACCTTGCCCTGACCTTCGGTAGCGTCGTAGCCGAGGAAGTCGGTGGCGGTGTCGACCTTGACCAGGCTGTTGTAGTCCATGCCGAAGGCGCTGGCGGAGCGGGCACGCTCACGCTGGGCCTCCATCTCGCGCTCGAAGCCGGCTTCGTCGATGGTCAGCTCGCGCTCGCGGGCGATGTCGGCGGTCAGGTCCATGGGGAAGCCGTAGGTGTCGTACAGCTTGAACACCACGTCGCCCGGCACGACCTTGCCCTGCAGTTGTGCCAGGTCCTGCTCGAGGATGCGCAGGCCCTGCTCGAGGGTCTTGGCGAACTGCTCTTCCTCGGTCTTGAGCACGCGCTCGATGTGTGCCTGCTGGCTCTTGAGCTCAGGGAACGCTTCGCCCATCTCGGCCACCAGCGCGGCGACGATCTTGTGGAAGAAGCTACCCTTGGCGCCCAGCTTGTTGCCGTGGCGGCAGGCACGACGAATGATGCGGCGCAGCACGTAGCCGCGGCCTTCGTTGGACGGCAACACGCCGTCGGCGATCAGGAAGCCGCAGGAACGGATGTGGTCGGCGACCACTTTCAGCGACGGCTGATCGTCATTGGCGCAACCGATGGCTTTGGCGGCAGCAGCCAGCAGGCTCTGGAACAGGTCGATCTCGTAATTCGAGTGCACGTGCTGCATGACCGCACTGATGCGCTCCAGGCCCATGCCGGTGTCCACCGACGGGGCGGGCAACGGGTGCAGGACACCGTCGGCGGTGCGGTTGAACTGCATGAAGACGTTGTTCCAGATCTCGATGTAGCGGTCGCCGTCTTCTTCCGGCGAGCCGGGTGGGCCGCCCCAGATGTCAGCGCCGTGGTCGTAGAAGATCTCGGTGCATGGGCCGCACGGGCCGGTGTCGCCCATGGTCCAGAAGTTGTCGGAAGCGTACGGGGCGCCCTTGTTGTCACCGATGCGCACCATGCGCTCGGCCGGCACGCCGACTTCCTTGGTCCAGATGTCGTAGGCTTCGTCGTCACTGGCGTAGACGGTGACCCACAGTTTTTCCTTCGGCAGGTTCAGCCACTTGTCCGAAGTCAGGAAGGTCCAGGCGAAGGTGATGGCATCGCGCTTGAAATAGTCGCCGAAGCTGAAGTTGCCCAGCATCTCGAAGAAGGTGTGATGACGGGCGGTGTAGCCGACGTTTTCCAGGTCGTTGTGCTTGCCGCCGGCGCGTACGCACTTCTGGCTGCTCACGGCGCGGGTATAGGCGCGCTTTTCCTGGCCGAGGAAGCAGTCCTTGAACTGGTTCATGCCGGCGTTGGTGAACAGCAGGGTCGGGTCATTGCCCGGGATCAGGGAGCTGGAGGCAACGCGAGTATGTCCCTGCTCTTCGAAGAAGCGGAGGAAGGCTTCACGGATTTCTGCGCTTTTCATAGGTTCTTCCACGGAAACGGCGGCCACGCGTCGAATCGACGAAACGACGGCAAAGGGCCGCATTATATCGGTCCTGCAGTCTCGGTGCAGTGTGTTTATGCGATAGAAACCGTCGAATGGACGGTTTGTCGGACTACAGCAATTGAAAACGGCATGACCGCGATGCTAAAGCCAGCGTTTCGCTACTGGCAAGCCAATTACGGTCCCGGGGCGGGGAAAATTAACAGCTTGGTGAATTAAAAGAATTTCATCACCGAAAGGATCCAAAACCAGCCAGGCGCGCAGCACTCCTGCAGGAGCGGCCTTGTGTCGCGAAAGGGCTGCGTAGCAGCCCCGGGGATCTCAGTAGCGAAGCTGATATTGCCGGGGTCGCGCAAGGCTTAAGCCAGCCGCTGCCCCGAATCCGGCACGATGAGGATGCCGGCGCGCAGCCCGTTTTTCACCTTGGGGTTGGGGAAGATGATCCGCGCGCCCTCCTCCTCCACCACCCAGCGCGTCTCTGCCAGGTCCTCGGCCAGCAGGTAACCCTTGCTCAGCTCGGAGAAGTTCTCGATGTCCGCCGGCAGGTGCAGGTGGAAGCTGTCGCTGTGCTTGATGATCTCGCGGGCGACGCTGAACAGCTTGAGGCCATCCAGGGACTGCTCGGTTTGCGGCTCGGTATCCTCGATGAGCTGGATCAGGCGCGCCTCGAGCCGATCGAGGTTGACCTCTTCGTTCTGCCCGAACGGGCGGGCCTTGCCGAGTTCCAGGGTGAAAGCCTCGGCGTCGAGCTGCTCGTAGGTGAATGCGCTGAAGGTGATCGACGACTTGCTCTGCAGCAGCACCGCCTCCATGCCGGCCGCAGCCAGACGGGCCAGCTCGCGTCGGGAATGCCGGCGACCTTCCTTGTAGGGATACAGGGCAAACTGCTCGATCTTCGACCCGCGAATGGCAGTATGCAGGTCGTAATGCAGGCGGGTGCGCTCGGGCTTGCTGAAGAACACCCGGGCGAACTGTTCGAGCTCGGCGGCACGCAGCGCCTCGAAGCCACTGGAGAGTTCATGACGGCCATTGAACAGGCGGTTGATGTCCTGTTCGATGAAGCGCTCGCCCTTGCGGATCGCCGCTGGGTTGCCGAACAGGAACAGCACCCGCGCGCGCGGCTTGATCTTGCCGTTTGCAACACCGTGCAGCAGCCTTTCGAGCAGCTCGATCGGCGCCGTCTCGTTGCCATGGATACCGGCCGACAACAGCAGGTCGAGACCGCAATCCTCACCTTCGGGCGGACGCACTTCCAGCGCACCCTCCCCCAGCCAGCGCAAACGCACGCCCCGGGTGGTCACTTGGGTCTTCTCGGCCGGTTCGTGATCGGTCAGGGTCAGCTCAAGCAGTTTGCCAAGGGCGAGCATAGGCGCTTCCTTAGTGGTGGTGGCCGCAGTCCGGGCCGTGGACGTGGTCGTCGTCACCGGCGACGTCGGCCGGTTCCATTTCCAGTTGCAGGCTGACCAGGTTGGTGGCCATCGGGCGCAGCAGCAGGTTGGCGTACTCGGTGTCGTCTTCCTCGACATCGACGCCGATCAGCAGCTGGCCGCGGCCGTCCTGCTGGATCCACACTTCCTTGCCTTGCCAGACCACGGCAAAACGGGTGCAGGAGGTTTCCAGCTGGGTGCCGTCTTCATCTTCCAGAATCAGGCGCAGGGCGTCGGACATTGCAATTTCTCTCTATCAAGGTTGGCGTTGGAACGGATACACCGAACCCAGCTTGAGGATCTGGGTCAGTTCATCCAGGGCCGTGCGGCATTCCACCAGCAACTGCGGGTCGGCCAGGTCCGCTTCGCCGAGGCGATCGCGGTAATGCTTGTCGACCCACTGCACCAGGGTGTCGTACAGCGAGGCGGTCATGATAACGCCTGGATTGACCGCCGCCAGTTCGTTTTCCTTCAGCGCCACACGCAGACGCAGGCAAGCCGGGCCGCCACCGTTCTGCATGCTCTGCTTGAGGTCGAACACCTTGACCTCCTTCACCGGACCGCCCCGGCTGGTCAATTGACTCAGGTAAGCCCAGACGCGCTCGTTGTTGCGGCACTCTTCCGGCACCACCAGCAGCATCGAACCGTCCTCGCGGCTGAGCAACTGGCTGTTGAACAGGTAGGAACGCACCGCGTCCTCCACCGTCACTGCCGCGCGCGGCACGCAGATACCCTGGAAGTTGCCACCCTTGCTGGCCAGTTTAGCCTGCAACTGGCCGAGCACCGCGTGGGTCTCGAGGAAGGCGTCTTCGTGGTAGAACAGCACCTCGCCGTTGCCCACCGAGATCACGTCGTTGTGGAACACGCCCTGGTCGATCACCGCCGGATTCTGTTGAGCGTAGACCACGCCATCATCGCTCAGCCCGTGCAGGCGAGCGACAGCCTGGGAGGCTTCCAGGGTCTGGCGCGCCGGATACTTCTGCGGCGCGGGATAGCGGCTGTCGAAGGCGCTGCGGCCATAAACGAAGAACTCGACGCCGGCCTCGCCATAGGCGCGGCAGAAGCGGGTGTGGTTGGCCGCGCCCTCGTCACCGAACTGGGCCACCGCTGGCAGCGCCTCATGGTGGGCGAAGACCTTGTCATCGCTGAACATGGCGCCCAGCACACGGCTGGTGGTCGGGTGCTCGATGCTGCGGTGGTACTTGCAGTTGAGGTTGGCGGCGGTGAAGTGCACGCGGCCATCGGCAGTGTCGGCGCTGGGGCTGACGGTGGCGGCGTTGGCCACCCACATGCTCGAGGCCGAGCAACTGGCGACCAGCAGCGGCATGGCTTCCTTCGCGGCGCGCTGGATCACTTCGCCGTCGCTGCCGGTGAAGCCCAGGCGGCGCAAGGCGGCCACGTCCGGGCGCTCCTGCGGGGCCAGCACGCCCTGCTTGAAGCCCATTTCCATCAGCGCCTTCATCTTCGCCAGGCCCTGGCGCGCCGCCTCGCGCGGGTTGGAACCCTGCTGGCTGTTGCTCTGCGAGGCCACGTTGCCGTAGGACAGGCCGCCGTAGTTGTGGGTCGGCCCCACCAGGCCATCAAAATTCACTTCAAAGGATTTCATCGGCAAGGCTCCGAGACCGGTTGTTATAGGGTGACGCCCGGCGTCAGGGTCGCCGGCAGTGCAAGGCTCGCGGTCTCCAGCGAAGCCACGGGGTAGGCGCAGTAGTCCGCCGCGTAGTAGGCGCTGGCGCGGTGGTTGCCGCTGGCGCCGACGCCACCGAACGGCGCGCTGCTGGCGGCGCCGGTCAGTTGCTTGTTCCAGTTGACGATGCCGGCGCGGCTGCGCAGCCAGAAGTGCTGGTAGCGGGCATTGGAGTCCGACAGCAGGCCGGCGGCCAGGCCGTACTGGGTGTTGTTGGCTTCCTCGATCGCCGCATCGAAGTCGGCGTAGCGGATCACCTGCAGCAGCGGGCCGAAGAACTCTTCGTCCGGGCGCTCGGCCACGGCGCTGACATCGATGATGCCCGGCGTGAGCAAGGCCGCGTCGGCCTGCGGCTGGGTCATCTCCAGCAGCGTCACCGCGCCCTTGGCGAGCAGGTCGGCCTGGGCCGCCAGCAGCGCGCGGGCCGCCTGCAGCGATATCACCGAGCCCATGAATGGCGCGGGTTGCTGATCGAAGGCACCCACACTGATGTTGCGGCTCACCTCGACCAGGCGCTGGATCAGCGCGTCACCCCAGGCGCCCTGCGGCACCAGCAGGCGGCGGGCGCAGGTGCAGCGCTGGCCGGCGGAGATGAACGCCGACTGGATGATGGTGTACACCGCAGCGTCCAGGTCCTTGACCTCATCGACAACCAGCGGGTTGTTGCCGCCCATTTCCAGGGCGAGGATCTTGTCCGGGCGGCCGGCGAACTGCTGGTGCAGCAGGTTGCCGGTGCGACTGGAACCGGTGAAGAACAAGCCATCGATACCCGGGTTAGCGGCCAGCGCGACGCCGGTATCGCGAGCGCCCTGGACCAGGTTGAGCACGCCGGCCGGCAAGCCAGCCTCGATCCAGCACTGCACCGTCAGCTCGGCGACCTTCGGGGTCAGCTCGCTGGGCTTGAACACCACGCAGTTGCCGGCCAGCAGCGCCGGAACAATGTGCCCGTTGGGCAAGTGGCCGGGGAAGTTGTACGGGCCGAACACCGCCACCACGCCATGGGGCTTGTGCCGCAGTACGGCGGTGGCGTCGGCCAGCGGGCCGCTCTTCTCGCCGGTGCGCTCGCGATAGCTTTGCACCGAGATGGCGACCTTGTTGACCATGCTGGTCACTTCGGTAGCCGACTCCCACAGAGGCTTGCCGGTTTCCTCACCAATGCAGCGCGACAACGCCTCGGCATTGGCCTTGAGCTTGTCGGCGAAGGCCTCCAGCACACTGATACGCGCTTCCAGGCTCAGCGAAGCCCAGGCCGGGAACGCCTGGCGGGCGGCCTGCACGGCAGCTTCGACCTGGGTGGCGTCGGCGCCCTGCCCTTGCCATATCACCGCCTGGGTGACGGGATTGAGCGACTGCAGGGTTTCACCCTGGCCGGCCAGCCAGTGGCCGGCGATGTAATGCGTGTTCATTTACTGGGCCTCCCGACCGGCGGACAGCGGCACGGCGCGGACATTGTCGCCGGCGCCCAGGCGCAGGCGCTTGGCAGTCTGCGGATCGACCACCAGGGTGCCTGCCGCCAGGCGCGCCGGTGCGGCGGTGATGCGGCAATCTTCGCGCTTGCGGTTGTGAATGATGTAAGGGGTGGCGTCGTCACCCGGGGTGCCGACGGCCAGTACCAGGGTCTCGCTGTCACGCACGGCGCGGATCTTCGAGGTCTCGCACTCGATGGCGGGACCTGCGTCGAAGATGTCGACGTACCCCTGGTAGTTGAAGCCTTCACGCTTGAGCATGGCCAGCGCCGGCTCCGTGTCGGTGTGCACGCGACCGATGACGTTGCGCGCCGCTTCCGAGAGGAAGCAGGTGTACAGTGGAAACTTGGGCATCAGCTCGGCGATGAACGACTTGTTGCCCACGCCGGTCAGGTAGTCGGCCTGGCTGAACTCCATCCTGAAGAAGTGCCGGCCCAGGCTCTCCCAGAAGGGCGAACGGCCTGCCTCGTCGGACATGCCGCGCATCTCGGCGATGATCTTGTTGCCGAACAGCTGCGGGAACTCGGCGATGAACAGCATCCGCGCCTTGGACAGCAGACGACCATTGAGACCGCTGCGGTAGTCGCTGCGCAGGAACAGCGAGCACAGCTCGGAGTTGCCGGTCAGGTCGTTGGCCAGGAACAGCGTGGGAATCTCGCGGTAGATGTTCAGCTCCTGCGAGGCGCTGACGGTCAGCCCGACCCGATAGTTGTACCAGGGCTCACGCAGGCCGACGGCACCGGCGATGGCGCTGATGCCGACCACCAGGCCTTCGTCGTTCTCCAGCACGAACAGGTAGTCGGTGTCGCCGCGCTCGGCTTCGCCGCGAAAGCTCTTCTCGGCCCAGCCGACGCGCTGGCCGAGGCGCTCCTCGTTGGCGGGCAGCGTGGTCAGCCCGGTGGTGCCGGTGCTGCGGGCCAATTCGATCAGCGCGGGTAAATCGCTGCTGCGTACAGGACGAACGATCATGCTATCTCCTTGTGCGGCGGTCTGTGCCTGCCGCGAAACTCTCTGTTGCGGCGGTTCAGACCGCGACCAGGCGCACGCTGGCGCCTTCGCCGACCCCCAGGGCCTCGGCGGCTTCGCCGCTCAGGCTGACCGGCTTGCCCGGCACCCAGTCCAGCTCCAGCAGCACGGCGCGGTAATCCTGCAACTGGCCGTTGCACACCAGGTACGGACGGCCACCCTTGACCGGCGTCTGGTCGAGCTTGACCGGCACCACCCGGCTCTGGGCGATGGAGCGGATACCCGAGGCGCGGGCGTGCAGGGTCGGGCCGCCGTCGAAGATGTCGATGTAGTGCTCGGTCTCGAAGCCTTCGCGCATGAGGATGTCGAAGGTGATCTGCGCCCGCGGGTGCACCTGGCCCATGGCTTCCTGTGCCTGGTCGGCCAACAGCGGCACATAGATCGGGTAGTGCGGCATCAGTTCGGCGAGGAAGGTGCGGCTCTTGAGGCCGCAGAGGCGCTCGGCGTCGGCGTAGTTGAGGTCGAAGAAGTTGCGGCCGATGGCGTCCCAGAACGGCGACTCGCCCTGCTCGTCGCTGTAGCCGACAATCTCGGTCACCACCGAGTCGGCGAAGCGCTCAGGGTGCGCGGCCATGAACAGCAGGCGGCCGCGGGAGTTGAGCTCGGCGAAGGCGCTGCTCACCAGCTCCGGCACCACGTAGAAACTGGTCAGCAAGCTGTTGCCGGTGAGGTCGTGGCACAGCGACAGGACGTGGATCTTGTTGTGGATCTTCAGCTCGCGGGAGGCGTGCACGAAGGTCTCGTTGCGAAAACTGTAGAACGGCTCGGAGTAGCCGGCCGAGGCGACAATGGCCGAGCAGCCGACCAGTTTGCCGGTGGCGCTGTCCTCGAGCACGAAGAAGTAGCTCTCCTCGCCATTGAAGCTGACCTCGGCGGCGAAGGAGGTTTCCGAGGCGGCGATCTTGTCGCCCAGGCGGCCGGCGTCATCCGGCAGCGAGGTGACACCAATGGGGCTGTCGGCAGCCATGCGCTGCACTTCGTTCAGATCAGCCATTTGCGCGGGGCGCATCACCAGCATGGTGTCACTCCTTTCGGGAAAGCGCGCCGATCACATCGGCACGGAAAAACGGCGGGCACGCGCCACCACCTGCAAGCAGGTGCCCGCACTGGAATTCAGGTATCGCCGGCCCCGTCTGGAGGCCGGCGAAGGGCGATCAGCCCTTGGTCAGTTTTGCCACGGCACGTTCGAAACGATCCAGGCCTTCGTCGATGTCGGCATCCTCGACCACAAGGCTCGGGGCGAAGCGCACCACGTCGGGACCGGCCTGCAGAACCATCACGCCCTCCTTCTCGGCGGCGTTTAGAATGTCCTTGGCCTTGCCTTTCCAGGCCTCGCTCAGCACGCAGCCGATCAGCAGGCCGACGCCACGCACCAGGGTGAACAAGCCGGTTTCCTGGCCGATCTTCTCCAGACGGGCCTTGAAGCGCTCATGCTTGGCCTTGATGCCTGCCAGGGTTTTCGGGGTGTTGACCACATCAAGCACGGCGCAGGCGACGGCACAGGCCAGCGGGTTGCCGCCGTAGGTAGTGCCGTGGGTGCCGACGGCCAGGTGCTTGGCCAGGTCACTGGTGGTCAGCATGGCGCCGATCGGGAAGCCGCCGCCCAGGCTCTTGGCGCTGGTCAGGATGTCCGGGGTCACGCCGTAGTGCTGGTAGGCATACAGCGAGCCGGTACGGCCAACGCCGGTCTGCACTTCGTCGAAGATCAGCAATGCGTTGTGCTCATCGCACAGCTTGCGCGCGCCTTCCAGGTAGGCCTTGTCGGCCGGGACCACGCCGCTCTCGCCCTGGATCGGCTCGATGACCACGGCGCAGGTCTTGTCGGAAATCTGTGCCTTCAGCGCTTCCAGATCGTTGTACGGCACGTGGCTGATGCCGGTGATCTTCGGACCGAAGCCGTCGGAGTACTTGGGCTGGCCACCGACGCTGACGGTGAACAGGGTACGACCGTGGAAGCTGTTCACGGTCGCGATGATCTCGTGCTTCTCCGGGCCAAAGCGGTCGTGGGCGACGCGACGGGCCAGCTTGAAGGCGGCCTCGTTGGACTCGGCGCCGGAGTTGCAGAAGAACGCGCGCTCGGCAAAGGTCGCGTCCACCAGCTTGTGCGCCAGGCGCAGGGCCGGCTCATTGGTGAACACGTTGGAGACGTGCCAGAGGGTGTTAGCCTGCTCGGTGAGCGCCTTGACCAGCGCCGGGTGGCAGTGGCCCAGGGCATTCACGGCGATGCCGCCGGCGAAGTCGATCAGCTCGCGACCGGTCTGGTCCCAGACTCGGGAACCCTCGCCTCGTACAGGAATGAACGCCGCCGGGGAGTAGTTGGGAACCATGACCTGGTCGAAATCGGCACGTTGCACCGGGGCTTGCTCAACGGACATCTGAGTCTCCTGAAGAGGAACGCTGGCCTGGAAGTGGCGAGCGATGAGGGGATTGTAAGGACTGATTGGCGCCTGTCCTTGCTGCCAGGCGACAACTTGTTACAGCGCCAAACCGTGTTTTCACGCGGTTTTCGGCAATGCGACAAACAGTGTCGCAATCGCGCAGTGTAACGGGAGGACGGGGTGTCGGGGAGATGCCCGGCGAGAATTGGGTGAACGGGTGTTCACATATATAAACCCCATCGCGGGGCAAACCCTCTCCCACACACAGCGCAAGCCGTGGGAGCGGGCCCGCCCCGCGATAGCGTCTTCGCAGGAAGGAAGGTCTTCAGCCCCGCTCGGCCGGCGCCGAACTCAGCTCGAATGGGCTGCTGCTGCGCCGCTGGTTACGGTCTTCACGCGGCGTGGCGCCAAAGAAGTTGCGGTACGCACTGGAGAAATGCGGCCCCGAGGAGAACCCGCAGGACAGCCCGATCTGGATGATCGACTTGCTGGTCTGCATCAGCATCTGCCGTGCCTTGTTCAGGCGCAGCTCCAGGTAATACTGACTGGGCACTCGATTGAGGTACTGCTTGAAAATCCGCTCCAGCTGGCGACGGGACACGCACACATGCTGGGCGATCTCGTCGGTGGTCAGCGGCTCCTCGATATTGGCCTCCATCAGCAGCACCGCCTGGGTGAGCTTGGGATGACTGGAGCCCAGGCGATTCTGCAGCGGAATGCGCTGGCGCTCGCCGCCTTCACGGATACGCTCGACCACCAGCTCTTCGGACACCGCGCCCGCCAGCTCCGCGCCATGATCGCGCGCCAGCACCGCCAGCAACAGGTCGGTCACTGCCATGCCACCGCAGGCCGTCAGGCGGTCACGGTCCCAGTCGAACAGATGACTGGTGGCGATCACCTTGGGGTAGCGCTCGGCGAAATCATCCTGCCAACGCCAGTGCACCGCGGCGCGGTAGCCATCGAGCAGGCCCAGCGCCGCCAGCGGGTACACGCCGGCGGACAGGCCACCGATCATGCAGCCGCTGCGCGCCAGTTGCTTGAGCGCGGCGGACAGCGACGATCCAATTGTCACCGGCGGCTCATCGGCCAGCAGGAACAGTTTGTGGCAACCCTCGAGACGACCGTTCCATGCCTCGCCCGGCAAGCGCCAGGGGCCCTCCTGCCCGGCTTCGGCCTGCAAATAGCTCAACTCGTAGACCACGTCCGGATGCACCCGCTGGGCCACCTGCAGCACCTCTTCAGCCAACGCCAGGGTCAGCGGCTTGGTACTTGGCCAGATGAGAAAACCGATTCGCTGGGTGGTCATAGGGCGTGGTCCGAAACCTGGAAGGAAGGGTTCGCGCTTGTGGCGCCAGGGCATGCCGCGCGGATGGCGCAGCATGCCCCATTAGGGTGCAAATGTGCAGCGATTACTTCAAGCTGCCGGAAAGGAACTGCTTGAGGCGCTCGGACTGCGGATTGACCAGCACCTCGCGCGGGCAGCCGCGCTCCTCCACCAACCCCTTGTGCAGGAACACCAGCTGGTTGGACACCTCGCGGGCAAAGCCCATCTCGTGAGTGACCACGACCATGGTGCGGCCTTCCTGGGCCAGCGACTGCATGACCTTGAGCACATCGCCCACCAGCTCCGGGTCGAGCGCCGAGGTCGGTTCGTCAAACAGCATCACCTCAGGCTCCATGGCCAGGGCGCGGGCGATGGCCACGCGCTGCTGCTCGCCGCCGGACATGTGGCCAGGGAAGGCATCCTTGCGATGGGACACGCCGACCTTCGCCAGGTAGTGCTCGGCCTTCTCCAGCGCTTCCTTCTTGTTCACCCCCAGCACGTGCACCGGCGCTTCGATGACGTTCTCAAGCGCGGTCATGTGCGACCAGAGGTTGAAATGCTGAAACACCATCGACAGCCGCGAGCGCATGCGCTGCAGTTGTTTCGGGTCGGCGGCCTTGAGCGCGCCGTCCTTGCCGGCCACCAGCTTGAGCTCTTCGTTGTTGAGCAGGATCTTGCCCGCGTGCGGCTGCTCCAGCAGGTTGATGCAGCGCAGGAAGGTCGATTTGCCCGAACCGCTGGAGCCGATGATGCTGATGACGTCGCCTGCCTTGGCTTCGAGGGAGACGCCCTTGAGCACCTCATGGCTGCCGTAGCGCTTGTGCAGGTCTTGGATTTGGAGTTTGTACATGCTGTCGGATCTCACAGAGCGGTCAGTGCTTGCGCGGCGCCAGGTAGCCGAGCCAGCGGCGTTCGGCCATCTTGAACAGGCGCACGAGGATGAAGGTCAGGCACAGGTAGAACACGCCCGCCGTGATGTAGGCCTCGAAAGGCAGGTAGTACTGGGCGTTGACCGTGCGCGCGGCACCGGTGATGTCGATCAGGGTGACGATCGACGCCAGGCTGGTGGTCTGCAGCATCATGATCACTTCGTTGCTGTACTGCGGCAGCGCCCGGCGCAGCGCCGAAGGCAGGAGAATGCGGCGGTACATCTTCATGCGCGACATGCCGATGGCCTTGGCCGCCTCGATCTCGCCGTGAGGCGTGGCCTTGAGGCTGCCAGCGATGATCTCGGCGGTGTAGGCGCTGGTGTTGATGGCAAAAGCCAGGCAGGCGCAGAAGGTCGCGCTGGACAGCCACGGCCACAGGAAGCTTTCGCGCACCGCCTCGAACTGGGCCAGGCCGTAGTAGATCAAAAACAGCTGCACCAGCATCGGCGTGCCGCGGATCACGTAGGTGTACAGCCAGGCGCTCATGTTCACCAGCGGCTGCTTGGAGACGCGCATCAGGCCCAGCGGAACAGCCGCCAGCAGACCGAACAGCAGCGACAGCGCCAGCAGCTTGAGGGTGGTCAGCAGGCCGCCCAGATAAAGCGGCATGGCCTCCCAGATGACGTTGTAGTCGAAGATCATAGTTCAGCCGCCTTGACGCCCACCGAGTAGCGCTTCTCGAGATACTTCAGCGCCAGCAGCGAGACACTGGTCAGCACCAGGTACAACGCCGCCACCGCGAGGAAGAAGGTGAAGGGTTCGCGGGTGGCGTCCGCCGCCTGCTTGGCCTTGAACATCATGTCCTGCAGGCCGACCACCGATATCAGCGCGGTCGCCTTGGTCAGCACCAGCCAGTTGTTGGTGAAGCCAGGGATCGCCAGACGGATCATCTGCGGCACCATGATGCGGAAGAACACCTGGACACCGCTCATGCCATAGGCCGCGCCCGCCTCGGCCTGCCCCTTGGGAATACCCAGGAAAGCGCCGCGGAAGGTTTCCGAGAGGTAGGCACCAAAGATGAAGCCCAGGGTGCCGATGCCGGCGACCAGCGGGTTCAGGTCGATGTAGTCGTCATAGCCGAGCAGCGGCGCCACCCGGTTGATGATGTCCTGGCCGCCGTAGAAGATCAGCAGGATCAGGACCAGGTCAGGGATGCCACGGATCACCGTGGAATACAGATCCCCCAGCCAGGCCAGCCAGCGCACCGGCGACAAGCGCAGCGCGACGCCGATCAGGCCGAGGACGATGGCCAGGGCCATCGACGACAGGGCGAGCTGCAGCGTCAGCCACGCCCCATCGAGGATGACTGCCCCATAGCCTTTCAACATGATTCGAATTCCTCAGGGCTTGGGAATGAAAAATGGTGCAAACCTCAGAGATTCTGCTGTTTGCACCATTGCACAGGTGAAACTCGAGGGCTTACTTCGAGTCTGGACCGTAGATATCGAAGTTGAAGTACTTCTTCTCGATTTCTTTGTATTTGCCGTTGGCGCGGATAGCGTCGATGGCCGCGTTAATGCGCTCGGCGTTGGCGGTGTCGCCCTTGCGCACGGCAATGCCGACACCGTCACCGAAGTACTTGGTATCGGTGAAGGCCGGGCCTACGAAGGCGAAGCCCTTGCCGGCGTCGGTTTTCAGGAAACCGTCTTCGAGCAGGGTGGCGTCGGCCACGGTACCGTCCAGGCGACCGGCGGCGACGTCCAGGTAGATTTCGTTCTGGGTGCCGTAAGGCACGACGGTAGCGCCTTGCGCGCCCAGGACTTCCTTGGCGAAGCGATCATGGATCGAGCCGCGCTGCACGCCGATCTTCTTGCCCTTGAGCTCAACCAGGCTGTCGCTGACGGCAGTGCCTTCCTTCATGACCAGACGCGCCGGGGTGAGGTAGTAGCGCTTGGTGAAGTCGACCGACTTCTTGCGATCATCAGTGATCGACATGGACGAGAGGATGGCGTCGATCTTGCGCACTTTCAGCGCAGGAATCAGGCCGTCGAACTCCTGCTCGACCCAGGTGCACTTGGCTTTCATCTGTTCGCACAGGGCGTTGCCGATGTCGTAGTCGAAGCCGGCGAGGCTGCCATCGGGTTGCTTGAAGGCGAAGGGTGGGTAGGCGGCCTCGATACCGATCTTCAACGGCTTCTCATCGGCCTGCGATACCAGGGAAAACACGGAAAGCGCCAGGGCGCCAAGCAGTGCGAGCTTCTTCATCAGGTAACTCCATCGGTACGGGGCAATACAAGGCAGTTGTAACGGCTGCCCGATATGCGAATGGGTACAGCGCGAGCCGCGCAGGTTTCGACCAAGGTCGCAGACCACGAGCGAGTGAGTGGCATTCTAGCGACAGCCCGGTGGTCGATATTTCTTCAAAGCGACAACTAATTACAGAAGCGCCAGGAACCGCGGCGGGCGATATTGACAGCTCCTGCGAGATATGCAAGAGCAAAAGAGAAATAACCTATACCCAAAGCAATAAGCGGGCCCATTATTGGCAAAGCCTTGTATTCCGGCAAGTGCAGCGTGCGACCCCGCACAAAATGCTCGCAGCAATGCACTCAAATGGCACGCGAATGTTTCCACAAGCCCCGCATTTGGGCGAAATCGGTGACAGCCAGGGTTACCGATGGATGTCGGAGTAACAGTCGGTATCAGTAAAGCAAAAACCCCGCCGGGCATGGGCGGGGTTTTTGCTGATGACCGTATCGCGGGAAAGGTCCACCCCCACGATTGCGATGCTTCAACTCAAGCGGTGGCCAGGCTCATCGCCTTGTGGGTGTCGATCAGGTGCTGCACCACCCCTGGGTCGGCCAGGGTGGAGATATCACCCAGCGCATCGTACTCGCCGGTGGCGATCTTGCGCAGGATGCGGCGCATGATCTTGCCCGAGCGGGTCTTCGGCAGTCCCGGTGCCCACTGGATCACATCCGGCGAGGCGATCGGGCCGATCTCCTTGCGCACCCAGTTCTTCAGCTCCTGGCGCAGTTGCTCGCTCGACTCCTCGCCGGCGTTGAGGGTGACATAGACGTAGATACCCTGCCCCTTGATGTCGTGCGGCACGCCCACCACGGCCGCCTCGGCGACCTTCGGATGCGCCACCATCGCGCTCTCGATCTCAGCGGTACCCATGCGATGCCCTGAGACGTTGAGCACATCATCGACACGGCCGGTGATCCAGTAGTAGCCGTCTTCGTCGCGGCGGGCACCGTCACCGGGGAAGTACATGCCGCGGAAGGTCTTGAAGTAGGTGTCGACGAAACGGTCGTGGTCGCCGTACAGCGAACGCGACTGGCCCGGCCAGGAGTCGAGGATCACCAGGTTGCCCTCGGCGGCGCCTTCGATCAGGTTGCCCAGGTTATCCACCAGCGCTGGCACCACGCCGAAGAACGGACGCGTCGCCGAGCCCGGCTTCAGCGCGGTGGCGCCCGGCAGCGGGCTGATCAGTACACCGCCGGTCTCGGTCTGCCACCAGGTATCGACAATCGGGCAACGTTCCTTGCCGACGGTCTTGTAGTACCAGTTCCAGGCCTCGGGGTTGATCGGCTCACCCACCGAGCCCAGCAGGCGCAGACTGGAGCCATCAGCACCGGCCACCGCCGCCTCGCCCTCGGCCATCATGGCGCGAATGGCGGTCGGCGCGGTGTAGAGGATATTGACCTTGTGCTTGTCGACGATCTTCGACACCCGGGTGATGTCCGGGTAGTTCGGCACGCCCTCGAACAGCAGTGTGGTGGCGCCATTGGCCAGCGGGCCGTAGACGATGTAGCTGTGGCCGGTGACCCAGCCCACATCGGCGGTGCACCAGTAGACCTCGCCCGGACGGTAGTCGAACACGCGCTCGTGGGTCAGCGCGGCATACACCAGGTAACCGCCGGTGGTGTGCAGCACGCCCTTGGGCTTGCCGGTGGAACCGGAGGTATAGAGGATGAACAGCGCCTCCTCGGCGCCCATCTCTTTCGGCGCGCAGTGGCTGGAAGCAACCTTCATCAGGTCTTCGTACCAGATGTCGCGGTGCTGGTGCCAAGCGATGTCGCCACCGGTGCGCTTGCACACGATGATCTTCTGTACGCTGTTGGTTTCAGGGTTGGTCAGGGCCAGGTCGACATTGGCCTTGAGCGGGGTGCGACGGCCACCGCGCAGGCCTTCGTCGGCGGTGATCACCACTTTCGACTTGCAGTCGATGATGCGCCCGGCCAGCGCCTCCGGCGAGAAGCCGCCGAACACCACCGAGTGGATCGCGCCGATGCGGGCACAGGCCAGCATGGCGACCACGGCCTCGGGGATCATCGGCATGTAGATGGTCACCACGTCACCACGGTGCACGTCCTGGCCACGCAGGGCGTTGGCGAACTTGCAGACCTGCTCGTGGAGCTCGCGATAGGTAATGTTGCGGTGTTCGGAAGGGTCGTCGCCTTCCCAGATGATCGCCAGCTGGTCGCCGCGCTCGGCGAGATGGCGGTCTAGGCAATTGTAGGAAACGTTCAGAGTGCCGTCGGCGAACCACTTGATGTCGACATGGTGGTCGTCGAACGAGGTCTGCTTGACCTTGGTGAAAGGCTTGATCCAGTCCAGACGCTGGGCCTGCTCGCGCCAGAAGCCGTCCGGGTTGATCACCGATTGCTGGTACATGGCCTTGTAGGTGGCCTCGTCGGTCAGGGTACTGGCCGCAACCTCGGGACGAACGGGATACAGTGGAGCCGCACTCATCTGTGTTACCTCGGTGTAATAGTTGTTTTTGTATGGAACCGTTTGTAACTGTACCAGAGCGGCCAAGACCATTCGACGTTGGTAGTAACACGACGGGTCGTCGACCTACTGATCGGGCGCGACCGCTCTAGTACATGGCATGCAGCCATCGTCGAGAGGAAAAGACAGGGTTTCGACGGGGATTGTTACAGATTCTGTCAAAAGACTTTATCAAAACCCCCTCTGTTTCAGCCGTGGGCGCCCCCCCTAAAATTCATCTCGCCAGCAACGGCAACGCGATTAACTTGGTAACAGCCCCCACGCAGGCAGCGTTAATCCGTATCTCATCCCGATAGTTGAAACTTGCTGTACTCGCGGCGCCATAAGCGCCGCGTGCCCCCTCACGACCTTAGACAGGTAACTTGAAAATGAAAGCTTTACTGGTATTGGTACTTGGCGGTTTTTGCGGCGCGGCATTGGCCGGCGAAGCAAAAGATGTCGAGCAGATTCCGGTTGAACAGTACAGTTATTCGCAGCACCTGGACATCGCCCGCGTCATCTCCATGAGCGAAGTGCCAAATGTCTGCGAAGTGGTGCCGGCCCGTATGACCTACGAGGACTCCCAGGGCCAGAAGCATATTCTCGAATACCGCGTGATGGGGAACGGTTGTTCCAACGGCTGAGGCGACCGCGCCAATCTCAAGCCTTGCGCGATCCCTGTAGGAGCGGCCTTTTGTCGCGAAAGGGCCGCAAAGCGGCCCCGGCGATCTTTGCATGCTGCTAAAACCCCGGGGCTGCTACGCAGCCCTTTCGCGACACAAGTCCGCGCCCACAAGACCAAGTGTAACTTTCAAGGCAATTAGCCACGCTCACTCCCCTGACTTGCTCAACGAATAATCCCGCAACTTGTTGGCAATGGTCGTATGGGAAACCCCCAATCTTTTCCCCAGCGCCCGGCTACTTGGAAATTCACTCATCAAACTTTCCAATACCGCCTTTTCAAACCGCCCGACAATTTGCGAAAGATCGCCATCCAGGGAAAACTCGCCCAATGGCTGGCGTGCGCCATAATCCGGCAAACGGATATGTTCGCTCTTCACCACCCCGCCCTCGCACAACGACACCGCCTGGAACAGCACGTTCTCCAGCTGGCGCACGTTGCCCGGCCAATGATATTGAGCAAGCTTGTCCATCGCCGCCGGTGCCAAGCGCGGCATCGGGCAACCGATCTGCCGGCTGGCCTGGTCAAGGAAGTGCTGCACCAGCCCCTCCAGGCCATCCATGCATTCGCGCAGCGGCGGAATATGCAGCGACAGCACGTTGAGGCGATGGTAGAGGTCCTGGCGGAACTCGCCCCGGGCACATAGCTCGGACAGGTCGACCTGGGTCGCGCAGATCACCCGCACATCCAGGTACACCTCTTCGTCACTGCCGACCCGGCGGAAACAGCCATCCTGCAGAAAGCGCAGCAGCTTGACCTGCAAGCGCGGGCTCATCTCCCCGACGCCATCGAGGAACAGCGTGCCACCGGCGGTAAGCTCCAGCAGCCCCAGCTTGCCTTCGGCACGCGCGCCTTCGAACGCCCCCGGGCCGTAGCCGAACAGCTCGGTTTCGGCCATCGACTCCGGCAGGCCGGCGCAGTTGAGCGCCATCAGCGGCGCCTGGCCACGGGGGCTGGCCAAGTGGCAGGCGCGCGCCAGCAATTCCTTGCCGGTACCGGTCTCGCCCTCGATCAGCAGCGGCGCATCCAGCGGCGCCATGCGCCGCGCCTCGCGCACCACCGCAGCCATCACCCGCGAGCTCTGGAAGATGCTGTCGAAGCCTCGCAGCTCCTGCTTGCGCACGTTGTAGATACGCTCGCCGATGCGATCGGCGCGATGCAGGGTGATCACCGCACCCGCCAGGGCCTCGCTGTCATCATGCTCCGACTGCAATGGCGCGATATCAGCGAGGAACACATCGCCCTTGACCTTGATGCGCAGGCCGTTGATGCGCGACTTGTTGGCGCGGATCAGCTCCGGCAGGTCGAAGTCCTCGACATAGCGCGACAACGGAATGCCCGGCACCTCGTCCACCCGCACCCCGAGCAACTGTGCCGCGCCACGGTTGGCGGCAACGATGCTGCCACCCATGTCGATCGACAGCACCGGGAAATCCAGCGCGCCCAGCAACGCGTTCAGTTCCATGTGTCGGCGCTCGCTGGGCATCAGGCCGACGCGCTTGACCCCGAACACCCCGGCGATCGACTCGAACTTCGGCCGCAGCGCCTGGAACTGCAAGTTGATCAGGTTTGGGCAGTGCAGGTAGATGGCGTTGCCATGATCGCCGCCCACCTCGCCGCGCAACACGTTGATGCCGTACTCCACCAGCAGGTTGAGGATATCCCGCAGGATGCCGATGCGGTTCTGGCAGTGCACTTTGATACGCATGAAAGGTCTCGAAGCGGCCAAGGTTTTTACTCGGCACGCGGAAAATTCGTAAAGATAAACTGACAGAATTACCCTTCTGCCCAGCTCGATACCCGTGATTTTCCGGCACAAGGGCATTTTTGTAAAATTATCGTTACGATTTCAGGACCAGCGGATAGCCATAACTGGCCTCAACCCCGGTGCAAAGCCGCGTTTGTAGGGATATTCCTAAGGTATGTCCTGTACATAACAAGAACGCCCTCACCAGGAGAGCCACATGAAACAGACGCAATACGTGGCACGCGAGCCCGATGCGCATGGTTTTATCGACTACCCGCAACAAGAGCATGCGGTGTGGAACACCCTGATCACTCGCCAACTGAAAGTGATCGAAGGCCGGGCATGCCAGGAATACCTGGACGGCATCGAGCAGCTCAAGCTGCCCCATGACCGCATCCCCCAGCTCGGCGAAATCAACAAGGTGCTGGGCGCCACCACCGGCTGGCAGGTTGCCCGCGTGCCGGCGCTGATCCCTTTCCAGACCTTCTTCGAGCTGCTGGCCAGCAAGCGCTTCCCGGTCGCCACCTTCATCCGCACCCCAGAAGAACTGGACTACCTGCAGGAGCCCGACATCTTCCACGAGATCTTCGGTCACTGCCCGCTGCTGACCAACCCCTTCTTCGCCGAATTCACCCACACCTACGGCAAACTCGGCCTGGCGGCGACCAAGGAACAGCGTGTGTACCTGGCGCGCCTGTACTGGATGACCATCGAGTTCGGCCTGATGGAAACCGCGCAGGGTCGCAAGATCTACGGCGGCGGTATCCTCTCCTCGCCGAAGGAGACCGTCTACAGCCTGTCAGGCGAGCCGGAGCACCAGGCCTTCGACCCGATCGAGGCCATGCGCACGCCGTATCGCATCGATATCCTGCAGCCCCTGTACTTCGTCCTGCCGAACATGAAGCGCCTGTTCGACCTGGCCCACGAAGACATCATGGCCATGGTCCACCAAGCCATGCAGCTGGGCCTGCACGCACCGAAGTTTCCACCCAAGGTCGCCGCCTGAGCGCCCCTGTCGATAACAACTCAAACCGGAAAACACCCATGAATGCCTTGAACCAAGCCCACTGCGAAGCCTGCCGCGCCGATGCGCCGAAAGTCACCGACGAGGAACTGGCGGAACTGATCCGCGAGATCCCGGACTGGAACATCGAAGTCCGCGACGGCCACATGGAGCTCGAGCGCGTGTTCCTGTTCAAGAACTTCAAGCACGCCCTGGCTTTCACCAATGCCATTGGCGAAATCGCTGAAGCCGAAGGCCATCACCCGGGCCTGCTGACCGAATGGGGCAAGGTCACCGTGACCTGGTGGAGCCACTCGATCAAGGGCCTGCACCGCAACGACTTCATCATGTGCGCGCGCACCGACGAAGTCGCCAAGACCGCCGAAGGGCGCAAGTGATGCACTTCGCAGCCATCGGCCGGGTCCCTGGCGACCCGATCCTCGGGCTGATGGAGGCCTACGCCCGCGACGCCAACCCGGCCAAGTTTGACCTGGGAGTCGGCGTGTTCAAGGACGCCCAGGGTCTGACGCCGATTCCCGCGGCGGTCAAACAGGCCGAGCAGCGCCTGGTCGAACGCCAGGCCACCAAAAGCTACATCGGCGGCCATGGCGACGCGGCGTTTGGCCGCCTGGTCAGCGAACTGGTGCTGGGCAGCGACTCGCCGTTGCTGGCCAGCCAGCGCGCCGGCGCGACCCAAACCCCGGGCGGCACCGGTGCCCTGCGCCTGGCCGCGGAGCTCATCGCCCATTGCCTGCCGGGGCGTGGCATCTGGCTAAGCGACCCGACCTGGCCGATCCACGAGACGATCTTCGCCGGCGCCGGGCTCACGGTGTCACACTACCCCTACGTGGGCAAGGACAACCGCCTGAACGTCGACGGCATGCTCGCCGCGCTGGAACAGGCAGCGCAAGGCGATGTGGTGCTGCTGCACGCCTGCTGCCACAACCCGACCGGCTTCGACCTGGGCCAGGACGACTGGCGCGCGGTGCTCGACATCGTCAAGCGCCGCAACCTGCTGCCGTTGATCGACTTCGCCTACCAAGGCTTCGGTGACGGCCTGGAAGAAGATGCATGGGCGGTGCGCCTATTCGCCGCCGAACTGCCAGAACTGCTGGTCACCAGCTCCTGCTCGAAGAACTTCGGCCTGTACCGCGATCGCACCGGCGCCCTGCTGGTGTGCAGCCACGATGCCGAGAAACTGCTGGATGTGCGCAGCCAATTGGCGTTCATTGCGCGCAACCTGTGGTCGACGCCACCGGACCATGGCGCCGCGGTGGTCGCCGAGATCCTCGGTGATCCAGCGCTCAAGGCGCTGTGGGTCGAGGAAGTGAACGCCATGCGCCAGCGCATCGCCGAGCTTCGTCTAGGCCTGGTGCAGGCGCTGGCCCCACATGGCCTGGCCGAGCGTTTCGCGCACATCGCCGCGCAACGCGGGATGTTCTCTTACACCGGGCTGAACCCCGAGCAAGTGCGCCTGCTGCGTGAACGGCACAGTGTGTACATGGTCGGTACCGGCCGGGCGAACATCGCCGGGGCGGATGCACGACGCCTGGAGCAATTGGCGGCAGCCATCGCCGACGTCTGTCGCTGATATCTGGCCGATATGGCGTGGGAGCGGGCTTGCCCCGCGATAGTGCTATCGCGGGGCAAGCCCGCTCCCACGCGCCCTCCTGAAGCTCCCCTTGACCGATAGCCGACCGCTTGAACCGACCAGCGCCCGGCAAAAATCTCAAACTGTCATCCAGACTGCTGTATCCTGCCCCAGCTTTTCGAAGCCACACATGCGCCCTGGCGCCGCCTTTTCACTCACACTTGCGAGGAACGACGAGATGCATGAAATCCCGAATCTTCCCTTCCCAAGCCTGAACCCCGAAGAGCAATCCGTTGCCGCCCACGCCGAACCGACGCCCGCCGTCGACCAGGACGGCGATGATCAATCCAGCGCCGACCAGGAATAACCCGCGCACCGTTCGACAGTGTGAAAACGGCTGACCTGCGGGAGCTTCCCCATCATCACGTTTTCACACCGTCAAGACACCTTTCACGCCACGCCATATCCTCTTACCGCACCGACCTGCCCCACTCCGACAAACTGCGGCCTTCCAAAACGGAGGCTCCCGCATGTTTCGCCGCTCTCATCTCAACGCCGCCGAAAAGGCAAAAATCCTCGCCCTGACTCCCGCCGATGTCATCGTCGTAAGCGAGCTCTCCGGACCTCAGGACATCGCCACCTCGCTTAACGACCATTTCGACCAAGCCTTCGGCGTGGACGCTCTCTATCCGAGAATGCTCATGGATCTGGAGCTCGAGACAGCCCTGGAGACAGCGCTGGGTAGCGAGCACGCCAGGCTGTACCTTAATCGCTTTCTGGGACGCGAGCGCTCTCAGCCAGCGAACCACAACGACTGTGCACTCTTCTACGGCACCTTGGCCGGGCAACTGATCAAGGTTGCCGACACCGGCAGATTTCCTGAGCTGCTACCTGACTCACACCTTGACACACCTTACGCAGTCGCCAGCTTCGCCCAGGCGCTCTGGCACACCTATCCACGCCTGACACGCGCCGTCACCTACCTTGCGGCAACGCTGTTACTCCGCGGCAAACTGAGCGTGAAGCCCCTGCGCCCGCAGCAGCCCAGACTGGAACTCGACGAGCACCTTGACCTTCCCATCCTGGCCACTCACCTGTTCAAAGCGACACCCGGTCAGCATCTCTTCGAGAAACTGCTCAATGAACTGCAGGCCGCATTCTTTTACCAAGGCTTGCACTATCGTTTCGCCACTGCGCGGGAGCGCAAGACAGACAAGCCGGTCAACCAGTATGGGCGCATCACGCTGGATGGCTCCGCCCTGAACGCCCCGGCAGGCCAGGTACTGGATGCCTTGCTGGGCGCTATCACCTTCGACCGCCTGGGCCAACGCCTGGCGGCAGCAGTGCAATGGGACAGCACGCCGGCAAACGCCCCCGCGTACCGCGCCCTGGTCGAACAGACCTTGATCGATGCACTCTTTCCTGCGACCAAGTACCGTCCAGGCCATATCCTCGATTTCGCGCTGTTCAACGCACACAACAAATACCAGCATTTGAGCGAAATTCGCCTCGACCTGATCAACAGCCTGCACAGTCATCTTGGCGGCGTGCCCGCCATGGCAGAACTGGCTGCCGAACTGCTGTTACGCCGCTTCGCACCTGAGCTGCTTATCGACGACGCTCCCGACGACTATCTCTACGATCACGATGTGCGCTGGGCCAACCTGCGCCAAGGTGCCTATCTGCTGCTGGCCCAGCGCAAGCCCGTGACCTTCGCCGCTGCAGAACAAGCTACCGACCTGCCCGACAAGCAGGCTACCCCGGCGTTCGAGGGGGCCTTGGCAGCGACCGTCGCCGAGTGGGTTCAGTTGCAGGGCCTGCTCAAGCAACCTCCACCCTGGTCTAAAGCACAATGGCAACTGGCCTATGACCATTACCTCACCGCCTGGGACCGGGAGAGCCTTCGCGATGTCCCTGATCGCTTCGAGCTGGCTCGGCATGAGCTGCGCCAGGCAGGCATCGATCCGCAGGGCAGCAACGTGGACAACCAACTGCACGTCAATGCCTACCTGGATCACGGAGCAGGCTATCGGCACAGCCAACTGCCGGACGCCACGGCACGTTACGACCGCGAGTTCCAGGCATGGCGCCAACGTGCCCGGATGATCTACGCCGATGCAATGCAGCGCTTATTGCGCCATCTGCCCCAAACAGACCAGGGCCGACTGAAGAACAGTGATTGGCATTGCCATGCCGTCACATGGCCGACGTACATAGGCCCTATCAAAGGCAGCGTTCCCAGCTACGGAGACTCACCCATCGCGGACTGGAGAATGGAAATCGGCACCCAAGGCATCATCGTCCATCTCTACGGCGACACTGTCGACACCTTCTATGAGTTGTTTCCAGAGAAGCTGACCTGGCGTCGCCATGTCGTTACCAGCACACAACGCGAACGATGGATCGAGACCCTGCCTCTGGACTACACCGACTACAACGAGACCACTATTCCCTGGCAGGTCGCGCCATGGCCAACAATTGTGGAATTGGGCAAAGCGCCGATTGAACATCGCCTGGAAGCATTGATCCGCTATTACGCAGAATCCATCGCTTTGGGCAACTGCGACGCACTGTATGGCATCTGCAAAGGTACGACATCACACGAACAGTTCCTCGCCGAACAGCGCAAGGACAGTATCGGACGCTACCTGTTCAAGCTGCTGTCCAACCTGGTGCCCGGGCTAAGCTGCTTCGGCGTGCGCAATGGTACAGAAGCATTGGGCTGCGGCCTGGACGTACTTGGCACCGCGGGCAGTGCCTTCGTCTTGGGCGGACGCCTCATCAAACCCCTGGCGCGGCTCCATGGCGCAGCTGGCAAAAACGCCAAGGCGCTGCGCCTTGGCATGTTGCGAGCCGCCAGGCACTGGAAGGGCCAGCCACTGCCCACCAGGCTGCATCGCCGCGGGGCAGGCCCCAGCGACTGGCCGGGCGGCACCGACGCACGCACACGGGCCAGCCTCACCGCACCGATTCCCCAGCACAAACTGCTGCCCGGCCACAAGCCCAATGCCATCAGACTGCTGCTGGGCGAGGGCGACGATATCACCAGAGCGTGGGAAAAAGCCTCCAACCCGGTCGTCTACCCGGTGTTCATCATCCGCGACCCAGACCATGTCGACGCGATCATCAACGGAGTCCCCTATCGCCACCGCATCGGTCAGCCTGCCGGCGTGGCCGAGCGTGTGCGCAATACGCCCCTGCTGTGGGCACAAGACCCTGTACGCCAAGCACCGCCCTATCCGGATGCTCCCGCACAGGGTATCGCGCTTCAGCTGGCGCCACCCGCCAACCAGGCCGGCACGCCCGCCTACGGCCAACAAGTGAGCCACGCCTTCGAGACCATCCGTATCGAACCGCAGCCGATCACCTACCGCGCCAACGGCGCACACGGCGACAGCGTGGCGCAGGTCATGGTGCGCGAGAATCGCCTGGTGCAATACACGCAGGAAATCATTCCCGGCAGAGGACGCCAACCTGCCAGCAGTCGAAGGGCCCTCACCCCCCTGAGCGACGACGAGGCCGATGCCATGGGCCTGCTTAATCCGCCGCACTACTACGAGGACGGCGTACTGGGTTACCCGGTAAGCGAACACTGGTTCGGCCTGCCGGCCGACATGACAGTCGATCAGGTCGCGCTGTTCAGCGGCCACTGCCCACCGGTCCGGCTAGGCCGGTTGATCCGAGGCCTTGCCGACCGTCGCACCTTGCGCGGTGCGCGCGTGCAGTACCTGGACAGCGACTGGTTGTTGGTCGAAGCCGATACCGGCGTATTCTACGGCGCCCCGTTCGACTTCGAAGCCTGGCAGCGCAGCCAGACCGCCGCCTTGCGCCAGGGCACGCTGACCCCCAGCCAGTACCCCATCCCGGCACAGGACACCCGCCTGACCTTTACCCGAGTCACCGACTTGAACGCCATCGCCCAATACCTCGATGTCAGCGAAACCTATCGCATCGTGGCCACCAGGCCGAACCTGCAACAGGACATCGACAACCTCGCCGGCCTGCTGCGCGACTGGGTACGCCACAATCGACGCAGCAATCCACCCAGCGCACCGACCGCCCTGCAGAGCGCACTCGACCAGCTGGAAGAGGCGCAATACCCGGAATTTGCCCGCAACATCCTGACCTCGTCCCGGGCGCAGGATCAACTGGCCGGTTTTTCGCTGAACGATGTAACGGGACTGAACAAAATGATCATCCCCGAATTTCATAACCTGGCCAGCTTCGATGCCGTGGAGCAATTGCATGTCAACGGCGTGCTCAACCTGCTGCTACCCGCCTCGGGCGCACGCAGCGCCTACACCCCACTGAGCGTTGCCCAGATGCTGACCGACGGTGGCATGAGGCAATTGCGCCAACACCTGTCGGGGGCCAATTTCGCTTTTGCCACCGTCACCTTGAGGGACGGCAGCCGCCGCGTGTACTTCGCGTTGTCCGGTGGCCGGGCGAAACGGGGGATCGGTCTCCATCCTCCCGCGCCGGGCCAACAGCCGCCCATCGACTACATTGACGCCCGCGCCCGCATGCAGGGACTGGACCCGGATCCACGCTTCACCCACCTCCCCGTCCTGCGCCGCGCCAACTGGCTGATCATCAAGAACCACTGGCGCCATCTGGATTCCGAGCGCCTGGTCGCCTCGACGATCAACCAGGACTTGCTCGCCCGCAGTGACGAGATCGCCAGCATCAAGGTCTTCACCCTGATGGATACCTGCCGCTCGTGCGGCGGCTTCGTACTGCCGCGCCTGCGTCTTGACTATCCGAACGCTGATTTCAGCGTCAGTTGGCTGCTGCCATACAGCAACTACTGACGCTCCCCACCACCGCGACAGTGGCCCCGCTGGCCACCGTCACCTGCCCCTGCAACCTTAATCCACAGCCCTGCGCCACCAGGCTATGATGACCGCGCCTTGGTCTTATCGTTTCCGGAATCCTTCATGCTTGAGCAGCGCCCCTCCTCCCTCAGGACCACCGCCCAGGTCGTCGCCATTGTCATCTTCACCTTCATCGGCTACCTGAACATCGGCATCCCGCTGGCTGTACTGCCCAGCTACGTGCACAACGACCTTGGCTTCAGCGCCGTGGTTGCCGGCCTGGTCATCAGCGTGCAGTACCTGGCCACCCTGCTCAGCCGCCCCACTGCGAGCCGCATCATCGACAACCTGGGTAGCAAGCGGGCCGTGATGTGGGGCCTGGCCGGCTGTGGCCTGAGCGGAGTGTTCATGCTGGCCTGCCACTTCCTCACACCCTGGCCCTGGCTGAGCCTTGCCTGCTTGCTGGTCGGACGCCTGGTGCTGGGTAGCGCCGAAAGCCTGGTGGGCTCGGGCTCGATCGGCTGGGGCATCGGCCGGGTCGGCTCGCAGAATACCGCCAAGGTGATTTCCTGGAACGGCATCGCCAGCTATGGCGCCCTGGCGATCGGTGCACCTCTGGGAGTACTGATGGCCAAGAGCCTTGGCCTGTGGAGTATCGGCGCCAGCATCATCCTGCTCGGCGTGCTCGGCCTGCTGCTGGCCTGGCCCAAGCGCGCCGCGCCGGTGGTCGCCGGCGTGCGCCTGCCGTTCATGCGAGTGCTGGGCAAGGTGTTCCCCCATGGTTCGGGGCTGGCCCTGGGTTCGATCGGCTTCGGCACCATCGCCACCTTCATCACGCTGTTCTATGCCAGCCGTGACTGGCCCAACGCCGCGCTGACCCTGAGCCTGTTCGGTGCCAGCTTCATCTGCGCGCGCCTGCTTTTCGGCAACCTTATCAACCGCATCGGCGGCTTCCGCGTGGCGATCGCCTGCCTGTCGATTGAGACCCTGGGGTTGCTGATGCTGTGGCTCGCCTCCAGCGCCGAGATGGCCCTGGCCGGTGCGGCGCTGAGCGGTTTCGGATTCTCACTGGTTTTTCCCGCGTTAGGGGTGGAAGCCGTGAACCAGGTGTCGCCAGCCAACCGCGGCGCGGCGGTGGGGGCCTATTCCCTGTTCATCGACCTGTCGCTGGGGATCACCGGGCCGCTGGTGGGCGCAGTGGCGGCGGGGTTCGGATTTGCCTCGATGTTCCTGTTCGCGGCGGCAGCAGCGGGGTGCGGGTTGTTGTTGAGTTGTTATCTGTACCGACAAGCTCGACTGCAACGGGAGCGATAAACCGGGGGCGCTATGCGCCCCCAGCAATTGACTAGCGCTGCGCGTACTGCAACACCACCTCCAATGGATGACGCAACTGCTTCTCGGTCATGCGCTTGACCTGGCTGCGGCACGAGTAGCCGGTCGCCAATGCCTCACCCTGCTTGTCCAGCTTGGTCGCCCAGGACTGCTCGAAGATGGTCTTCGAGGTTTCCTGGTTGCGCGCTTCATGCCCATAGGTACCGGACATGCCGCAGCAACCGGTGACCTCGGTGACCAGCTTCAGCCCCAGGCGGGCGAACACCTGCTCCCACTGCTTGGTACTGGCTGGCACATTGGTTTTCTCGGTGCAGTGGGCCATCAGGCGGAAGCTGTCGCCCTTGGCCGGCGCCTGCTCGGGCAGCACGTTCATCAGCCACTCCTGGGGCAGCAGCACCGACGGGCACTCCACGCCATCGACCTTCTGGTACTCCTGGCGGTAGACCAGGGTCATCGCCGGATCCAGCCCCACCAACGGCACGCCGCAGTCGGCCAGGGCCTTGAGCTGGGTGGCGTTGCGCAACGCCGCCTTGGCGAAGGCACCGAGGAAACCCTGCACGTGCAACGGCTTGCCGTTGGCGCTGTAGGGCGCGAGGAACACCTTGTGCCCCAGGCGGTGGGCCAGCTCGATGAACGAGGCCAACAGTGGCGTCTCGAAATAGCGGGTGAAGGCATCCTGCACCAGCACGATGCTGCGCTCGCGCTGGGCCGGGGTCAGCTCACGCAGGGCCGGCACGCTCGCCACCTGGACCCGGCAACGGGTCAGGGTGGCCTGGAAGTTGAAACGGCTGATCAGCGGGCTGTCGACCATGCCGACCTTGTCCGCCAGCAGCCTGCTCACCCACTTCGAGCCCATCACCGCGTTGTACAGGCCCGGCGCATGGGCCAGGTACGGGATGGTGAACTCCAGCGAGCCGATCAGGTAATCGCGCAGCGGACGCTGGTAGCGGCCGTGGTACAGCTCGAGGAAGCGCGAGCGGAAGTCCGGCACATTGACCTTGATCGGACACTGCCCCGCGCAGGACTTGCACGCCAGACAGCCAGCCATGGCGTCGTATACCTCGTGGGAGAAGTCTTCCTGCCCCTGCTGGCGCGCACGGCTGTTGCGCAGGCGCGCCGGCAGCCCCTTGAACCAAGACGCCTTGCGCTGGGCGGCGGCGAGTACATCGATGTTTGCCTCGCCCTGCAGGCGCAGCCATTCGCGGATCAGCGAGGCACGCCCCTTGGGCGAGTGCTGGCGTTCGCGGGTAGCCTTCCACGACGGGCACATGGCGTCGTTGGGGTCGTAGTTGTAACAGGCGCCGTTGCCGTTGCAGTGCACGGCGCTGCCGAAACTTTGCCAAACGCGCTCGTCGATACTGCGGTCAAGGTCACCACGCAGGGTCACGCCATCCACCGGGGTCAGGCCTTCGGCGCTGTCCGACGGGGTGCAGATCTTGCCCGGGTTGAGCTGATTGTATGGATCGAAGGCGCCCTTGAGACGCTGCAATGCCGGGTACAGCTCTCCGAAGTATTCCGGTACGTACTCCGAGCGCAGGCCTTTGCCATGCTCGCCCCAGAGCAGGCCGCCATAGCGCTGGGTCAGCGCCGCCACGGCATCGGAGATCGGCTTGACCAGCGCGGCCTGGGCCGGGTCCTTCATGTCCAGCGCCGGACGCACGTGCAGCACGCCGGCATCGACATGGCCAAACATGCCGTAGGCAAGGCCGTAACCGTCAAGCAGCGCGCGGAAGTCGGCGATGTAGTCAGCCAGCTGCTCCGGCGGCACGGCGGTGTCCTCGACGAACGGCTGTGGCCGCACTTCGCCCTCGACGTTGCCCAGCAGCCCCACCGAACGCTTGCGCATGGTGTAGACCCGGGTGACCGCCTCGGCGCCCTCCGCCAGGGTATGCCCCAGGCGCTCGACGCTGGTGTCGCGCTGCAGGTGGGCGACGAACGCCTCGACCCGGGCATTGACCTCGGCCGGCTCGTCGCCACAGAACTCCACCAGGTTGATACCCAGCGTCGGGCGCTCGGCGTCGGCCGGGAAATACTCGGCGACGCTGTGCCAGACGATGTCCTTCATCGCCAGCATCAGCACCTTGGAGTCGACGGTCTCGATCGACAGCGGCTTATGCGCCATCAACGCATTGGCGTCGCGCAGGGCGTCCATGAAGCTGGTGTAGCGCACGTTGACCAGCACCGCGTACTTCGGGATCGGCAGCACATTGAGCTTGGCCTCGACCACATAGCCCAGCGAGCCTTCGGCGCCGCACAGCACGCTGTTGAGGTTGAAGCGACCCTGCTCGTCGCGCAGGTGCGCCAGGTCGTAGCCGGTCAGGCAGCGGTTGAGCTTGGGGAAGGTGCTTTCGATCAGCCCGGCCTGGGTTTGCTGGATCTCGCGGGCCATGCGGTACACCTCGCCGACCCGGCCGGGCGCGGCGCAGGCCTGCTCCAGCATCGCGTCGTCGATCGGCAGGCTGTGCAGACGCTCGCCACCGAGCAGCACACTGTGCAGCTCGAGCACGTGGTCGCGGGTCTTGCCATAGGTGCAACTGCCCTGGCCGCTGGCGTCGGTGTTGATCATGCCGCCGACGGTGGCGCGGTTGGAGGTCGACAACTCTGGCGCGAAGAACAGCCCATGGGGCTTGAGCGCGGCGTTGAGCTGGTCCTTGACGACGCCCGCCTGGACCCGCACCCAGCGCTGCTCGACGTTGATCTCGAGAATGCTGTTCATGTGCCGCGACAGGTCGACGACGATGCCGTCGGTCAGCGACTGGCCGTTGGTGCCGGTGCCACCGCCACGCGGGGTCAGCTTGATATCGCGAAAGCGCGGCTCGGCCATGAGCGTGGCGACCCGCGCCACATCGTCGGCATCCAAGGGGAACACCGCCGCCTGGGGCAGGCGCTGGTAGATGGAGTTGTCAGTGGCCAGCACGGTGCGGGTGCCGTAGTCGGCACTGATCTGACCACGGAAGCCGCTGCTCTTGAGGGCTTCGAGAAACTCGGGATAGTGGGCGGCGGGCGCACGGGGCGGCAGCTGGGCGATCATCGAAGGATGCCTCTTTGATATCGGGCTAATTCACGGAAATCTTGTCACTCCTGCATGAATGACTCATGGGAGGATATCGAACAGGCCAATGTTCCTGTAGTTTCGCGCCAGGGGCAAATGGATATTCCTGCCGCTATCAATGAGCTTTATGAATGAATTACCGCCACCTCACGCCGTCCATGTCGCTGCTGCTGGCCTTTGAGGCGGCCGCGCGGCATGAAAGCTATACCCGCGCCGCCGCCGAGCTTTCGCTGACCCAGAGCGCGGTGAGCCGCCAGGTGCAGGCGCTGGAGCAACAGTTGGGGCTCACCCTGTTCCGTCGCGAGGGGCGCCAGGTGCAGCTGACCGATGTCGGCCGCCTGTACCAGCGCGAGCTCAGCGAGGCCCTCGGCCGAATCCGCAGCGCCACCTTGCAGGCCCTGGCCTACCAGTCCGGGGTCGGCACCCTGCGCCTAGCGACCCTGCCGACCTTCGGCTCGAAATGGCTGCTGCCGCGCCTGCATGCGTTCTACAGCGCCCACCCCGGCATGCTGGTACACATTCATTCCCGTATCGAAGCCATCAACTTCGACACCAGCGAGATCGACGCGGCCATCGGCGTGGCCACCCACGACCTGCCCGGACTGGTCTGCCATCGCCTGCACGCCGAGGAACTGGTGGTGATCCTGCCACCCGAAGCCAAGGTGGACGGGCATTGGAACCCGCAAAGGATGAGCGAGGAGGTACTGCTCAACGTCGCCAACAACCCCCATGCCTGGGGAGAGTGGTTTTCCCACCATGCCCTGCCCCACCGGACGATGCGCCTTGGGCCAAGTTTCGAGCTGACCTCGCATTTGATTCAAGCGGTTCGGGCAGGCATAGGCATTGGCCTGGTGCCCAGAATCCTGGTACAGGAGGAACTGGCCAGCGGCGAACTTTTCAGCCCGGGCACACCGTTTGCCAGCCAACGCAGCTACTACCTGATCTATCCGCCCAGGAATGAGGCATTGCCTTCGCTGCGGGCGTTTCGCGGCTGGTTGCTCGAACAGATCTGAGGCCGGCACAGGAAACAAAAAAACCGATGCCAGTTACCCGGCATCGGGTTCTTTGTTGGTGCGCCTCAGCGCTTACTTGGCGATGCTGCCAGCAGCGCCATTGGCCTGGGAGCCACGCTTGCTCTTCAGTTGGTAGGCCACATACATCACCACCAGCCATACCGGCATGGCGTACACCGATACCTGGATGCCCGGGATCTGCAGCATGATGCCGAGGATCAGCACCACGAAGGCCAGCACCAGGTAGTTGCCGTACGGGTACCACAGCGCCTTGAACAGCGGCTTCTGGCCGGTGCGGTCGAGGTGCTGGCGGAACTTCAGGTGCGAGTAGCTGATCATCGCCCAGTTGATCACCAGGGTCGCCACCACCAGCGACATCAGCAGCTCCAGGGCATTCTGCGGCATCAGGTAGTTGAGCAGTACCGCGATCAGGGTCACGGCTGCCGACACCAGGATCGAACGAACCGGCACGCCGCGACGGTCGACCTTGGCCAGCGCCGCCGGGGCATCGCCCTGCTCGGCCATGCCCAGCAGCATGCGGGCATTGCAGTAGGTGCCGCTGTTGTACACCGACAGCGCCGCGGTCAGGACCACGAAGTTCAGCAGGTGCGCGGCCACGTCGCTACCCAGCAGCGAGAAGACCTGGACGAACGGGCTGCTGCCGTAGCTGCCGCCGGAAGCGTCGATGCTCGCCACCAGGCTGTCCCACGGGGTCAGCGACAGCAGCACCACCAGGGCGCCCACGTAGAAAATCAGGATGCGGTAGATGACCTGGTTGATCGCCTTGGGGATCACGGTCTTCGGCTTGTCGGCCTCGGCTGCGGTGAAGCCGAGCATTTCCAGGCCACCGAAGGAGAACATGATGAAGGCCAGGGCCATCACCAGGCCGCTGACGCCATGCGGGAAGAAGCCGCCATGGGCCCACAGGTTGGTCACCGACGCTTCCGGGCCGCCACTGCCACTGGTCAGCAAGTAGGCGCCCAGGCCGATCATGCCGACGATAGCGGCGACCTTGATGATCGCGAACCAGAACTCGGCCTCGCCGAAGAACTTCACGTTCATCAGGTTGATGGCGTTGATCAGCAGGAAGAACGCCGCCGCGGTCACCCAGGTCGGGATCTCCGGCCACCAGTAATGGACGTACTTGCCCACTGCCGACAGCTCCGACATGCCCACCAGGATGTACAGCACCCAGCAGTTCCAGCCCGACAAGAAGCCGGCGAAACCACCCCAGTACTTGTGCGCAAAGTGGCTGAACGAGCCGGCCACCGGCTCTTCGACGATCATCTCGCCGAGCTGGCGCATGATCATGAAGGCGATGAAGCCGCAGATCGCATAGCCGAGGATCATCGACGGACCGGCGGACTTCATCACGCCGGCCGAGCCCAGGAACAATCCGGTGCCGATCGCGCCACCCAGGGCGATCAGTTGGATATGGCGGTTCTTCAAGCCACGCTTGAGCTCGCCAGACTGTGAATTATGTCCACTCATGAACGAAGTCACCTGCTTGTTTTTATCTGTGACGGAATCGGACCCACCGCACTCGTGGCGCAGCGGAATGGGAAAGGTGGTTACCTTGGGTTCTTGGACGGGACTGTCCTGACGGGCGAGGTGCCCGGACGGATCAACCGGGTGTCAGCAAGAGTGCGCGGTACGCAAGGGGGTCACAGGTAAAACGCGGCGCATTGTATACCCCTGCAAACGCGCAGGCGTCAACGCGTTGCATCGTTTCCTGTGGAAAAAACGCACCGGTCCTGGGGTGAAGGCCTGAAAAGGCGGAGTGATCGGCGTACATGGCGCCTCCATTTTGTTGTTTTCGATGCCTGGCTATCCTGCCTGGCTCTGCACACGGCAATGGCGCTATCTCAGCGTTTGGGCAGAGGTTTGGGAAGGGGGGAAAGGGTGTCGGGGAGGCTCTGGCGCGCAAGTCTTGGAAAGATTTTGTGACGAAGAGCGGTAAATCACTGGCAAGCCGAGGAAAAGGCCTCGAATCGTATAATTTTCTTTACATAGTGGTTTGAAAATTTGCCACTGGCCGGGAAAATTTCTGTCTGTTCAGGTACTTGGGGCCGATTTGCCCCGTGCCATAAACCGCAGCCACAAAAAAGCCAGCCCGAAGGCTGGCTCTTTCGCTACCGGGGTGAATCAGCCACGCGGCTTGCCGCGGCCACGGCCGGCAGGCTTGTCGCCCTCGGGACGGGCCGGACGCTTGCGCATCTCGCTCGGGCGCTCGGCCACCGTGCTGCCACGACCACTCTTGCGCGGCGCAGACTCTTCACGCGGCGCGCGCGCCGGGCGCTCGGCCTTACCTTCGGCAGCCGGACGCAAGGTGCGCACACGCTCGCCACGCCCCAGCGGACGGGTCGACTTGCGCTGCAGACGCTCGAGCTTGTCCTTGGCCTTGAGCTTCATCTCCGGCAGCGCCACTGGCTGCAGGCCGACTTCGGCGGCCAGGATGTCGATCTCGCCCTGGCTCATTTCGCGCCAGCGGCCCATCGGCAGGTCGGAGTTGAGGAACACCGGGCCGAAACGCACACGCTTCAGGCGGCTGACCACCACGCCCTGTGATTCCCACAGGCGGCGCACTTCACGGTTGCGGCCTTCCATCACCACGCAGTGGTACCAGTGGTTGAAGCCTTCGCCGCCCGGTGCCTTCTGGATGTCAGTGAACTTGGCCGGACCGTCCTCGAGCACCACGCCGGCCTTGAGGCGATCGATCATGTCGTCGTCGACCTCACCGCGCACACGCACGGCGTACTCGCGGTCCATTTCATAGGACGGGTGCATCAGGCGGTTGGCCAGCTCGCCGTCGGTGGTGAACAGCAGCAGGCCGGTGGTGTTGATGTCCAAACGGCCGATATTGATCCAGCGGCCCTCTTTCGGGCGCGGCAGGCGGTCGAACACGGTCGGGCGGCCTTCCGGGTCGTCACGGGTGCAGATTTCGCCGTCGGGCTTGTTGTACATGATCACGCGGCGGGTCGCCTCGGCGGCCTCGACACGCTTGATCAGCTTGCCGTCTACGGTGATGGCGTCGTGCAGGTCGACGCGCAGGCCCAGGGTGGCCTCGACGCCGTTGACCTTGATACGGCCCTGGCCGATCCAGGCCTCAACGTCACGACGCGAGCCGACGCCGATGCGCGCCAGCACTTTCTGCAGCTTTTCGCCGGACGGCGGGGTAGGTTGTTGGTCTTGCAGGTCTTTGTCACTCATCTGGGCACCTCCCGGTGTAGTAGTGAAAGCGGGCGCGCATCATACGCGGTTCGGCGGGGGAACGCACTGGAGGGTAGAAGGTTTTTGATGATAGCTCTGTAGGTTCCGCCCAAAGGTATGCGTTGGCGATGCCAGCCTCATCGCGGGGCAAGCCCGCTCCCACAAAGCCGGCAGTCAGGCCTTTGGTTCATCCTCGGGCTCGATGGACGCCTCATCGCGCAAATCATCGAAATCGGTCTTGAGCCCCTCTTCCATCGCATCCAGCTCAACCAGCAGCGAGCGAAAACTGGTCTCCTCCCTGGACTCCACCTCTTCGCCCTCCTCGTCCAGGCTGGCATCGGCCATGGCTTGCAGATGCGCTGGCACCGGCGCCTCGTCCGGATCGAGCATCGGTTCAGGCTCCAACTCGCGCAACTCGGCCAATGCCGGCAGCTCGTCGAGGCTCTTGAGGTTGAAGTGATCGAGAAACACCTTGGTGGTGGCGAACATCGCCGGCCGGCCAGGCACCTCGCGGTAGCCGACGATACGGATCCACTCGCGCTCCATCAGGGTCTTGATGATGTTGCTGTTGACCGCCACGCCGCGCACGTCCTCGATCTCGCCACGGGTGATGGGCTGGCGATAGGCGATCAGCGCCATGGTTTCCAGCAGCGCGCGGGAATAGCGCTGCGGGCGCTCCTCCCACAGGCGACCGACCCAGGGCGCATAGTCTTCGCGAATCTGCAGGCGATAGCCGCTGGCCACCTCCTTGAGCTCGAAGGCACGGCCGCTGCAGGACTTGCCCAGCACCTCCAGGGCCTTCTTGAAAACAGCGGGGGCCGGGCGCTCGGCCTCCTCGAACAACTCGTGAAGGCGTTCGAGGGATTGCGGCTTGCCCGAGGCAAGCAGGAAGGCCTCGATCAGCGACGCCAGTTCGCGGGGTTCGTTCAGGTTCATCGGTAGTCGTCAGGTCACTCTGCCCGGGCACGGACGTGGATCGGGGCGAAAGGCTCATTTTGCACGAGTTCGATCAGCGATTCCTTCACCAGTTCGAGAATCGCCATGAAGGTCACCACCACGCCGAGCTTGCCCTCCTCGCGGGTGAACAGTTCGACGAAAGGCACGAAGCCACCGCCCTTGAGGCGTTCGAGCACCTCGCTCATGCGCTCGCGGGTCGACAAGGTCTCGCGGGTGATCTGGTGGCTCTCGAACAGGTCGTTGCGGCGCATGACCTCGACCATGGACAGCAGGATCTCCTCCAGCGCCACCTCCGGCAGCAGCTTGCGCACCTTGGCCTGGGGCGCCTCGAGGCGCGGCACGACGACGTCGCGGCCAACCCGCGGCAGTTCATCGATGCCTTCGGCGGCAGCCTTGAAGCGCTCGTACTCCTGCAGGCGGCGGATCAGTTCGGCGCGCGGGTCGCCCTCCTCTTCCTCGATCTCGCTGGAGCGCGGCAGCAACATGCGCGACTTGATCTCGGCGAGCATGGCGGCCATCACCAGGTACTCGGCGGCCAGTTCCAGGCGCACGCTCTTCATCAGTTCGACATAGCCCATGTACTGGCGAGTGATCTCGGCCACCGGAATGTCGAGGATGTCGATGTTCTGCTTGCGGATCAGGTACAGCAGCAGATCCAGCGGGCCTTCGAAGGCCTCAAGGATCACTTCCAGCGCGTCCGGCGGGATGTACAGGTCCACCGGCAGCTCGGTCAGGGCCTCGCCGTAGACCAGGGCCAATTGCAACTGCTGCGGCGCTTCAGCCTCCAGGGCCGGCGCCTCGGGCGCTTCCAGCTGGCTCACACGTTGACCAGGAACGGCGTGGGGTCGCCGCAGCCTTCACGGATCAGCTCCGGCTCGTCACCGGACAGGTCGATGACGGTCGAAGCCTTCAGGTCGCCGAAGCCACCGTCGATGATCAGGTCGACATGGTGCTCCAGGCGCTGGCGGATCTCGTAGGGATCGGTCATCGGCTCATCGTCACCCGGCAGGATGAGGCTGACGCTCATCAGCGGCTCGCCAAGCTCTTCGAGCAGGGCCAGGACGATGGGGTTGGACGGCACGCGCAAGCCGATGGTACGGCGCTTGTCGTGCAACAACAGGCGCGGCACTTCACGGGTGGCGTTGAGGATGAAGGTATACGGCCCCGGAATGTGCGCCTTGAGCAGGCGGAACGTCGCCGTGTCGATCTTGGCGAAAGTGCCCATCTCGGACAGATCGCAGCACAGCAGGGTGAAGTTGTGGTTCTTGTCCAACTGGCGCAGGCGGCGCACCCGCTCGATGGCGCCTTTGTCGCCGATCTGGCAGCCCATCGCATAGGCCGAGTCGGTCGGGTAGACCACCACCCCACCCTTGCGGATGATCTCGACCGCCTGCTTGATCAGGCGCGCCTGCGGATTTTCCGCGTGGATCTGGAAAAATTGGCTCACGTAGTCGTCCTGTTCATACCGCCATAGGCTGTTCATGTCGGAATCGGCGCCACAGGGGTGGCAGGTCCTCGGGCAATGGCCGGTAGGCACCGATCTCGCCCCAGGTGCCAGGGCCGTGGAAGTCACTGCCGGCGCTTGCCAGCAAGCCGAACTCACGGGTAAGGATCGACATGGTCCCCACCTGCTCGGGCGGCATCATCCCATTGACCACCTCCAGCGCCTGCCCTCCTGCCTGAATATAGTCGGCAATCAGCCGTCTGCGCTTGCTGCGGGTCAGTTCGTAGTGCATGGGATGGGCCAGGCTCACCCAGGCATTGGACTGGCGCAACGTGGCGACAGTTTCCTCCAGCGTCGGCCAGTGCAGCTTGACGTCCCCCAACTTGCCGGCGCCCAGCCACTTGCGAAAGGCCTCGCCACGGTCCTTGACGAAACCTGCGCGCACCAGGAATTCGGCGAAGTGCGGGCGCGCCGGAGCGTTGCCGCTGTCACCCAGCTCCTGCTGCACGGCGCGCGCGCCGTCCAGCGCGCCGGGCATGCCCTTGGCCGCCAGCTTGCGGTCGATTTCCTCGGCGCGCAGCCAGCGGCCACGGTGCAGGTTGTCGATGGCCTCGAGCAAGGGCGCGGCACCGAGCGGAAAATCGTAACCCAGCACATGGATGGTGGCGCCGCTCCAGGTGCACGACAACTCCACCCCACTGATCCACTGCATGCCGTTGTCCAGGCAGGCCTGGCGGGCCTCGGGCAGGCCTTCGAGGGTGTCGTGGTCGGTGAGAGACAGCATCCGCACCCCGTGCTCATGGGCCCGGGCGACCAGTGCCGTGGGCGACATGGCGCCGTCAGAGGCCGTGCTGTGACAGTGCAGATCAACATTCATGGAGGAGCGCTTTCGCAGGAATCGATGTTTGTTATTATGCCGTCACATCCCGCTTCTGGCTGCCACTGTGAAACAATTCATCGATTTCATCCCGCTGCTGCTGTTCTTCATTGTCTACAAACTGGACCCGCGCCCGGTCGAATTCGCCGGCCACGGCTTCGAGTTTGGCGGGATCTACAGCGCCACCGCCATGCTGATCGCCAGCTCCGTGGTGGTCTACGGCGCGCTGTTCCTGCGCCACGGCAAGCTGGAAAAGGGCCAGTTGCTGACCCTGGTTGCCTGCCTGGTGTTCGGCGGCCTGACCCTGGCCTTCCACAGCGAGACCTTCCTCAAATGGAAGGCGCCGGTGGTCAACTGGCTGTTCGCCCTGGCCTTCGCCGGCAGCCACTTCATCGGTGACCGGGTGCTGATCAAGCGCATCATGGGCCACGCCCTGACACTCCCTGAAACAGTCTGGACCCGCCTGAACCTGGCGTGGATCGGCTTCTTCCTGGTGTGCGGCGCCGCCAACCTGTTCGTCGCCTTCACCTTCCAGGACATCTGGGTCGACTTCAAGGTGTTCGGCAGCCTGGGCATGACCGTGCTGTTCCTGGTGGCTCAGGGTGTCTACCTGTCGCGTCACCTGCACGATACCGACCCTTCCACCTCCAAACCCAAGGACTGACATGCTCTACGCCATCATCGCCAGCGACGTCGAAAACTCCCTGGAAAAACGCCTGGCCGCACGCCCCGCCCATATTGAGCGCCTGCAACAGCTCAAGGCCGAGGGCCGTGTGGTGCTTGCCGGCCCGCACCCTGCCATCGACAGCAACGACCCGGGAGCCGCCGGTTTCAGCGGCAGCCTGATCGTCGCCGAGTTCGATTCGCTGGCGTCAGCCCAGGCCTGGGCCGACGCTGACCCGTACATCGCCGCGGGCGTCTACGACAAGGTCGTGGTCAAGCCATTCAAGCAAGTCCTGCCATAAACGGGCTGTTGAGCACAGGCCTTGTGGTAGCAGGCCAAGGCCGCGCCGACAAAGCCTGCTTCTTGCCACACCCCGCGCTGCGCTATTCATAAATTCCGACAACCGGCCGACAACCTCCTGAATCGATACGAATCAGGAGTTCCAATGCGTCAAGGTCCGATGTCCCTGCTGCTTTGCCTGTTGCTGTCGTCCCCTTTCGCCGCGGCCGAACAGCCGCTGTCGCTGGAAGCCGGGGCGCGGATCACCGAGCTGCAGCAGCGCCTGGAAGAAAGCGAGAAACAGCGCGACGCGCTGACCCTGCAACTGCAGAACCAGGACAACGCGCGCGAAAGCGCCCAACTCTCGCGCCTGCGCCAGGACAACCAGCGTCTGAAGCTGGCGGTCAAGGAGCTGCAGGCCGCCAGCAGCGCGCCCCAGCGCCTGCTCACCGACCAGCAGCAGTGGTTCCTGATCGGTTCGGTCGTTGCACTGTTGTCGGCAGTCTGCGGTATCTTAGCCAGCGGCGGACACAGAAGACGCCGGCAATGGTTGAATTGAGTGAGACATGAGCGAGCTGTTACTGATTGATGATGACCAGGAACTGTGCGAGCTGCTCGGCAGCTGGCTGACCCAGGAAGGGTTTGCGGTGCGCGCCTGCCACGATGGCCAGAGTGCGCGCCAGGCCTTGGCCACCCACGCCCCGGCGGCGGTGGTGCTGGATGTCATGCTGCCCGATGGCAGCGGCCTGGAACTGCTCAAACAGTTGCGCAGCGAGCACACCGACCTGCCGGTGCTGATGCTCTCGGCCCGGGGCGAGCCGCTGGACCGCATCCTCGGCCTGGAGCTGGGCGCCGACGACTACCTGGCCAAGCCCTGCGACCCCCGCGAGCTCACCGCCCGCCTGCGCGCCGTGCTGCGCCGCAGCCACCCCAGCGCGCCCAGCAGCCAGGTCGAGATCGGCGACCTGACCTTCAGCCCGGTGCGCGGCGTGGTCAGCATCGACGAGCGCGAGATGCCCCTTACGCTGTCCGAGAGCCGCATCCTCGAGGCGCTGCTGCGCCAGCCCGGCGAGCCGCTGGACAAGCAGGAACTGGCGCAGATCGGCCTGGGTCGCAAGCTCACGCTTTATGACCGCAGCCTGGACATGCACGTCAGCAACCTGCGCAAGAAGATCGGCCCGCACCCGGATGGCCGCCCGCGCATCGTTGCCCTGCGCAGCCGCGGCTACTACTACAGCTTGTAGGCGTTGGGGGGCCGCTTCGCGCCCCCGCTCATCTTTACCCAGCCTTTACCCTCGCCTGACCGCCCTTGACCTTGATCTCCCTAGACTGGGCTCATCCGGTAACCGCCGGCCCCTGAAAGGAGAGACACCATGCGCAAGACCCTGATCGCCCTGATGTTCGCCGCCGCCCTGCCGACCGTGGCCATGGCCATGCCTGACGGCGGCCCGCGCCACGACGGCCCCCATCATCGCGGTGACGCGCCTTTCGCCCAGCTGGACCTGAGCCGCGACCAGCGCCAGCAGATCGGCAAGCTGATGGGCGAGCAGATGCAGCAGCGCCGCGACATCACCGAGCGCTACATGGCCAAGCTGCCGGCCGCCGAGCAGAAAGCGATGAAGGACGAACTCAAGGCCAGCCACGACAAGACCGACGGCCAGATTCGCGCCCTGCTCAAGCCCGAGCAGCAGAAGAAGTTCGACGAATTGCAGAAGGAACGCGCCGCGCGCAAGGCCGAATGGGAGGAGTTCCAGGCCTGGAAGGCTGAAAAAGCCGGCAAGGCCCAGTAAGCTGTCAGCCCGATGCCCGGCCCGCGCCCCCGCGGGCCGGGCTTTCGCCCTTTCTCGGAGGTGCTCGTCTTGCGTTCACTGTTCTGGCGCATCCTGGCCAGCTTCTGGCTGGCCATCGCCCTGGTCGCCGGGCTTTCGATCCTGCTCGGGCACATGCTCAACCAGGACACCTGGATCCTCAGCCGCCATCCGGGCCTGAACAACTTGGCCAGTCACTGGGCCCAACACTATGAACAGGACGGCCTGGAGTCGTCACAGCGCTTCCTGGAGCGACGCAAGCAGCGCTACAAGATCGACGTGCAGGTGCTCGACGACAGCGGCGATGCCGTGGTGCCCGGTACCTTCCCGCGCCGCGCCGCCGCCTTCGAGGCGCGCCAGCACAACGACGAGCGCCGCCTGCCCTGGCGCCGCCTGACCGAGGAATACACCAGCCCCACCAGCGGCGAGACCTATCTGCTGATCTACCGCATTCCCCACCCCGAACTGGCCGCCTGGCACCGCGAGAGCCTGATCTGGCCGCTCAGCGCCCTGGGGATCGCCCTGGTGGTGCTGACCCTGTTCAGCCTGCTGGTAACCCTGTCGATCACCCGACCGCTCAGCCGCCTGCGCGGCGCGGTGCACGACCTTGGACAGACCAGTTACCAGCAGAACAGCCTGGCGCGGCTGGCAGTGCGCCGCGACGAGTTCGGCGTGCTGGCCAACGATTTCAACAAGATGGGCGCGCGCCTGCAGAGCCTGATCGGCAGCCAGCGCCAGCTGCTGCGCGATGTATCCCACGAATTGCGCTCGCCGCTGGCGCGGCTGCGCATCGCCCTGGCCCTGGCCGAGCGCGCCGAACCGCAGCAGCGCCAGGCCCTGTGGCCGCGGCTGACCCGCGAGTGCGATCGTCTGGAAGACCTGATAAGCGAGATCCTGGTGCTGGCCCGGGTCGATGCCGACCAGGCCCATGCCGAGCCCGTTGACCTCAATGCCTTGCTGGGCGGCGTGCGCAAGGACGCCCAACTGTCAGCGCCGGAACAGGACGTGCGACTGGAGGCGCAGACAGGCCTGACCTTGCACGGCTGGCCGACCTTGATCGAACGGGCGGTGGACAATTTATTGCGCAATGCCCTGCGCTTCAATCCGGCCGGGCAGCCGATCGAGGTGCATGCCCGCCGCGAACAGGATCGCATCGTGCTGAGCGTGCGCGATCATGGGCCGGGGGTGGCGGCAGAGCACCTGGCGCAGTTGGGCGAGCCGTTCTTCCGGGCGCCGGGGCAGGAGGCGCCGGGGCATGGCCTGGGGCTGGCGATTGCGCGCAAGGCGGCTGAGCGCCATGGCGGAAGCCTGGTGCTGGGCAATCATCCGCAGGGTGGGTTCATTGCGACGCTGGCGCTTCCCTGCAACCTCAGTGCTGGCTGACAAATCGCGGGGCCGCAGAGCGGCCCCAATGCTCACTCGCCCCAGGCGCTGACGTACCGCGCCGTCTCCAGGACCGGCGCCGTGCGCGGCTCGCCCATCGGCGTGCCGACATACAGGTAGCCGATCACCTCTTCACTCGCCTCAAGGCCCAAGCCCTCGTGCACATGGGCGTCGTACGCCATGTCGCCGGTGCGCCACACGGCGCCGATACCCTGGGCGTGGGCGGAAACGAGGATGCCGTGGGCGGCGCAGCCGGCGGCCAGGCGCTGCTCGATCTTCGGCACCTTGAAATGATCCTGCAAGCGGGCGATCACCACGATCAGCAACGGCGCCCGCAGCGGCATCGCCCGGGCCTTGTCCAGCGCGGCCGGAGTGGCATCGCCCTTGGCCTGCACCGCCTCGGCGAACAGCTCGCCGAGCTTCTCGCGGCCCTGCCTCTCGATAGTCAGGAAGCGCCAGGGACGCAACTGGCCATGGTCCGGCGCACGTAGCGCGGCCTGGAACAGGGCCTCGCGCTGGGCGGCATTGGGCGCCGGTTCAGTCAGGCGTGGCACGGAAACACGGTTGAGCAATGCGTCGAGAGCCTCCACGGGCTACCCTCCTGGCAGATTGGAAGTGCGGCCATTCTGCACCATAGCGCCGCCCTTGTGGGAGCGGGATTGCCCTGTCGCAGGAGCAGCAGCGCTTCCACGACACGCTCAATCGTACGTTTACATCACCTCCCCCACAGGTAGAATGACGCCCTTTCCGTAGCGAGTCAGAGCAGATCACATGGCGTTGCCGACCTTAAGGATCATTGGTTTCATCATCGGCATCTTCCTGATCACCCTGGCAGTGAGCATGGTGGTGCCCATGGCGACCCTGGTGGTCTTCGAGCGCACCGGCGACATGCCGTCGTTCCTCTGGTCGAGCCTGATCACCTTCCTCGCCGGGCTCGGCCTGGTCATCCCCGGCCGCCCCGAGCACGTGCACCTGCGTCCCCGCGACATGTACCTGCTGACCGTCAGCAGCTGGCTGGTGGTCTGCGTGTTCGCCGCCCTGCCGTTCCTGCTGACGCAACACATCAGCTACACCGACGCCTTCTTCGAAAGCATGTCTGGCATCACCGCCACCGGCGCCACCGTGCTCAGCGGCCTGGACACCATGTCGCCGGGTATCCTGATGTGGCGCTCGATGCTGCACTGGCTGGGCGGCATCGGCTTCATCGGCATGGCGGTGGCGATCCTGCCGCTGCTGCGCATCGGTGGCATGCGCCTGTTCCAGACCGAGTCCTCGGACCGTTCGGAAAAGGTCATGCCGCGCTCGCACATGGTCGCCAAGTCGATCGTCGCGGTGTATGTCGGCATCACCGTGCTCGGCAGCCTGGCGTTCTGGTGGGCGGGGATGAGCCCATTCGACGCGATCAACCACGCCATGTCGGCGATCTCCACCGGCGGGTTCTCCACCTCCGACCAGTCCCTGGCCAAATGGGACATCCCTGCGGTGCACTGGGTCGCGGTGGTGGTGATGATTCTCGGCAGCGTGCCGTTCACCCTGTACGTGGCTACCCTGCGCGGCCACCGCAAGGCACTGATCAAGGACCAGCAGGTGCAGGGCCTGCTGGCCATGCTGGTGGCCACCTGGCTGGTGCTCGGCACCTGGTACTGGGCCACCACCGACCTGCACTGGCTCGACGCCCTGCGTCACGTGGCGCTGAACGTCACCTCGGTGGTCACCACCACCGGCTTCGCCCTGGGCGACTACAGCATGTGGGGCAACTTCTCGCTGATGCTGTTCTTCTACCTGGGCTTCGTCGGCGGTTGCTCGGGCTCCACCGCCGGCGGCATCAAGATCTTCCGCTTCCAGGTCGCCTACATCCTGCTCAAGGCCAACCTCAACCAGCTGATCCACCCGCGGGCGGTGATCAAGCAGAAGTACAATGGCCATCGCCTCGACGAAGAGATCGTGCGTTCGATCCTGACCTTCTCGTTCTTCTTCGCCATCACCATCTGCATCATCGCCCTGCTGCTGTCACTGCTGGGCGTGGACTGGATGACCGCGCTGACCGGCGCCGCCGGCACGGTGTCGGGTGTAGGCCCCGGGTTGGGCGAGGTGATCGGCCCGGCCGGCAACTACGCCAGCCTGCCGGACGCGGCCAAGTGGATCCTCTCCGGCGGCATGCTGCTGGGCCGCCTGGAGATCATCACGGTGCTGGTGTTGTGCATGCCGGCGTTCTGGCGTCACTGACCGACAACCGCGTGCGGTACTCGCTCGGGGTGGTGTCGAACCAGCGGCGGAACGCCCGGTAGAAGTTGCTCGGATCGGCGAAACCCAGCAGGTAGGCGGTCTCCAGCAAGGTGGTGCCGGGCTGGGCCAGGTACTGCTCGGCCAGTTCGCGGCGGGTGTCGTCGAGCAGGGTCTGGAAGCTGGTGCCCTCGTCCTGCAGACGTCTTTGCAAGGTGCGCTGCGACAGGTGCAGGGCCTGGGCCACGGTCTCGCGCTTGGGCTCGCCCTGGGGCAGGATGCGGCACAGCACCTGGCGCACGCGGTGGGTCACGCGGCTTTCCGAGAAGCGCGCCAGGTATTCCCCGGCAAAGCGATCATGCAGCACCGCCATCGCCTCGTTGGCGGTCGGCAGCGGCGCCTCCATGTCGGCACGCTCGAGCACCAGCGCGTCATGGGGCGCGCCAAACACCAGCGGTGCATGGAACGCCACCTTGTACGGCTCGACATTCTTCGGCTGGCCGCCCTGGATCAGCACCCGCCGCGGCTGGATCGGCCGCCCGCTGAGCCAGGTGCACAGGGCCAGGGCACAGGCCAGGGAGGCCTCGGCGCTGTGCCGGGTCGGTGGCAGGTGATCGCCATGCACGGTCAGCACCAGGGCGTAGCCGTCCGGCTCGAGGCGAAAGCTCAGGTCCGAGCTCTCGGCGATGATCCGCTGGTAGCGCACCAGGCGCTCGAAACCCTCGGCCAGGGTGCGGCTGGACATCAGCGCATAACCCACCACATGGAACGAGGCCGGTCGCACCACCCGGGCCATGTTCAGGCCGATGGCCTCATTGCCCGACAACTCGACCGCCAGCTGCCACAGCCGGGTCATCGAATCCTGGGTGAATCGCGCATCGGGGTCGTCGAGGGCGGAAAAGTCGAGCCCTAGTTGCTTGAACATGGCCGGACAATCGAGCCCTTCCAGCTCGAGTGCCTTGACGATCCCTGATGCCCAGCTGGCTGACGTGGTTCTCTCACTCATGACAGGCTCTTGTGCTGACCGCTCCTGCGGTGAACCGAAAGGATACTCAATTGGCGCCTATTGTCACTGGCCACTGCCCCCAATGACTCTAGACTCGATTCAGGCTCCACGCCGTGTATCCTGTAAGCACGACCCGCAGATCCGGAAACCCGCCATGACCCGCACAGCGCAGTTCCGCAGTTTTGCCGAGTTCTATCCCTACTACCTGGGCGAGCACAGCAACGCCACCTGCCGTCGCCTGCACTTCGTCGGCACCAGCCTGGTGATCGCCCTGCTCGCCTACAGCATCGGCAGCGGCCAGTGGCTGTTGCTGCTGACCGTGCCGCTGGCCGGCTACGGCTTCGCCTGGGCCGGGCATTTCTTCTTCGAGAAGAACCGGCCGGCCACCTTCACCCATCCCTGGTACAGCCTGGTCGGCGACTTCGCCATGTTCCGCGACATCCTGCTGGGCCGGCTCAGCCTCTGAATCGGCCCGCAAGGCCAGGTTCGCGTCCCGGCCGGCCACTGCCAAAGCCCGCGCCCTGGCCAACACTGCCAGGCATGCCCCCGACACGAGTGGCCCGCGGCGATGAACAAGCAAGCGAATTTCAGCCACATGCGCGACGGCACCGCCCAGGACTGGGCAATCATTGCCGACGACTTTCGCGCCTATGCCCAGCAGTTGCCCCAGCGCATCCTCGCCCACCTGCGCCTGCTCGATGGCGACTTCGGCGGTTTTCCCATCGATCGCCTGAGCCACTCGCTGCAGACCGCCACCCGCGCCTACCGTGACGGCCGCGACGAGGAGTACGTGGTCTGCGCCCTGCTGCATGACATTGGCGACACCCTCGGCAGCTACAATCACCCGGATATCGCCGCAGCGATCCTCAAGCCCTTTGTCAGCGCCGAGAACCTGTGGATGGTCGAGAAGCACGGGATCTTCCAGGGCTACTATTTCTTTCACCACCTAGGCATGGATCGCCACCTGCGCGAGCAGTTCAGCGATCACCCGCAATACCAACGGACCATCGAGTTCTGCGCGCGCTACGACGCGGCGGCATTCGACCCCGAGTACCCGAGCCTGCCGCTGTCGTTCTTCGAGCCGATGATGGAGCGGCTGTTCGCCCGGCCCAGGCAGTCGATCTACAAGACAGCCCTGAAAGCGTCGGCCTGACCGGCAGGGACGGCGATCAAGCCGGTTCACCAAGCTCCGCCAGGCGCGACGCGGCTTCCCGCGCCTGCGCCTCGGCGAACCGGTACAGCTCTATCCGCCCGTCCCAGTGCTCGATCAGCGCCGTGCACGACTCCACCCAATCACCGCAGTTGAGGTACTCCACCTCGCCCACCCGACGAATCTCGGCATGGTGGATATGCCCGCACACCACGCCCTGGAAGCCACGCCGGGTGCACTCGTGGGCGATGGCGTCTTCAAAATCGCTGATGAAGTTCACCGCCCCCTTGACCTTGTGCTTGAGGTACGCCGACAACGACCAATAACCGTAGCCATAACGGGCGCGCCAGTGGTTGAGCCAGCGGTTGAGCACCAGGGTGAATTCGTAGGCCCGGTCGCCGAGAAACGCCAGCCAGCGGTGGTAGCGGGTGATCACGTCGAACTGGTCGCCGTGGATCACCAACAGCCGCCGGCCATCGACGGTGAGGTGCTCGGCTTCGTCCACCAGCTGGATATTGCCCAGGATCAGTTTCGAGTAGCGGCGCAGGAACTCGTCATGGTTACCGGTGACGTAGATCACTTCGGTACCGCGCTTGCTCAGGGTCAGCAGGCGGCGGATGACGTTGGTGTGAGCCTGGGGCCAGTAGATGCCGCCGCGCAGTTTCCAGCCGTCGATGATATCGCCGACCAGGTAGATGCGCTCGGCCTGGTAGCCCTTGAGAAAATGCGCGAGGTGTTCGGCCTGGCAATCCCGGGTGCCCAGGTGCACATCGGAAATCCACAGGGTGCGGACACGCAGCTTGCGTGACGGGCGAAGGGGTTCGGCGTGGGTCATGGGCAGGCTCCGGCGCTGTTTGCTGGAGACTGGCAGGCACCGGTGACAGATTGGTGGCAGGTGCATGACCATCCTGCGTCCGCCTTGAGGTGTACACTCTTCACCTGCTTCGTGAGGACTCACCATGACCGCCGCCCCCCTGCTTTCGCTGCGCCATTATCGCCACGACCTGATCGCCCACAGCCACGACCACTCGCAACTGGTGTTCGGCCTGGGCGGACGCCTGGATTTCGAGGTGGATGGCCGCGGCGGCAGGGTCGGTCGCCAGGACCTGATGGTGGTGCCTGCCGGTGCCCACCACACCTGCGGCAGCCCCGAGGGTAGCCACTGCCTGGTGCTGGACGTGCCAGGCGGGCACTGGCTTGGCGAGCACCTGGGCGAGCACGCCGACAACAGCCGCCGCCTGCTCGACCGCCCCGGCCCCCTGGGCCTGGACAGCCGCCAGCAGCAGTTGGTGGACTGGCTGGCGGCAAGCCCGGTGGACGACCCGCTGATTGCCCGCCAAGGCGCGGTGCTGTTGCTGGCCAGCCTCAACCCGCAGGTCGGTGCCCCGGTACTGGCCAGCAGGCGCCTGCCCTATGCCGCCTTCGACCGGCATATCGAGCAGCACGCCGCCTATCCATTGCAGGTCGCCGATCTGGCGAGGCTGGCCGGGCTTTCCAGCGCGCGACTGCATGCGCGTTTTGCCAGCGAGCGCGGTATGACGCCGATGGACTATATCCGTGAGCGGCGGTTGGCGATGGCCCGGCGACTGTTGCGTGAAACGCTGTTGCCGGTGGGTGAGGTCTCGGCGCGGGTGGGGTATGGCTCGCAGAGTGCCTTCAGCGCGGCGGTGATGCGGGCGTTCGGCTGCACGCCGCTGGCGTTGCGGCGCGAGTCTGGCGACAACGGGCGCGAGGTGGGCGACAGACGCAGGTAGACCGGGCTCTTACACTGAGCGCCAGGATCTTCTCTCCCTGCGAATGCAAAAGGACCACCATGAACCACCGCACCGCCCTCGGCGCCCTGCATATCGGCGCGCTGTTCTTCGGCCTGACCGGCGTCTTCGGCAAGCTGGCCGCCAGCGCCAGCCCCTCGATCATCGTCTTCGGCCGCGCCCTGTTCGCGGTGCTGGCCCTGACCCTGTTCGCCGGCCTGGCGCGCCAGGCCTGGCAGCCGCTGCGCGGCCAGGACCTGCGCCGCCTGCTACTGGGCGGCGCGCTGCTGGCCGGGCACTGGGTGAGCTTCTTCATCGCGGTCAAGGTCGGCGGCGTGGCCATCGCCACTCTCGGTTTCGCCAGCTTCCCGGCCTTCACCGTGATCCTCGAGGGCCTGCTGTTCCGTGAACGCATCCGCCGCAACGAAGCGCTGCTGGTGCTGCTGGTGAGCATTGGCCTGGTGCTGGTCACCCCGGCCTTCGACCTGGCCAGCGAAGCCACCGGCGGGCTGCTCTGGGCGCTGCTCTCGGGCCTGCTGTTCTCGCTGCTGTCGCTGACCAACCGCGCCGGTTCCGGGCGCCTGCCCGCCGTGCAGGCAGCGCTGTGGCAGAACCTGGTGGTGAGCCTGTGCCTGCTGCCGTTCGCCGCGCCCGGCCTGGACGCGGTGACGCCGCTGGACTGGCTGTGGATCGCCCTGCTCGGCGTTTTCTGCACCGGCGTCGCCCACAGCCTGTTCGTCGCCAGCTTGGCGGTGATCAAGGCGCGCACAGCCGCGGTAGTGTTCGGCATGGAGCCGGTGTACGGCATCGCCGTGGCCTGGGTGGTGTTCGCCGAACAGCCGACCCTGCGCATGCTCGCCGGCGGCGCCTTGATCATCTTCGCCATCGTGCTGTCCAGCCGCCTGGCCGCCGAGCAACCCGCCCGCCAGCCACAGCCCGAAAGCGCCTGATCAGCGATCGTTGTGGCCCAGGTCGCGCTGCGGATCGATCTGGTCGCGCACCCGCTGCTTGAGCACCTTGGCCTCGGGGAAGCCGCCGTCGGCCTTGCGTTCCCAGATCTGCACGCCGTCGCAGGTGATGCGGAACACCCCGCCGGTTCCAGGCTCCAGCGCCACCCGGCCGAGGTCGTCGGCAAAGGTGCTGAGCAGTTCCTGGGCCAGCCAGGCGGCGCGCAGCAGCCACTGGCACTGGGTGCAATAGGTAATGACGATTTGTGGCTTGCTGTCTGCCATGTAGGGAAACTCAGTAGGAAGGGCCGCTTATACTAGCGGTCTTTATCCTCTGGTTTGAGACTCACGATGCGCCGCCTGCTGTACTGCCTCCTGCTGATGCTCACCTCCTTCGCTGTGCTTGCCGCCGAGACGGCACGGCCGAAGATCGGCCTGGTACTGTCGGGCGGCGCCGCCCGCGGCCTGGCCCATATCGGCGTGCTCAAGGCCCTGGAGGAACAGGGCGTGCGCATCGACGCCATCGCCGGCACCAGCATGGGCGCGGTGGTCGGCGGGTTGTACGCCTCGGGCTACAGCATCGCCGAGCTGGAAAACCTGGCCACCACGCTGGACTGGCAGCAGGCGCTGTCCGATGCGCCGCCGCGCAAGGATGTGCCGTTCCGACGCAAGCAGGACGACCGCGACTTCCTGGTCAAGCAGAAGCTGAGCTTTCGCGACGATGGCAGCCTGGGCCTGCCGCTGGGGGTGATCCAGGGCCAGAACCTGGCCCTGCTGCTGGAAAGCAAGCTGGCCCACACCGCCGACATTCGCGACTTCGACAAGCTGCCAATCCCCTTCCGCGCCGTGGCCACCGACATCACCAGCGGCGAGAAGGTGATCTTCCGCCGCGGCCACCTGCCCCAGGTGATCCGTGCCAGCATGTCGATCCCGGCGGTGTTCGCCCCGGTGGAGTTGGACGGCCGGCTGCTGGTGGATGGCGGCATGACCGACAACATCCCGGTGGATGTGGTGCGCGAAATGGGCGTGGACCTGGCCATCGTCGTCGACATCGGCACCCCGCTGCGCAACCGCAAGCAACTGGCCACGGTGGTGGACGTGCTCAACCAGTCGATCACCCTGATGACCCGGCGCAACTCCGAGGAACAACTGGCCAGCCTGCGCCGCGAAGACATCCTGGTACAGCCACCGCTGTCGGCCTTCGGCGTTACCGATTTCGGCCGCGCCCGGGACATGATCGACGCCGGCTACCGCGCCACCCGTGCCCTCGACCCGCGCCTGGCGGCGCTGCGCCAGCCCGAGGGCGACAGCAACCTGGCGGTGGCGCGCTCGCCGAAACAGCGCACGCCGATCATCACCGCCATCCGCGTGGAGAACGACTCCAAGGTCAGCGACGATGTGATCCGCTACTACATTCGCCAGCCCGTCGGCGAGCCGCTGGATCTCGGCCGCCTGCAGACCGACATGGGCACCCTCTACGGCCTGGACTACTTCGACCAGGTGCAATACCGCGTGGCGCACAAGGGCGACGAGCATACCCTGGTGATCAACGCCCGTGGCCGGCGTGGCGGCACCGACTACCTGCGCCTGGGCCTGAACCTGTCGGACGACTTGCGTGGCGACAGTGCCTTCAACCTCGGCGCCAGCTACCGGGTCAATGGCATCAACCGGCTCGGCGGCGAATGGCTGACCCGCGCGCAGATCGGCGACGAGCAGGAACTGTACAGCGAGTTCTACCAGCCCCTGGACGTGGGCTCGCGCTACTTCGTCGCCCCTTACCTGGCCTTGGGCTCGCAGAACGTCGAGGCGACCCTGGACAACGACCCGGTGGCCGAGTACCGCCTGGAACGCTATGGCTTCGGGCTCAATCTCGGCCGGCAGATCGGCACTTACGGCGAGGTGCGCCTGGGCGTGGGCAAGGCCTGGGGCAACGCCGAGGTGCGCATCGGCGACCAGGACCTGCCCAAGGTCAGCTTCAACGAGGGGTTCTACGAGCTCAAGTACTCGTTCGACACCTTCGACAACGTCTACTTCCCCCACAGTGGCGAGGACATCGGCCTGACCGTGCGCAAGTACGACAAGTCACTGGACTCGGACCAGAACTACCGGCAGTGGCTGTTCAACCTGGACAAGGCCTTCAGCAGCGGGCCGAACACCCTGGTGCTGGGCGGCAGGTATGGACGTACGCTGGATGACGCCGAGGTGGTCACTTCAAGCTTCGTGTTCGGCGGCGCCCGACAGCTGTCGGGCTTTCGCCAGGACTCGATCTCGGGGCAGAACATGAGCCTGCTGCGCATGGTCTATTACCGCCGCCTGACGCCACGGGCCTACCTGCCCCTGGACTTCCCGTTGTACCTGGGTGGCTCGCTGGAGCGTGGGCGGGCGTGGAACAACGACAATGAGTTCGACAGTGGCTATATCAATGCGGCGAGCATCTTCCTGGGGCTGGAAACGCCGCTGGGGCCGTTGAACCTGAGTTATGGGGCCAACGATGCCCATGAGAAGGCGGTGTACCTGAACCTGGGGCACACCTTCTAGAACGATCGCGGGGCAAGCCCGCTCCCACAAGTCATGCAGACAATTGCGCAAGCAGACTCGTGGGAGCGGGCTTGCCCCGCGATTGATGAAGGGTTCAGGACTTCTCGAGATTATCGAGAATCTTCGCATGCACGCGCATGCACACTTCCATGTCGGCCTCGTCTATGCCGGTGAACAGCTCGAGGCGCAAGGCGTTGGCGATGGTCTCGATCTGATCGATCAGCGGCTTGGCCGGCGGGCACAGCAGGATCTTCTTGGCCCGGCGGTCTTCCATCACCGCCTGGCGGCGTACCAGCCCCTGGCTCTCTAGGCTGTCGAGCAAGCGCGCCAGGGTCGGGCCTTCGACGCCCACGCTCTGGGCCAGCTCACGCTGGGTCGGCGCCTCGTCGAACCTGGCCAGGTGCAACAGCACCAGCCAACGGGCTTGCGACAGGTTGAGCCCGGCCAGGCGTCGGTCCAGTTCGGCACGCCAGCCCCGAGACATCTGGGCCAGCTGCATGCCGAAGCGGTGTTGGTTGTCGGTCAGGGGCATAAGCAACTCAATGAATAGAACTAATTATTAGCCAGCTAATCATGGCCCGGCCAATCAGGCAAGGTTCGACGCCTCGGAAATTGCTGATAATCATGTAAGGGTATGACAAAGGTCAGCAATTGGCGCAAATGCCGGCAATCACAAGCCGAACTCCACCGCCAGCGCCGCCCGTACGCAATGCAGGACGCCTTCCGGCACCCGCGGGCCAAACAGCGGCGCCACGCCGGACACCGGCGGCAACTCGCCCTCGCCGTCGAGGAAGGCGTCCTGCACCTCCATCATCAGCTCCTCCGGCAGGTCCAGGGCCTGCTCCAGGCTCAGTTCCTGGCGGCCGATGGCCTCGGCCAGCAAGCTGTAGACGTTCTTCTCGGTGCAGTTCAGTTGCCCGGCGATCTGCGCCGGGGTCATGCCGGCGCGGGCCAGGCTGACCAGTTCGTGGCGCAGGTCGAGCACCACCTTCGGCGCCTCCTCGGTGCCGCCGGCGCCGTTGAGCACCTCGAGGAAGGCCTGGCCGTAGCGCTCCAGCTTGCGCGCGCCGACACCGCTGACCTGGGCCATGTCGCTGAGGCTGGTGGGCATGCTGCGCAGCATCTCCAGCAGCGTCGAGTCGGGGAAGATGACGTAGGGCGGCACGCTGTGCTCTTCGGCCAACTTGCGCCGCAAGGTACGCAGCGCTTCCCATAGTTCGCGCTCCTCGGCGCGCACCAGTTGGCTGGCCGGGCTGCCGCCACTGCCGCCGGAGGCCTTGGCCGCGATCTGCGGCTTGAGGTCGCGGCGCAGTTGCAGGTTCACCTCGCCGCGCAGCAACGGCCGGCAGCTGTCGGACAGGCGCAGGCCGCCATAGCCTTCCAGGTCGATATCCACCAGGCCACGGGCCACCAGCTGGCGGAACAGCGAGCGCCATTCGGCCTCGGCCAAGGCCTTGCCGACGCCGAACACCGAGAGTTTCTCGTGGCCGAAATTACGTACTTTTTCGGTGTCCTTGCCCAGCAGCACATCGACCAGGTGGCCGACGCCGTAGCGCTGGCCGGTGCGGAACACCGCCGACAGCGCCTGACGGGCAGGTTCGGTGGCGTCCCAGGTCTGCACATTGTCGACACAGTTGTCGCAATGCCCGCACGGCTGATCGAGCACTTCGTCGAAGTAGGCCAGCAACGACTGGCGACGGCAGCGGGTCTCCTCGCACAGCGCCAGCATGGCGTCGAGCTTGTGCTGCTCGATACGCTTGTGGCGCTCGTCGCCCTCGGAGTTCTGCAGCATCTGCTTGAGCATCACCATGTCCTGCAGGCCGTAGGCCATCCAGGCATCCGAGGGCAGACCGTCACGGCCAGCGCGGCCGGTCTCCTGGTAATAGGCCTCGAGTGACTTGGGCAGGTCAAGGTGGGCGACGAAGCGCACGTTGGGCTTGTCGATGCCCATGCCGAAGGCGATGGTCGCGACCATGATCAGCCCTTCCTCGTTGAGGAAGCGGTGCTGGTTGGCGGCGCGGGTCTCGGCGGCCAGGCCTGCGTGGTACGGCAGCGCCGGGAAGCCCTGGTCGCACAGGAAGGCGGCGGTCTCGTCGACCTTCTTGCGCGACAGGCAATAGACAATGCCGGCGTTGCCGCGGCGCTCGCCGAGGAACGCCATCAACTGCTTGCGCGGCGATTCCTTGGGCACGATGCGGTAGAAGATGTTCGGCCGGTCGAAGCTCGACAGGAAGCGCTCGGCGCCCTGCAGGTGCAGGCGCTGGACGATCTCCTCGCGGGTGCGCATGTCGGCGGTGGCGGTCAAGGCGATGCGCGGCACATGCGGGAATAGCTCGGCGAGCTGGCCCAGTTGCAGGTACTCGGGACGGAAGTCATGACCCCACTGCGACACGCAGTGAGCCTCGTCGATGGCGAACAGGGCAATATCCAGGCCGCGCAGGAAATCCAGCATGCGCGGCTGGACCAGACGCTCAGGGGCCAGGTAGAGCATCTTCACCTCGCCACGGCGCAGGCGCCCGGCCAGGTCGCGCTGCTGCTCGGCGCTGAGGGTGGAGTTCAGCGCCGCGGCGGCCACGCCCAGCTCGTCGAGGGTGGCGACCTGATCGTCCATCAGCGCGATCAGCGGCGACACCACCACGGTCAGGCCCGGGCGCAGCAGGCCAGGTACCTGGAAGCACAACGACTTGCCACCACCGGTGGGCATCAGCACCAGGGCGTCGCCGCCGCCTGCCACACATTCGATGATCGCTGCCTGGCGCCCGCGGAAACTGTCGTAACCGAAGACATCCTTGAGGACGCGCTGAGCCTGTTCGAGCATTTGCCACTCCAAAATCGCCGTACCATCCTGGACTCAGGCTGGACGATAAATCCGCCGCGCACACATCGAATGCGTAAGCGGTTTTTGCCAGATGGCAGGAAAACGCCACCAGAGCACGAAAAA
>NZ_NIBE01000127.1:119989-120587 GCF_002205115.1 Pseudomonas sp. DrBHI1
ATTCACTATCGTTTATTCCCCAAGGTAGCCCTGTAATGTCCTTCGCCGAGCAACTGACCCGCCTGCAAGCCTTCCTCGACGCCGATGAGCTGCACGAAGAAGCGCTGGACTACGTCGCCGCCCACGGCTACCTGACCGCGCTGTCGATCTGCTCCGAGGAAGTTCCAGAACGCGAATGGATCGACGCGCTGTTCGCCGAAGAACCGCACTATGCCAGCGATGCCCAGCGCACCGAGATCGAGGCCACCCTGGTCGCGCTCAAGGCGCACATCGCCCGCCAACTGGCCAGCGACGAAGAATTCGACCTGCCCTGCGAGCTGGACCTGACCGACGAGCCGGACGATTCCGACCTGCGCGGCTGGTGCATCGGTTTCATGGAGGGCGTGTTCCTGCGTGAAGAGGCCTGGTTCGAGAACGCCGAGGAAGAAGTCAGCGAAATGCTGCTGCCGATCATGGTCGGCTCGGGCCTGTTCGACGAGCAGCCGGAGTTCGCCGACATCGCCGGTAACGCCAACCTGCAGGACGACATGATCGTGCAGATCCCCGAGGCGCTGAGCGCCCTGTTCCTGCTGCTGCACGCCCCCGAAGAGAAACCTGC
>NZ_NIBE01000127.1:120630-121004 GCF_002205115.1 Pseudomonas sp. DrBHI1
GCTGGCTCAGTGTCGCGCTCGGGGTGGCGGGGATCTTCCTGCCGGTACTGCCCACCACCCCGTTCCTGCTGCTGGCGGCGGCCTGTTTCGCCCGCAGCTCGCCGCGCTTTCACCACTGGCTGGTGAATCATCCGAAACTCGGGCCATGGATCCGCGACTACCTCAGCGGCGAGGGAATTCCGCTGCGGGGCAAGGTTTATGCGATCGGCCTGATGTGGGCCAGCATCGGACTGTCCTGCTACCTGGTGCCGTTGTTCTGGGCACGGGTGTTCATGCTGACCAGCGCGGTGCTGGTCAGTACCTGGATCCTCAGGCAGAAGACCCTGCAGCGACCGTAGTGACGCCATCGCGGGGCAAGCCCGCTCCCACAAGGC